>NZ_JAWVWO010000003.1:0-475635 GCF_033657265.1 Flavobacterium sp. MMLR14_040 | reverse complement strand
GTCTCAATGAACATAACCCTTTCGTAATCAAAAAGAAATAAAAAATATAAATTAAAAAAAAGTTATTTTTTAAAAAATATTAAAAATATAGGAAAAATATTAACATAAATTCGATGATTAAAACAATAAAAATCTGTTTTGCCAAACTATATTTAAAAAAATGCCAAGAAAAATAATACAAAAAAGGAAATTAATGAAGCTTGAAGCCAAAAAACCCAGCAACGAACCTGTTGCCGCTTTTATTGCACGACTGTGATTTTTAGAATCGTATATCATTTCTCCAACAAAAGCGCCTACAAAAGGCCCGATTATAACTCCAAATGGTATAGGAGCAATGATTCCAACAATTAATCCAATGTTTGTTCCCCAAACTCCATAGGAACTTCCGCCAAACTTTTTTGTGCCGCGCGCGGGAATAACATAATCTAAAACTGTAATTATTATTGTAATTAAAAGTGTTATTCCTAACATCCAATAATTATTTTCGACAGCTTTTGTAAGGTACAATAATAATAAACCAACCCAACAGCTCGAAAGTCCTGGCAAAAAAGGTAGAAAACTGCCAAAAACACCAACAATTACGCATACAAAACCGAGTATTAACAATAGTAAATCCATTTATTTTTTTGTAAATTTGCCTGTAAACCGTCAGAAAAATTAGACAATGTACAGTATTTTTAAATTATTTTTTATGTGCACCTTGATCTTTATGATCAATAATAATGTAAGTGCGCAAAGCAAAAAGCTGTCTGTTGATGATCAATTACTTCAGGACAGCATATATAAAAGTAATAAGAAAAAGGTTTTAAATTTCTCTATGAAGGAATTTGATGCACTTTTTTTTGAATATTTTTCGCGCAAAAACAATCCCGACTTAGTTTTAAATAAAACAGAATTCTATACTTATACTGTTCAAATTGCTACTTTTTCTGATCGGTTGGCAAAATTGTATCCTGACCAAAAAGAAGTTGCAGAACAAAATAAAGAAAAATGGCTTTCTGAAAGCTATGAAGAATATCTAGATTATAAAGCTAACCAAAAAAAATAATCGTATTTTTATAAATATAATTAGTTCAATACAATATCATAATCTTGAAGCAGTTCCCATTTTTTATAATCCTACTATTTATTAGTTCTTGTCAATACTTTGAGAAGCAGATTCCGTCTGAAAAAGAATTACTTCAAAAAGAACTAAAATCTATCAATTGGAAAGAAGTTGACGAATTCCCGTCGGTTGTTGATTGTGAAAAAATAGGCGACAAAAAACTGCGCCAACAATGTTTTTTTGAAGTAATGGCACAGCTAATTCAGGAAAAATTAGATATTGATACGCTTTCCATTCTATATCCTGAACTTGACACAATTGAGGTGAAAGTAACTATATTTCCTAACTCTTCAATGAAATTTGAACCTCAGTTTTCTAAAGATTCGGTAGCATATGATACAATTAAAATTGATAGTATTTTACAGGCTCGTTTAGTTGATTTCCCAAAAGTAAATCCTGCTATAAAACGTGGAGTTCCGGTAAAAACACAATTGATTTTACCTATAATTATTAAGGCGAAAGAAGAAAAAAAATAGTTTTATTTCACAAATCGTCGATCTTTCCATTCGTAAGAACCAAACAAACTATATAAAGCTACGCACGTGCTGAAAAAAGGGTAGAATAAACTACTCAAAAATAAATAGCGCAATCTTGTATTTGTTAAGAACTGGTTTGTCAGGTAAAGCAAAACAAAGTCTATAATAAATTTAGGCAAAACAAATAAAACTAAAACTTGCCAGGACCAGATTCCGAAAATCAAGAATACAAATCCAATAACAAAACTTAGATTTCCAAAGAAAACGATTAATCCTAAAAATTTCCCGAAAGTGCTTTGATAGGAACTTGTTTTTGCTGCCCAGCGCACTCTTTGATGAAACAGGGATTTCCAGTTCTCAGTTGGTTTGGTTAAAACAATCGCTTCTTTAGCTTTTAAATAATGAACTTCATCAGAAAATAAATCTGCGGCTTTCTGCAGTAAAAAAACATCATCGCCGCTTGCAATTTTATTATTTCCACTAAAGCCGTTCAGTTTTTCGAACAATGATTTTGTGTAAGCAAGATTGGCTCCGTTACACATAAATGCTTTTTTTATTCCGAAACTTCCAATTGTGGCTCCTTGTAAACTGGTTAAATCCAATTGCTGAAAATGATGCAGAAATGAATTTTCACATTGATAAGAAACCGCTCCCGCCAACATGGAAACATTGTTTTCCTGAATGTAATTATCAAACGTTAAAAGCCAATTTTGAGGCACAATACAATCGGCATCGGTCGTAATAACCCAATTGGTTTTTACGTGTTGCATGGCCGTTGAAATGGCATCTTTTTTAGGTGAATTTGAAATTCTTATGTTGTCAATTAAGCTAACCTGAAACTTGAAACCTGAAACCTGAAACTTTTCTTTAGAGCTATCATCCACCAAAATGACTTCAAATAAATTATTTGGATAATTTAGTTTTGCCAAGCTGTCTAAAAGTTTAGGTAAATTCTCCTCTTCATTCCTAAATGGAACTATAATTGTAAAACTGGTTTTCGGTTTAAAATCTGTTTTCTGATATATTTTTATTCGTGTAAAACCATAAATAAGCAAAGAAATGCCAGATACATAAATAACTAGAATTATATTTAGAATAAGGGCTGTCATAACTTTGGCTTAAAATTATTTTATCAACAAATGTAGTCCCTATGGGACATTCTAAAGGGCGTTTCTCTTCTATTTTCTACCAATATTTAACTCCTAACGGAGTATCTCGTAGAGATTATATATTGGTAACATAGTTTGACACCTTGAAAATTTGTCCCGTAGGGACTATGCAATCTCTAATCAAATAAATGCGGTTGCTCTATTTTCATTAATCATTTATTTGGGTCGTTTGAGAAGTTTTGAAATTCAACACATAATAACTTCCTAAAACAACGGGCAAAACCACGTTTAAGAACCACATCAATGTACTTATAAAAACGACGATCCATTCGTTTACGTTTAAAATTCCGAAGAAATAAACCGCGACGCTCCCTTTTACAGCAAAGTCCAAAAATTGAAAAGTAGGCAATGATGAAGCCAAAAAATAAACAACAGCAATGGTTGCAATCAAAGTAAAATAAGGCAAATCGACATCAAAAGCCAAAAACAAAAAATAATATTGATGCGAGAAAACCAAATAACGCAATATGCCTAAAAAGATATTTTTTTGGTGGATTGGTTTTGGGATTTCATTGATTTTATGAATCAGTTTTTCAATGGAATATCCTTTTATTTTAATCTTTTTAAAGAGTACAGAAAATAAAATAAAGAAAAAAGATATTGCGATTATTCCCAAAACCCATTTCCAATATCCGAGAAATAACAAGCCAATTGTTCCAAATAAAACCGTTAAAATCATCTGGATTCCGTTGCAGATTAAGTTCAGGAAAACTACTCTTTTTGCTTCAGACTTTGGGTAATACAATGCTTTTCCGGCATACTCTCCTACCCCGTTTGGCGTAAAAATTCCGGCTGTAAGTGCCGCGAGAACTTGTTTTGTTGCTTCGCCTAATGAAATTTCATGAATGACTTTGACGAGATTCTGCCATTTTAAAATTTCAAAATATCGATTTAAAACACTCAAAAGCAATATAAATCCAATTCCTAAAACCGACTGATTTTTACGAAACAGTGTAATGAATTTTTGCCAGTCGAGTTTGTCGTTATTCGCCAACTGATTATAAATAAAGTAAAATGCACCTCCTACGATCAAAAGTTTGACTAGAAGAACAAGGAATTGCTTAGCTTTGTGAGGAATTGAAATCATGCTGCAAAGTAAAGGAAACTATTGCGAAAAAGCTATTTCACAAAGATTCGCAAAGCAGCCGCAAAGTTGCACAGAGAGATTAAAAACAAACTTTGTGAATCTCTGTGCTTACTTAGTGAATCTCTGTGTAACCTGTAACAAAAATGACAAAAGAACGCATCATATTAGGTATCGACCCGGGAACTACGATCATGGGTTTTGGATTGATTAAAGTAATCAATAAAAAAATGGAATTTTTACAGCTTAATGAGTTGCAATTGTCCAAATACGATAATCATTATCAGAAATTAAAAATCATTTTTGAGCGTACCATCGAATTAATCGAGACGCATCATCCGGACGAAATTGCCATTGAGGCTCCTTTCTTTGGTAAAAACGTACAATCGATGCTTAAACTTGGACGCGCACAAGGCGTGGCAATGGCAGCGGGACTTTCAAGAGATATTCCAATTACTGAATACGAACCTAAAAAGATAAAAATGGCGATTACCGGAAACGGAAACGCCAGTAAAGAACAAGTTGCCAAAATGCTCCAACAACTTTTAGGCTTAAAAGAATTACCTAAAAACCTCGATTCAACTGATGGTTTGGCGGCAGCGGTTTGTCACTTTTTTAATTCGGGAAAAATTGTTGCAGGGAAAAGTTATTCGGGTTGGGATTCTTTTGTGAAACAGAATGAAGACAAAATTCGTAAATGAGAAAATGTGTCAATTAGAAAATTAGATAATTCTTAAATTGAGAATAACTAATTGTATAATTTAAACATTCAACATTACATTATCTCATTATCAAATTGACTAATTATCTAATTAAAAATGTCAGGTATCTATATTCATATTCCTTTTTGCAAACAGGCTTGCCATTATTGCGATTTTCATTTTTCAACTTCGATGAAAAAGAAAGACGAAATGGTTTTGGCTTTAGCCAAGGAAATTTCTATTCGTAAAAATGAGTTTTCGAATGAAATTGTAGAAACCATTTACTTTGGCGGTGGAACGCCATCTGTTTTGAGTAATGAAGAAATCAACTTTTTAATTGCTGAAGTTTACAAAAACTATAATGTTGTCGAAAATCCCGAAATTACGCTGGAAGCTAATCCTGATGATTTGTCTTCAGAACGAATTTTAGAATTATCAAAAAGTCCGATAAACCGCTTAAGCATCGGAATTCAGTCTTTTTATGAAGAGGACTTAAAAATGATGAATCGCGCGCATAATTCGGCGGAAGCCATAAATTGTTTAAAAGAAGCTACTAAATATTTTGATAATATTTCGCTTGATTTAATTTACGGAATTCCCGGAATGAGCGACGAAATGTGGAAACAGAATATTGAAACGGCTTTGAGTTTTGGTATTCCGCATATTTCGAGTTATGCTTTGACTGTTGAACCAAAAACGGCTTTAAAAAAACTAATTGATACCGGAAAAATTGCTGAACCGCAAGACGAAGTAGCTTCAAATCACTTTATGATTTTGGTCGAAACACTTCAAAAAAATGGGTTTATTCACTACGAATTATCGAATTTTGGAAAAGAAAACTACTTCTCAAAAAACAACTCCGCATATTGGCTGGGCAAAAAATATATCGGCATTGGTCCTTCGGCACATAGTTATGATGGTGAAAAAAGAGGCTGGAATATTGCCAATAATTCACTTTATCTAAAATCAATTCAGGATAATATTTTACCAATCGAAACCGAAATTCTATCGAAATCTGATCGCTATAACGAATA
Source organism: Flavobacterium sp. MMLR14_040 (assembly GCF_033657265.1). Lineage (NCBI taxonomy): Bacteria > Pseudomonadati > Bacteroidota > Flavobacteriia > Flavobacteriales > Flavobacteriaceae > Flavobacterium > Flavobacterium sp. MMLR14_040. Next base: position 470,066 of record NZ_JAWVWO010000003.1, on the reverse strand, counting down.
TATTATGACGGGATTACGAACTATTTGGGGCGTTTCGTTAGAAAGAATTGAAAAGGAATTTGGTTTGGAATATCTGGATTATCTGCAAAAACAAGCTCAGAAATTTTTAAGCGATGATTTGCTTTTCATCGAAAATAATATTCTAAAACCAACTGCAAAAGGAAAATTTTTAACGGATGGAATTGCAAGTGATCTCTTTTACTTAAATTTGGAAGAATAAAATTAGCCTCGAAGGCACTAAGGCACAAATTATTTGAACTTTGTGACTTAGCGTCTTTGCGGCATAAAAACCAAATTTGTGTTAGCAAAAATCAACAACTTCGAAATCGACCTATCAAAACCAATTGATATTTCAATCTCATTAACCAATACAGACGAAAACCCAATTGCCTGGTATATCGAAAAACCGGTTATTGAACCCGTTGTTTTTGGAGATTGGATTGGAAAAGTTTCCGAAGGAAAATCATCAACTAATTTCAATAATATTTTCTTTAATCCGCATGGGCATGGCACGCATACGGAATGTCTGGGGCATATTACGAATGATTTTTATAGCATTAACCAATCTTTAAAACAGTTTTTCTTTTTTGCAAAACTGATTACAATTGAACCTGAAAAAGTTGGAGAAGACTTGATAATTACTAAAAGTCAAGTTGAGAAAGCAATGAGCAATTCGACTCCGCTCAGTGGGACAAACGAGGCTTTAATAATTCGAACACTTCCAAACCAAAAGGATAAAAAGTCAAGAAAATACTCGAATACAAATCCGCCGTATTTGTCTGAAGAAGCAGCGATTTTCATCCGCGAAAGCGAAATTCAGCATTTATTAATCGATTTGCCAAGTGTGGACAAAGAACATGACGAAGGAAAATTATTGGCACACAAAGCTTTTTGGAACGTAAAAGATACACACAATTTAAAAAAAGATGCACGTTTTGAAGCTACAATTACAGAAATGATTTTTGTACCGAATGAAATTGAAGATGGAGATTATCTGTTAAACTTACAAATCGCTTCTTTCGAAAACGATGCAAGTCCGAGTAAACCTGTTTTGTATTCGATCGCAAACTTTGGATAAATTGCTGATAATTAATTTTAAATTAGTAGCTTTATAATTACTAATGCTTAATTAGCTGCATTGAAAACGGCCACGAAACAAAGTTTAAATCGAATGAACCAGAATACCATTTTTACATGCGTATTTCTGATTTTTGTTTTCAGCCCTGCCAAATTATTTAGTCAGAATAAATCAGAAAAAGATACCGTCAATTTTATTTATTATCCGGATAAAATAATGGTTCGCGCAAATGTAAGCACTCAAAATGATGCTTATTTACTGACCAATAAAAATGGTCCAAATCTGGATCTTGAAACCAATAATAGTTACAAACTTTTTTTAAGTATCGATTATAAATTTATCGGCTTCAGTTATGGTTTTTATCCGAAGTTTTTTGGCGGAAATAAAGATGAAGATCTAAAAGGAAAATCTTCTTTTTCTGATTATAACTTCCGTTTCTTTTTAGGAAGATGGCTTCAAACGGCTTCGTTTAGTAAAACGAGAGGATATTATGTCGCCAATATGTCTGAATTTGATCCAAATTGGGTGGAAGGAAAAGATGCTTATCTTAAGTTTCCAGATTTTAAAACAGTGCAATACGAAATGTCGACATCGTATCTTTTTAATCCAAAATTCTCTCTTAAAAGTATCACTTCGTTCACCGAATGGCAAAAAAAGAGTGCCGGAAGTTTTATTCCATCGCTGATTTATAGTTATAACAGAATTCTTTCGAAATTCGACAATCTTAACGGGAAACAAAAAGAATTCGATGTTAGATTAGCCGCGGGATATTATTACAACTTTATTATTCATAAAAATTTTTATATTGCTCCACATTTGTCGCCTTCGATTGGTGTGAAATTTTTACATGATAAAAGTGTTGATTCAGAAGTTGAAACTATTGAAAAGAATACATACTTTACCCGGAACATTGAAGGCGGAATTAAAATAGGTTATAATTGTAATCGCATACTTTGTGGCGCAAGTTTAAACTTCGACGACAGTTCGTATAATGAGGATAAAACAACGGTAATTACAAATGGTAAAGTCTACGGATTATTGTATTTTGGCTACCGTTTTGATGCACCTGAATTTATTAGTAAACCGATTGAAAAAATTGATTCTAAAATCAAAATGTAATGAAATAAACTATGTGTTTAAATGCGTTTCAATAAAACAAATAAGTATTACATCATGCTAGATGATGTAGAGAAACATTATTTTTTTAACCTCCCATCATTGTTTTTTAACGCAGAGAACACAAAGATTTCTCGCAGAGTTCACTAAGATTTAAGTTGTGTTTGCACAATCGAAGTCCGCAAAGCTTTGTGAAATTTGTAGCAAAACTAAATATTATATAAGTATTTTTGAATATAATAATGCTTCCGAAAATCATGAATAAGATTACCGTTTCGACCGATAAAACCAAACTGAATGTTCCGTTTATACAAAATTTTTTAAAAGATATTTATTGGGCTGCCGGCCGGACTATTGAGGAAGTGCAGACTACAATTGATGCTTCGGTTTGTTTTGGGATTTATTTAGATGACAATCAAATTGGTTTTGCACGTGTCATTACAGATTATGTAGTTTTTGGTTACGTTATGGATGTTTTTATAACAGAAGAGCATCGCGGTAAAGGTTATTCGTCGATTTTAATTGAAAATATGATGAAGGAACCGCTTTTAAAAGACATTAAAATTTGGCGTTTGGCAACAACAGATGCGCATTTTTTATACGAGAAATTTGGTTTTAAACCTTTAGAACATCCTGAAAAAATGATGGAAAAAAAACTATGAAAACAGTTATTAAATTAGAAGAAGTTGGTTTATTTATTCTCGGAATCTATTTATTTAGTCTCCTTAATTATCAATGGTGGTGGTTTTTGGTTTTGATTCTCGCACCCGATTTTTCGATGCTGGGTTACACTTTTAATAATAAAACCGGAGCTTTTATGTATAATATATTTCATCACAGAGGAATTGCTGTTTTAATTTATTTAACAGGCTGTTATCTAAAATTAGAATCATTGCAGCTTGTTGGTCTAATCTTATTTTCGCATTCGGCAATGGATCGAATGTTTGGTTATGGACTGAAATATGAACAAGGTTTTAAATACACTCATTTAGGTGAAATTGGTAAATAAACAGAACATGAATTTAGAAACTTTTTACGAATATTGCCTTTCGAGAAAAGGCACAACAGAACATTTTCCTTTTGATGAAGATACTTTGGTTTTTAAAGTTGGCGGAAAAATATTTGCTTTATCTTCCCTTTCACAATGGGAGAAAAACGAGCAGGCAGTCAATTTGAAATGTGATCCTGAACGTGCTCAGGAATTACGTGCTGAATATGACGAGATAAAACCGGGTTTTCATATGAGTAAAGTACATTGGAATACAATTGCTTTAAACGGAAATTTACCAACAGCTTTTGTAAAAGAACTTATTGATCATTCGTATGAATTGGTTTTCAAAAGTTTGACAAAGAAAATTCAGAATGAAATTATTGAATTAGAAAATTAGGCATTACATTTGCAGCGTAAGACAACAAACCTTAGCAATTTTATCACCCATGAAAGAACAATTTAAAAAATTTCTAAACGAAGAACAAGATCCAAAAGCGATTGAAAAAATCACTTCAAAACTCAATGATTTATTGATGAAAGGTGAAGAAATTGGATATATTGCGGTTCAAAAAAAACCGGCAATTACTGTTTTTCCTGATAGTATTGTATTAACAAACAAACGAATTATCATTTGCCAACCTAAAAATCTGGGTCTTTCAATGGATTTTACAGATTATACCTGGGATAATGTCGCGGCGGCTTTTGTAAAAGAAAATATTTTGGGTTCTGAATTTTCATTCAACACGAATACAGACTTGTCGATTTCAATTGATTATATTCCTAAAATTCAGGCCAGAAAAATATATACTTACGCAAAAGAACAATTAGATTTACTTAAAAATCCTGTTGTTATCTCTGCTCCAACAATAGAAGCTGCTCAACCTGAACCTGTTGCAGAACCGGAAATTGAAGACGCAATTGAAGAAATAGAAACGGAAGAAGTAACCAATTATGCCGAAATTATGCCGGCAACAACACCTTCTTACACGGAAACTTACGAACCAATTCAGCCTCAGGCACCAACCGGAGATCGTAAATTAAGTGAATTATCAAAAGAAGAACTTTTTGACAAATTACAGAATTATAAAAAACTATTGGACAACGGATTAATCATGCAAGGTGAATATGATGCGTTCAAAAAAGAGATATTGAGCTATATGTAAAATTTTATAACCGCAAAGTTCGCAAGGATTTACGCAAGGTTCGCAAAGTTTATAAAAAGAAAAAACCATCAGTTTGACTGATGGTTTTTTTATGCTTTTGCGCTCTTAGGGTAAATCCTTGCGAACTTTGCGGTTAAGCTAAAACGTCGCTTTTTGTTTTTCTACAAAATTATGCGCTTGTAATTCTAATAATTCCGTTGCTTTTTTACGTTGCAGATCGTAGAGATTTTTATCTCCGGCAATATCAGCATACACTCTGTCGTGCATTTCGGCGCTGGTTTTTACTAACAATTCACGCTGGTATTTATTTTGTGCCAAAGTTGCTTTCATTGCGGTTTCGGCTTCCTCTTGTTTAAAATCAAATTCGCCTTTTGGAGCCAGTAATTTGGCTATAATCGGAGAAGTTTCAATTGCCAAAAACAACAGCATAATAAAAAATGACGGCAGCCACGGCAATTTATTCAACGCATTAATACGCGCCATTAAACCATCAAAACCTTCAATGATTGGCTGTGTCTGCGATACTTTTTTATCTAAATCAGCCTGCAATTGTTTACCTGTTTTTTCTTTTTCGGCAATTTTAGCTTCGTTTGTTGTTTTTAATGCTGCCAATTCTTTTAAAGATGCGTCGTGCTTCTCGCGTTTTTCCTTATAAACCGGACCTTTACCCAGTTTTTTTGTTCCTGTAGTTCCTTCGGCTTCGGTAATATAAGTTGAATAAAGTGCGTTTACTTCTTTCTCTTTAGTTAGAATATCAGCTTTTAAAGAAGCAATTTCAGCTTTATTTTTATCCAAATCAGATTTGAAATAATTGCCAACTTGTTTTTTATTGGCCAATTCCATTTCGTTTTTTTCTTTCAATAAAACGGTATTGATTTCTTTTTCGAAAATTTTAATCTCCAAAGGCTTAGAAATTACAATTGCAATAATAATCGCCAATATAATTCTGGGAGTCGCCTGCAGGAATTCATCCATAAAACGATCTCTTTTTTTAATTGTCGAAACAATAAACCGGTCTAAATTAAAAATTAGTAAACTCCATACAAACCCAAAAATTAAAGCCGGATAAAGAGAGTCAAAAACAGTAAAAAGTGCATAAGCACTGGCAAGAAAAGCCATAACTGCGGTAAAAAAAACGGTGGCGCCAATACCAACATATTTGGTTTGTTCGCCTTCTGAACAGCCTTCGAGTACATCTCTGTCGGCTCCCGAACAAAGAATAAAAAATTGTTTTAACATGATTGATGATTTTTGATTGATTGATAAGGCAAATTTAACGCCAAAAATTTAATTCTCATGTAAATAGTTGATTTGTTTTTAGTTGTAAATCAATTATTTGAAGTTTAGATGTTATTTAAAGATTAATAAGATTCTGTTTTGAAGGATTAATCATAACATTATATTAATTTTTTCCAATGGTTTTAGTAATACAAAGGTTCTAGTTTCGCAGCAAAACAAACCAAACACAATGAAAAATTTTTATTTAGTAGTAACATTCTTTTTATTAACCTTATCAGGTTATGCTCAAAAGGCCATAATATCCGGAAAGGTATTAGACGCCGATGACAAATTACCTTTGCCAGGAGCCATGATTCAAATTGTTGGTGACAACAAATACACGGTTTCAGATTACAATGGCCGATTTGAATTGCTTAATATCAATATTGGAACATATCAGGTTACGGTAAAATATATTGGATATACGCCAATAACACACGAAATTACTGTAGAACAAGGCAAAAATAACGTTCTTGATTTTGCGCTTAAAACTTCGGGAACTGAGTTGAATGAGGTTGTTGTTGGAGACATTTTAAAAGGTCAGGCCAAAGCATTAAATCAACAAAAAAACAGCAAAAACATTGGAAACGTAATTTCATCAGATCAGGTGGGTCGTTTTCCGGATGCCAATGTTGGTGACGCCTTAAAGCGTGTTCCAGGTATCACGATGCAAAACGATCAGGGTGAAGCGCGTAATATTATTATCAGAGGTTTGGCTCCGTCGTTGAACTCGGTAACTTTAAATGGAGACCGAATTCCATCTGCAGAAGGAGATAACAGAAATGTTCAAATGGATTTGATTCCGTCTGATATGATTTCGACTATCGAAGTAAATAAAACGCTGACTTCAGATATGGATGCAGATGCTATTGGAGGTTCTGTAAATTTAGTTACAAGAGCAACTCCAAACGGCGAAAGAATCTCGGCAACGCTTGCGGGAGGTTTTATGCCAATTCGTGAACATGCCACTTATACAGCAGGTTTGGTGTACGGAAATCGTTTTTTTGACAATAAATTAGGAGCTGTTTTTAGCGGATCTTACAACAATGTAAATTATGGTTCTGATGATGTGGAGAATGAATGGGTAAAAGATGATTTTGGAAATGAATTTGTTCAGGCTTCTGAAATTAGAAAATATGATGTTCAGCGTATTCGCCGCAGCGGTTCTGTTGCTTTGGATTATAAATTTGACGAAAATAACACCATTTTTGCCAATGCAATTTATAACTGGAGAGACGACAGAGAAAACCGTTTTAGAACAACTTATGATGATATTGAAGCCATTTACGATGGTGAAACTATTACTGGTTTTGAAGGTCGTGTAAAACGCCAGACAAAAGGCGGAGTTGACAGCAGCAGAAACAAAAACAGAAGATTAGAAGATCAAAGAGTTCAAAATTATTCTCTTCGCGGAGAGCATTTAATCAATTCAAAATTAGATTTAGACTGGTCTGCCAATTACGCAAAAGCCAGGGAATATCGTCCGGGAGAACGTTATATCGAATACCGTCAGACAGGATTGGAAATGTTTCAGGATTTATCTGATTTGAGATTTCCTTTGGTTACACCAAGCGGAGAAGCTGTCGATCAATTCGAATTTAATTCGGTTACAGAAAACACAGATGAAACTAGCGAAAGTGAATTTGGTGCGAAGGTAAACATTCGTTTTCCGTTCTCGATTATTGCTGCTGAAAAAGGAAGAATCAGAACCGGACTTCGTTTGAGAATGAAGGAAAAAGAAAGAAATAATGTTTTCTATTCTTACGAACCAATTAACGGCGGAATGGATTTATTATCTGAAATTCCAACCAGTGTTTATGACGGAAAAAACTTCAATCCGGGAAGTAAATATGTTCCGGGAACTTTTGCTTCGGCAAGTTTCTTAGGAAGTCTTGATTTGAATAATCCAGCATTATTTGATAAAGAAGCAGATCCTGCAGAATTTTTAGCGGTAAATTATAATGCTAAAGAAAACATTTATGCGGCTTATGTAAGGTGGGATCAGGATTTTAATGATAAACTTTCGATGGTTTTAGGTTTCCGTGTAGAGAATACCCACATCGATTATACCGGAAATCGCGTTTTAGATGAGGAAGAATTAGAAAGCAAAATCAATACGACAAATGCTTATACAAACGTTTTACCAAGTATTTCGTTTCAATATAATGCAACTAAAGATTTAGTTTTAAGAGCTGCAGCAACTACTGCTTTGGCAAGACCAAACTATTATGCACTTGCGCCTTATGTAAACAATATTGCTGCAGATAAAGAAATCACAGCAGGAAATCCGGATCTTGATGCAACGTACTCCTACAATTATGATTTCATGGCCGAGAATTATTTCAAATCTGTTGGATTAATTTCCGGAGGTGTTTTCTACAAAAGATTAAATGATTTCATTTACAATTACAGTGACAATCAATATACGGATGCAAAATTTGCTGCAGATTTTCCTAATCAGGCAAACCCCATTCCGGTTGGCGAAAACTGGTCGTTTGTACAATCAAGAAACGGAGATGTCGTTGATGTTTACGGTTTTGAAGTTGCTTTTCAACGTCAGTTAGATTTCTTGCCAGGGAAATTTTTGAAAGGTTTTGGTATTTATCTGAACTATACGTACACAAAATCTAAAGCAAAAGGAATTGCCGATGAAGACGGAAACGAAAGAAACGACATTAGTCTTCCGGGCACAACGCCGCACATGTTTAACGGATCATTGTCTTGGGAAAACAAACGTTTTTCTGCCAGAATTTCAACCAATTTTACTTCTGATTATTTAGATGAATTAGGTTCAGAGTCTTATAAAGACAGTTATTATGACAAACAATTTTTCTTAGATGCAAATGCTTCTTATAAAATTACGTCGCACCTTCGCATTTTTGCCGAAGCCAACAACTTAACCAACCAACCATTACGTTACTACCAAGGTGTAGAAGCGCATACTAAACAAGCAGAATTCTATCAGGCGAGATATAATTTCGGTCTGAAGTTTGACTTGTAATAATCAATTTATAAAATTCTTAAATTAGACAGGACTTAACGGTTCTGTCTAATTTTATTAAATGAAAATCATAATGAAACATAAATCTATACTCGCTTTTTTACTTTTAAGCGCTTTATTAACAGCCTGTAAAGACGATAAATTAGCTCCCGTTGCCACAAATGCTGTAAAACCAACAGCGATTACCCAAGTTTTACCTCATGATACTGACGATCCATCCATCTGGATTCACCCAACAGATGCTTCAAAAAGTATTATTGTGGGAACAGATAAAGATACAGACGGCGGTTTGTATGCTTTTGATTTGAATGGAAAAATCCTTAAAAAATCGATTCCTTTAAAGCGTCCAAATAATGTTGATATCGCTTACGGTTTATTAATTGATGGAAAAAAAGTAGATGTTGCCGTTACAACAGAACGCGAAAGCAATAAAATCAGAATTTTTAGTTTACCTGATTTAAACCCAATTGACAATGGCGGAATCCCGGTTTTTGAAGGCGAAGAATTGCGCGATCCAATGGGAATTGCTTTGTACACGCGTCCAAGCGACAAGAAGATTTTTGCTGTTGTAGGAAGAAAATCAGGACCTTCTGGAAGTTATTTATGGCAATATGAACTTTCTGGCGCAGGGAAATTTGCAACTGCAAAAGTGGTTAGAAAATTTGGTGCTTATAGCGGAAAAAAAGAAATCGAAGCCATTGCAGTGGATAATGAATTGGGAACTGTTTTGTACTGCGACGAACAATTCGGAATCAGAAAATACAAAGCTGATCCTGCTTTAAACGATAATAAAGAATTGGCTCTTTTTGGGAAAACTGGTTTTAAAGCAGACAACGAAGGAATCGCGATTTATAAAAAAACAGATTCTACGGGATATATTTTAGTATCCAACCAACAAGCCAATACTTTTATGGTTTACCCGAGAGAAGGCACAAAAGGAAATCCGAACGAATATCCTTTACTGGCAGAAATTCCAACTTCAACTATAGAATGCGATGGTGCCGATGTAACCAGCGTAAACTTAGGAGGAAAATACCAAAACGGACTTTTCGTAGCCATGAGCAACGGAATGACTTTTCATTATTATGCCTGGGATTTAATGCAGAAACGTATAGATTCTAAGAAATAGTTTTCAGTTTTCAGTCGCAGTTTTCAGTCTGGTTTGTCAGGCTGAGCGGAGTCGAAGCCCCGCAACGATTAGCCACAAACTAAATAACATTACAATACTTGAAAATCGATGTCGAAGTGCTTTGCGTGGGCTTCGACTCCGCTCAGCCGGACAAACAAAACCAAACGTGACTAAAAACTGTAACTAAGACTGAAAACTGCCACTGAGACTGAGACTAAAAAAACTGAAAACCCAAAAAAAAGCTGTTCATCACTGAACAGCTTTTTAAATTTGAATTAGTAATCTTCCTTATTCTGTTTTAGGCGCACCCGCTAAAATTTCAGCGTTGGCAAACTCTTCAAATTTGGCAAAATTCGCTTTGAATTTCTGAGCCAATTCGATTGCTTTTTTATCGTATAACTCAGGATCTTCCCAAGTATTTCTTGGATTTAAAATTTCACTTGGTACATTCGGGCAAGATTGTGGTTTTGCAATTCCAAATACTTCATGATTTTTAAATTCAACGTTGTCTAATTCTCCGTTTAATGCAGCGGTAATCATGGCACGGGTGTATTTTAGCTTCATACGCGTTCCTGTTCCGTATGCTCCGCCTGTCCAGCCAGTGTTGATCAACCAAACTTTTACATCGGCATCTTTCATTTTTTTAGTCAGCATTTCAGCATAACGAGTTGGGTGCAAAGGCATAAATGGCGCTCCAAAACAAGCCGAAAAGTTAGGTTGTGGTTCTGTAACTCCCGCTTCGGTTCCGGCAACTTTTGCAGTATATCCAGAAATAAAATGGTAAGCTGCCTGACCTGGAGTCAATTTTGAGATTGGAGGCAAAATCCCGAAAGAATCTGCCGTTAAGAAAAATATATTTTTAGGATTATGCCCAATAGATCCCGGTTGAATATTATCAATATGAGTTATTGGATAACTTACACGTGTATTTTGAGTGATAGAAATATCATCGTAATCTACTTCGTTTGTTCCCGCTTTGAAAACCACATTTTCTAAAAGCGCTCCTTTTTTGATCGCTCTAAAAATATCCGGTTCATTTTCTTCAGATAAGTTAATTACTTTTGCGTAGCAACCACCTTCAAAATTGAAAACAGTATTTTCAGCCGTCCAGCCGTGTTCGTCGTCACCTATTAATTTACGATCAGGATCTGCAGATAAAGTTGTTTTTCCTGTTCCTGATAATCCGAAGAAAATCGCAGTATCTCCAGCTTCACCAACATTGGCGCTGCAGTGCATTGGTAATGTATTTTCGAAAACCGGTAAAATGAAGTTCAAAGCAGAAAAAATTCCTTTTTTCATTTCTCCTGTGTAACCCGTTCCGCCAATTAAGGCCACTTTTTTAGTAAAATCTAAAATAGCAAAATTTGACTGACGTGTTCCGTCTACAGCAGGATCTGCCATAAAACTTGGTGCACAAATGACTGTCCATTCTGGTGTAAAGTTGGCTAATTCAGAATCTTCCGGTCTTAAAAACATATTGTAACAAAACAAATTAGACCAAGCTGTTTCTGTAACCACACGAACATTCAATCTATAATTTGGATCTGCACAAACATAGGCATCACGAACAAATACTTCTTTATTCGATAAAAACTGAGTTACCTTATTATATAATTTTTCAAAAGCTTCTGATGAAAACGGAATATTTACATTTCCCCACCAAACTTTATCTTCTGTTATTCTGTCTCTTACTATAAAACGATCTTGTGGAGATCGTCCTGTAAATTCACCTGTATTAATTGCCAGCGCTCCTGTAGAGTTCTCAACACCTTGTCCTGATTGCACTGTAATTGCATGCAATTCGTCTGCAGATAATTGATAGTGAATCTTGGCATTTTCAATTCCTAATTCAGAAAGCGAAATCGATTGCGTGAAAAGTGTGTTAGTGTCCATAAATTTGTAGTTGTGTATATTATTTTTTTATTGCACAAACATATTTTACTTTGAACTTTAAGCAGTTAGCATAAAGATATTGAATTGTTATATTTTTTATCAATATTGATAAAAAGCAATAAAAACTCACATAAGTAATGTTTTATGTTATTTATGAGACAAAATTAAAGATTAATTTTTAGATAGAATTTTTTATTCGGTATTTTATGATTTTTGCCTCAAAATACTAACAAATAATCCCAACCAAGCGAGAATTAATAAAAATCCACCCAAAGGTGTTGCGAATACGATAATTTTTGAATCGAAAACTGTAAGATTTTTTGTAGCTAATAAATAGATCGATCCGCTAAATAAAATTACACCGGCAACTGCTAAATTATATATGGTTTTTACCGTTTTTTGAGAAAGCTCTTTTCTTGTAGAAAGAAAAAATAAAAAGAAAGCATGATACATTTGGTAACGAACGCCGGTTTCGAAAGTCACCAATTGCTCGACAGATAAATATTTCTTAAGCAAATGCGCTCCAAAAGCCCCTAAAATAATAGCCAACATTCCTATAAAAGCACCAGTAAGGATAATTTTTCTTTTCATATTTTCTATAACTTTCAATTTGAATACAAAAATACTTCAAACTATTGGAAAAGCTTTTCTACTTTATCAAAATGTTTTCACGAAAAAGAATTCTTTAGTATTTTATCTGAAATAAAAAAGATTTGATTTTTTTGAATTAATTTGATTGTTATATTTATAACAATTTAATATATTTGTGTTATAAATATAAAATATGAGAAGCATTTTAATTTTTGGAGCCGGAAGGTCAGCCTCTTCATTGATACGGTATTTGTTATCAAAATCAGAAAGTGAAAACCTTCATTTGGTTGTGGCGGATTTATCTTTGGCTTTGGCCGAAAAAAAGACACAAAATCATCCCAATGCAACTCCAATTGCTTTAAATATTTTTGAGACAGAAGAAAGAAAAGCTGCCATAGAAAAAGCCTCAATTGTTATTTCGATGTTGCCGGCTCATTTACATATCGAAATTGCAAAAGATTGTTTAGAGTTTAAAAAACATCTTGTAACAGCATCATACATTAGTGATGCCATGCAATCGTTAAACGAAGAAGCTATAAAAAACAATTTGATTTTCATGAACGAAATTGGTCTTGATCCGGGAATCGACCACATGAGCGCCATGAAAGTCATTGACGAAATTAGAGCAAAAGGCGGTAAAATGCTGCTTTTTGAATCTTTTTGTGGAGGGTTGGTTGCTCCGGAAAGTGATAACAATCTGTGGAATTACAAATTTACCTGGGCGCCAAGAAATGTGGTTTTAGCAGGACAAGGCGGCGCGGCTAAATTTGTTCAGGAAGGTACTTATAAATACATTCCGTATGGAACTTTATTTCGCAGAACTGAATTTCTCGAAGTTGAAGGTTATGGAAAATTTGAGGCTTACTCAAATCGTGATTCCTTAAAATACAGATCAATTTACGGTTTAGATGACATTCTGACTTTATACAGAGGAACCATCAGAAGAGTTGGTTTCTCGAAAGCCTGGAATATGTTTGTACAATTAGGCATGACAGACGATAGTTATATCATGGAAGATTCTGAAAACATGAGTTATCGTCAGTTTACAAATTCATTTTTGCCGTATCACCCAACAGATTCTGTCGAAATTAAAACTAGATTGATTTTAAAAATCGATCAGGATGATATTATGTGGGATAAACTGTTGGAACTTGATTTATTCAATCCCAACAAAAAAGTAAATCTTCCTAATGCAACTCCGGCTCAAATTTTAGAAAAAATACTTTCAGACAGCTGGACACTTGAACCAGATGATAAAGATATGATTGTGATGTACCACAAATTTGGTTATGAATTGAATGATAAAAACAAGCAAATCGACTCAAAAATGGTTTGCATTGGCGACGATCAAACCTATACGGCAATGGCAAAAACGGTTGGATTGCCTGTTGCAATGGCAACTTTATTAATTTTAAATGGAAAAATCACAACTCCAGGCGTACAGCTTCCTATAAATAAAGAAGTGTATTTGCCTATTTTAAAAGAATTAGAAGAGTATGGCGTTATTTTTAACGAACAAACCATGCCTTATTTTGGCTATAATCCTGATCTATTTTAGTGATGGCTTAGTTTTTTTTTGAGAATTTTTTTTAGTTTTTAATTGATCCGCTTCTAAAATTTAGGAGCGGATTTTTTTTATAAAGATGCAACGGTTCAAAGGTGCAGAGCAGCAAAATTTTTGGCTATTTCATGAAACCTTTGAACCTTTGGTACTATGAACCTTTGCACCTTTAAAAAAATCTATTTCTCTGTCTGAACTGTTATTGGCAAAGTGTACAAAACACGCGCTGGCTTTCCATCTTTAGTCCCCGGAATCCATTTTGGAGAAAGTTTTATGGTACGAATTGCCTCATTTCCTATACCGTAACCCAAATCTTTTACGATTTTAAATTCAGATAAACTTCCATCTCTTTCTACCATAAATTCAATTATGGCTTTGCCTTCTAATTTTTGTTTTGAAGCTGCTGCAGGTATTTTAAAATTCATCCCTACAAGTTTATAAAACTCATCGATTCCTCCTGGATATTCAGGTTGTTTTTCAATCGAATCGTTTATGTCGTTCATTATCATTTTGTCATAATCTGATTTGTCTTTTACTTTCTGAGCAATCGTTTCTGAACTAAAAACGAATAAAGACATTACACAAACAAAACTTACCATCAATACTTTGAAAATCATTTTAAATCGGGATTCTTTCTTGGTCATCATAATAAGGCGTTTTTTGGTTATTAAATAATTAAGATTACTCGCTAATGCTATAGTGTTTTTATGGGAAGCAAAATTCAACAGTAGCTTTTGATAAGCTGTAACCGAATCAAATTGTTTATTTACAGCTTCATCAGCTAAAAATTCATGATTTAATTTTATTGCCTTTTTAAACAAAACCAGAAGCGGATTAAACCAAAAAACAATTTGTAAAACTTCTATAAAAAGAATGTCCAAAGTGTGTTTTTGCTGTAAATGGGCTTTTTCGTGCGCTATTAATTCTAATGGAATTTTACCTGTTTCAAATTCTTCTTTATTGATAAAAATAGATTTCCAAAATGAATGTGGTAATGTAGCTTCTTCAATTAAAACCACTTTTACATTATCTAGTACTTTTCTGTTATTGCTTTTTATTTTCTTATAAAACGAATATAAATTCACAATAAACCGAACCATAAATAAACATGCAACAATGAGATAAATTATACTAAAAACAGAAGTTATAATTTGTGCTGAGTTATCTTTATTTAAAACTACATTACTGGTTCTAATCACAACTCCGTTTAGTTGAATTACACTTAATGTATTACCTAACAAAGGTCTAACTGAAATTAATTGCAATGGAATTACAAAACTAAAAACCAAACTCAACAACAAATAAGCACGATTAAAACGAAACATTTTTTCGTTTTCAAGCCATAATTTATATACTGCATAAAAAACCAAAAGCAGTATTCCTGATTTTAAAAGGTAGTTTATCATTTTTTCTTTTTTTGAATTTGCGAATCGATTATTTTCTTAAGCTCTTCTAATTCTGAAGTGGACAAATTGGTTTCGGTCGTAAAAAACGAAGCAAATTGTGATGCCGAATTATTAAAGAAATTGCTAATTAAACCGTTTACATGTTTGGAGAAATAGACCGTTTTTTTAACTAACGGATAGTATTCCCGAGAATTTCCGAATTCGTTATACGCTACAAATTTCTTGTCGATCATTCGTTTTAAGAGCGTTGCGACGGTTGTTGTTGCCGGTTTTGGTTCCGGATACGCTTCGAGTAAATCTTTCATAAAAGCTTTTTCAAGCTTCCAAAGATGCTCCATTAATTGTTCTTCTGAGTTTGATAATTGCATTTTTTTAGGTGCTAAGGTTCTAAGTTGCTAAGATTCTAAGGTTTTGAGTTTTTTTACAAACATTAATTATAGTCAAAAAGGCAATTTGATTATTTTGTTTTTCTTTCCTGGCTTATTCTTTCAAGTTCCGGGAGTTCTTTTTTGTAGGCTTCGACATCCCAAACTATATTCCATTTTTTAACATAATCTGCTATTGGCCCCAAACCTACTTCTGCCCGTCTTTTATCTACATTATCAGGATCTTCAAGTGGCAAAACAAAAGCTTTCGCTCCTGGAATCATCGAAATTTGACTTCCATAAATTTGTTTATGTCTTTCTCGTAATGCTACTCTATCTTCCAGCAACGCAAGCGAATTCGCGCTTGCATTGCCTTTTTTTACCGCATCTCTCATCATTGGCAAATATTTTTGTTGATATTTTAAATCAGAGTGCTGAATAACTAAAAATAGGGTTTTATTAGCCTGCGATCCCACAACATTTTTTCCAACCCAACCTTTTTCATCTAAAATTTTTACAACTTTTTTTAAATTCACACTGTCTTTATAACCCATCAATTTATTTATGCTGTCAAAAGATTTATTTCCAATTCCTTTTTCTTTGTAAATTTTCATAAGAATTTCCCGAATATCCTGATCTTCTGCATAAATTGCCAAAAGCTCTTTTTGCAAAGGCTTATCATAATTTGCTTCCAGAATGTTCAGCTTTTTTTGAAATTTACTAATTAGTTTTCTCCATTCTTTTTTAGCACGCAGGGATTCAAAATCCTGATCTTTTTGCAAATAAGCAATGTTTTCGTAACCATTGTCAATGGTAAGATTTAACCATTCAAATGCTTTTTTATGATCATTACTTAAAGCCGCAGCGCATGCACCATTATATAAATCATCTGATATTTTATGTTCTATTTTAAATGCTTTTTCGAAATAGAAAACAGACAATTTATAGTCTTGTGCTTTGTAACAAGAATCTCCTTTTTGAACATATTCATTATAAGTTTGAGCTTGTATAAAAAAGCAATTTATTAAAATAAAAAAGGTAACAATTCGTTTTTTCATAGGTTTAAGTTAGTTAGTGATTATTTGATTTTTTGTTCCGAGATTAATTCTCCATTATTATATTTTTTGGTTTCGGTTAGTTTTCCTTTATCCGAATAGAATTTCCAGTCTCCAAAATAAAACCAATGTATTTCTACTGAATTAGATTCTAGTTTTGTTTTTCCTTTAGATTGTACTTTTCCGTTTTCATAATAATATTTTACTGTGCAAATTCCGTTTTTGTATTTTTCGGTTTTATAAATTTTTCCGTTGATGTAGGATTTCCATTTTTTAACCGGCTGATCTTTTTTGTAATATTCGAATGATTTATAGACCGTATTATCTTGTTCGTAATTGTCAATCCAAACGCCTTCTTTTTTCTTGTCAACCTTTTGATTGATGGGTTTGCTTTTGCAGCTTGAAAGCATTATTCCAAAAAATAACAGGATTAGAAATTGTTTCATTTGAATATTTTAACTCTACAATTATAGATGTTGCTCTACAAATGTAGAGATTAATTTTTAATATGCAAGTTTTTTTTGCCGCAAAGGCACTAAGACGCAAAGTTATTTTTGAATTGTCCTCAGTATTAGCTGGGGCTACAATAAATAGAAAAGAAATGGCTTAAGCCAAATAATTATGTTTTTGAGGATGAAATTTCGGCTAAAGCCAATCGCTTTTCTATAAATAAACCCCTAGCTAAAGCTAAGGGCTATTCAATTTCGATTCTAAAACCCTTTGTTGCTTTGAATCTCTGAACCTCTCTTGCGCGTTAGGGATTGAGGCGGTATCCTTTTATGAAGTGGAACGGAATAAAAGATATAGCCGAAAGCCCGGCCCGGAGGGAAACGCCCAAAAAAAAATCCGCTCATTTCTGAACGGATTAATATTGAATATTCTTTGACAAAGATTATAAACTTAAAACTTTGCGCCCTAGCGCCTTTGTGGCAAAATCTTACTTACTTAATTCCACAAAATACTTGTAAAACAACGGAATAGTCTCAATTCCTTTTAAGTAATTGAAGATTCCGAAATGTTCGTTTGGGGAGTGAATTGCATCAGAATCTAAACCAAAGCCCATTAAGATGGTTTTGCTTTTCAGTTCTTTTTCGAACAAAGCCACAATCGGAATACTTCCTCCTGAACGAACCGGAATTGCAGGAACTCCGAAAGTTTCTGTATATGCTTTGTTTGCCGCCTGATATCCAATGCTGTCAATTGGCGTTACATAACCCTGACCTCCGTGATGTGGCGTTACTTTTACGGTAACTCCGGCCGGTGCAATGTTTGTGAAATGTTTCGTGAAGAGTTCTGTGATTTCATGCCAATCCTGGTTTGGAACCAAACGCATGGAGATTTTAGCAAATGCTTTGCTCGCAATAACCGTTTTTGCTCCTTCGCCCTGATATCCGCCCCAGATTCCGTTTATGTCTAATGTTGGACGAATCGAGTTGCGTTCGTTGGTTACATAGCCTTTTTCGCCGTAAACATCGTTTAGGTTTAAGGCATTTTTATATTTTTCTAAGCTAAAAGGCGCTTTTGCCATTTCGGCTCTTTCTTCTGTTGATAATTCCTGAACTTTGTCGTAGAATCCGGGAATTGTAATATGATTGTCTTCGTCGTGAAGTGAAGCGATCATTTTTGCCAAAACATTAATTGGGTTCGCCACTGCTCCACCGTATAAACCTGAATGTAAATCACGGTTTGGACCTGTAACTTCAACCTCAACATAACTCAACCCGCGTAAACCTGTCGTAATCGAAGGTTGTTGGTTAGAAATCATTCCGGTATCTGAAATTAAAATAACATCGTTTTTCAGTTTTTCCTGATTGCGTTCTACAAACCAGGCTAAACTTGCCGAACCTACCTCTTCTTCTCCTTCGATCATGAATTTTACGTTACAAGGCAAATTATTGGTTTGCACCATATATTCTAGCGCTTTTACGTGCATGTACATTTGACCTTTGTCGTCGCAGGCACCACGCGCAAAAATCGCTCCTTCCGGGTGAATATCTGTCTTTTTAATAACTGGTTCGAATGGTGGCGATGTCCATAATTCCATTGGATCTGGCGGTTGAACATCATAATGACCGTAAACAAGAACGGTTGGTAAATTTGGGTCGATTATTTTCTCTCCATAAATAATTGGATAGCCCGGAGTATCGCAAATTTCGACTAAATCGCAGCCTGCTTTTGATAAACTTTCTTTTACAGCCTCGGCAGTATCGATAACATCTTGTGAATATGCAGTGTCGGCACTTACCGACGGAATTTTTAATAATTCGATCAATTCGTTGATAAACCGATCTTTATGTTGTTGAACGTACGACTTAATGTTTTCCATTTAAATTATTTTTATAGAAATTCAAAAATACAAAAAAGAGATTTAATATTTTTTTTCAAAAAATGCTTTGAAATTTAGAAGTTATGATTATCTTTGCACCCACAATTGAGCGGATATGGTGAAATTGGTAGACATGCCAGACTTAGGATCTGGTGCCGCAAGGCGTGTAGGTTCGAGTCCTATTATCCGCACTGAAAAAGCTTCTGAGAAATCAGAAGCTTTTTTGTTTTTGATGTATTTCTATTTTTATTTTAACAGATAATTTCTTTAAATTTAAAGTTTATGTTTTCTTTTTCATATTTTTGAAAAATAAATAAGCAAATGAGTTTATATACTTTACAAATAAAAGATGTTGCAAAATCTCATAATCAAACTATTTTGGTATGTGATGCATTAATAAAGCAATATGAAAATGAGCCAGATACCAAATTAATTATTGATTTTTCTGATTGTGACTTTATTTATCCTGATTATGCAATTCTTTTATTATGTACTATCAAGTACCTTGAATATTTAGGATATAAAGTTATTGGAACAATTAAATTAGACGCTAACAAAGCAATTATTACTTATTTAGCAAAAATGAATTTTTTTGAACATTTAAATGTTGAGCTTCCTATTTCAATTCCAAAATTTGATCATAATAATGCTGTTCAAATACAAAAGTATACTTCAGATAATCAGATTGAAGTTTTAAACAGCATTCTTAAGGTTTTAAGAGAAAAAAGCTCAATGCATGACAATGTATATGCGAGTTTGGATTACTGTTTTAATGAAATATTAGACAATGTATTAAATCATACTGATGAAAAAGTGGGTTGGGTTGTTGCACAATATTTTGAAAATCTAAATTCGATTCGTTTAATTGTTTGTGATTTTGGAATGGGAATACATCAATCTTTAAATCAAAAACATAATTTTACTGAAGAAGAAGCCATAACGAAATGCATTGAAAGCGGAATAACAAATGGTAAAGGTCAAGGACATGGATTATTTGCTACAGCTTCTTTTATAAGACTTAATAAAGGCTGGTTAAGCCTAATATCTGGAAAGAAAAAACTTAACGTAAGCGAAAAGAAAACAGTAGTAAAAGATATTCAAAATTGGCAAGGTACTTGTGTTTATATTAGAATCAATACGAATGTTGATGTTGATTACAAAGAATTTACAAGTCAATTTTATGATTATAAAAAGCAAGTTTTTGAAGATCTATTCGATAATTGATTACTTTTGCAAAAAGAATAACAAAAACTAAACATAGTTATCAACAAAAAAGCTCTAACTTTACATAACAAATACTATCAAAATGACACATACAATCCTTTTTAAAGACATTAGCCCAAGTCTTGGGACAAGAGATTTAGGGGCAAAAATACGTGTATCAATTATTGACAAAATAGAAACTAATGAAAAAGTATATTTAGATTTTGAAGGAGTAGACGTTGTTACTAATTCTTTTGCAAATGAATGTTTTAGCAAACTAAAAGACATTATTACTTTAGATGTATTTAAATCTAAAATAACTTTTTTAAATACGAATGATTTTGTACAAAGAGTGATTATTTCTGCTTTATAAAAAATCTGAAAACAAAAATGAAAAGCCACTATTTAGTGGCTTTTTTTATTAATTCTTGTATTACCACTATATATTTGGAATATAAACAAACAAAAATTTCCTTTTCTATGCGGAAAAAAATCCAATTTCATGACATTGTTTTCGTTTAATCGATAAACAACACACAAATGATTATTTAACAAGTTAAATTTATTCTTCCTATTATTCCACTTCTTTAATATTAAATGAAGAATCAAATTTTATTATATCGATTTGAATATCCAACCCTCCATAACTGTTTTTCGCCCTATATTTATGTTCTACATAGTAATAAGCAATGTATTTATTTCGCAAGTCTTTTTCAGTTTTTTTACGAGTTAATTCCCATTCATTTTTTATATCATTTTGTTTGATATTATCTGCTTCATAAACTCTGATAGTTTCTAGGCAATCTTCAATTTCAACTTCTTTACCTCCTATTTCTTTAAATTCTTTTATTTTTTCCTTACGCTAAAGTATCACAGAATTATTTTTTTCAATTTCTTTATTTATTGAATTTAAAGCTCCAGGAATTTCTTCTAATAATTTTGCGCTCATATCTCCAAGAGTTTCGGTAGATAAGACAGTTAAAGTCATTAGCTGATAACGAGAAGGGTCTTTTAAATGTTCTTTATTATATTTTAAAATTGATTTTTTCATAGATAATTTAATATCTATCTTTTTTTGTCCAAAGGCAAAGAAATTAAACAGTAAAAAAATTAATAGTAGTTTTTTCATTTTTTTTATTTTAACCCAAAAGTAGTTTATAGAAATGATTCTATTTTATGGTTTTCCATATTTCCTTATACTTCACTCCACGTCCAAATAAGGATCTAAAACCTCAGCCAATTTATTCAACCAATAAAAATTATCTTCGAGATTGTTGAATTCAGTTTCTACGGTTTCGCAGCTTCTCATGGCGCATAAAGAAAGAACATAATTTACTTGTCGAATTGTTTTTGCCATATCTTCAGAATCAATTGTCTTTCTGAAAAATTCTATTAATCTGGTTTCGGTTTCTTTTGAGAGGTTTTCCGTAGTCATTGTCTTATTTTTTTGATGCACCAAATATACTAAATTACACCCATATATGGGTGTAATTGAAAAATAAATCTTATCACTTTTGAAATATGAATATTTCAGAAGAAACCTTTATTGCAAATCTTGGAATTCACATTCGGCAATTACGCGAAAAGAAAGGTATGTCTCAACAAGACTTAGCTGATGATTGTGGTATGACACAAAATCAAGTTGGCAGAATAGAAAGATCTGAAATAAATACTACTGTAAAGACCCTTGTGAAAATTGCCAATGCTTTAGATATTGAACCTAAAGAATTGTTTGATTTTTCTTTGAAATAAAAATTATGCGAAATTTTTTTTCTAATTTTTCTGAACATTGGAAAAAGCCAATATATTTTTGGTTTTTAACGATTTTACTTTTAATTCTTTCAAATTATGTAAAAAGCCCAACCTTTCAAGACATTAGTATTTCGTTATTTGGATTAGGGCTATTAGTTTTATTCATTTCAGGAATTTATCACATATCACAAAGAAAATGGTTTAAAAGTCTGGTTATTTTCGTTCTATTTGGCGGATCAATATTTTCATTTATATTTTACATTTTAATTTCTTTTTTCATTGATCAGATTACACCAGATACCTTTGCTTTGAATTTAACAATTCCAAAAAATATTAAAATTGAAAATCCTGTTAATATGGATTTTGATGATAATTTTAACTCTAAAAAGCCTGACAGTATAACGAATAAACTTGTAGAAAATACAGAATTTCAACTATACAATTCGTTTCAACCAGGACTTTATGAATTTGATTTTTGGACAGGAAAAATTGAAAGCGGCACTATCTATTTAAAAGCTTTTGAAATCACTCAAAATGAACAACTCTCGAGTAAAGATATAATACGGAAAAGTTCAATCAAAGTATTTAACCCTTCAGACAGTATAAAAAAATTTAGCTTAAAAGATGATTTTACAATTTACGAGGGGGATTGGGGACAACCATACGCTGCCAGATTTGAAGTTTGGTTTAAACCTGAAAACGGAAAAGTAGAAAGAAAATTATTTTCTAAAAATTATAAAATTGAAGGATGGATAAGATAGGGACTTATTCGGCTAAAGCCTTTTTTCCGCCAAAGCATAAAAAAACCTCTAGTTAAAACTAGAGGCTATTCAAATTATTCCTTTATTTAAATGAACTTATATTACTTACATGGTTTAAAAATTTTAGCTGTTTAATAGCTCCAAAACCTTATCCACATTAACTTCACTATAATCATTAATATAAAAACTACATGGCGGAAGCTGTTCTTTTGTATGCGTACTCAAAACGCCAACCACTTTCATTCCGGCATTTAAGCCCGCTGTAACGCCCGAAAAAGAATCTTCGAAAACAATACAATCAGCTGGAGAAACGCCAACACGTTCTGCCGATTTTAGATAAACTTCGGGATTGGGTTTATGAGCTTTCACGTCTTCGCTTGACATCATAGAATCCATTTTATCGCTTATTTTTAATGCATTTATAATCAAATCCAGATTCGCACGCGGCGCCGATGTTGCAACAGCCGTTTTAAAACCACGAGATTTCAATTCACTTAAAAACTCTAAATAATGTGGAATCGTTTCGACTTTGTCTTTATACACTTCACGAAACATGGCTTCTTTTTCGTCTTCCAACGTTGTAAGTTCTTCTCCGGCAATTTGACGTTTAAAGAAATGCGTCATAATATAACCGTTATGTTTTCCGTACATATGTTCTTCAAACTCTTCGTTTGTATACGGAACTTCATATTTATTAAAAAATGCCTCGAAAGCCTTTACATGATGGGGATTCGTATGACAAATCACGCCATCCATATCAAAAATAACACATTGCTGTTTCATTGTATATTTTGTTTTTAACGGTTGCAAGATAGTTTATTCCACAGAGTTTCGCGGAGGTTTTCACGGAGATTCGCTAAGATTTATTTTTGAATCTCGCTAAGCGACTAGTTTGTCATCCTGAGGAACGAAGGATCACACTAGAAACTCCGCACAGAAATTCGCCAATCTTTGTAAGAGTTCCGTGTGTGATCCTTCCTCCGTCAGGATGACATAAAATGCGATAGCAACTTGAAACCTGAAACTTGAAACAAAAAACTTACCCAATCCAAATCTTACTCTTAACCAAAGTCATGGTTTGTCTTAAATGCTGATTACACGCGATCAGAATAATCAAAACCACTAAACCATAACCTACAATCGTATAAATTTCCATATCGGCCAATAAAGTCGATTGTTTGGCAACGGTGCTGAAAATCTTTTTTAACGCTAATGTATTTGATTCGTCAAGCGAATAACCTTTTGCCGCAAAACTTTGGGCGGTTTTAGCAATCGTTTCCTGCGCTTGTGGATTTTCGCCGGTTACAAACTGACTTAATTTTAAAAAGTGTTTTTTGTTTAAAAATACCATGGCATTCTGCATCACACAAAATCCGATTGTGCTTCCCCAAAAACGTCCTGAAACACCAACAATTCCAGATGAAACCGCCATTTTTGCAGGAACGGACGATGTGGTAAACAAAATCAACGGAACGAATAAAAAACCAACTCCAATGCCTTGTAAAACATACGGAATGATAATATCTGACAAAGCGACATCGGGCACAAAAAGAAACGTAAACCAAAAGTGAAACAACGCAATTAACGAAAAACCAATGATGAAAATAATTTTGGTCGATACCGATTTCATCAGGAAATAAGCGGCCAGAATTAAACCAATTACATTTCCTAATCCGTTAATGTATTGTACGCCCGCAACGCGCGACGGATCCCAATTCCAAATCGAAAACATCGCCGAATGGCAAAGGCTTAGCGTTGCTCTGCTGATGTAAAAGAGAAAAAACAATAAAAACCCAATACGCAGATTGGCGTATTTAAAAACTTCAAAATCAAAGGTTGGTCTTTTTACCAAGAGCTCTTTAAAGATAAATAATCCTCCGGTAATCAGAGCAATCATCAACATTATAACCATTTGAGAAGATTCAAACCAATATTTTTTTTCGGCATAAACAAAAAAGTATGCACCGCAGAGAATGGCCGTTAGAACCAAAATATAACTCATCCAGTCGATTTGGTACAGCGGAATTTTCTTTGTAATTCTGTGCCCGCGAAAAGTAACCAAAATCAAAAAAACATTCAAAACCTGAAGTCCGCCCGAAACATACAGCATGTATTTCCAATCGTAATGATCCAGAAACCAAACCGCAATATTCATGATAAAAGGCGTTGACAATAACAGTGAACCGTAATAAAAGGAGAAACCAATTATAATGGCATTTTTAGAATGAAACTGCTCAATCAACAATTGTCTAATCGTAATTACCGGAAGCGCCATTAAAATTCCTTCGAGAACGCGCAACAATAAAAAGACGTAAAAATTGGTAATATAGGCCGACGAAACAATCGTGATTCCGATTAAGGAATAAACCGCCATCAGATAATTTTTTGCAGGGAAAAAACTCGAAAATCGGCTTTCGATTAAAATCGTGGCCAGCAAAGTTCCGTAAGTTACGCACATCGCAAACTGCAAATCTTCGGGCTCAATATCCAGAAAACTAGCCGCGTACGTTACGTTTGAAGTATAAACTCCCAATAAAATCATGGAATGCAATAAACAGACAAACAAAATAATAATGATTGCCCATTTTGGAACCCAGGATTTAAAAATACTTTTATCTTCCATTTTATTGGTGTTCTGCGATAACCGTGATGTTCATTCCGGCTCTTAAAAAGTCGGCTTGTTTATCAGTTTCTTTCAACTGAATTCTAACCGGAATTCTTTGTTCGATTTTCACGAAATTTCCTGTTGCGTTATCCGGAGGCAATAACGAAAATCGGGCGCCGCTTGCAGGAGACAATGATTTGATAACACCCGTAAATTCTTTATTATTTACAGCATCGGCCTCGATTTTAACTTCCTGACCCACGGTTAAATATTGCAATTGTGTTTCTTTAAAATTGGCCGTAATCCATTTTTCTTTACTTACAATAGAAAGCAGCGATTGGCCTTCTTTTACCATTTGTCCCGGCTGCAGAATTCTTTTTCCAACCCAGCCGTCGTAAGGTGCGGTAATTATGGTGTAGGAGAGAAATAATGCCGCATTATCTGCCACAGCCTGTTTCGATTCTATAATAGTTTGCGCCGTAGGAACATTGGCCTGCGCTTGCGAAGTACTTAAATTGGAAGATTGAATTCTATCCTGCATTTCTTTATAATGCGCTTGTGCCGATTCGTAATCTGCTTTTACTTTTTCTAATTGCTGAGAAGTTGCTGCTTCGTCTTTTACCAAAGCCTGGTAACGTTCGTATTCTAATTTTGTTTTCCAAAGATTGGTTTTGGCTCCAGCCAATTGCGATTCGCCAATAACGGTTGAAATTGCCGTTGTCGCCACATTTTTCTGCGCCACAACGCTGCTTTGTTTCGCACTTTGAACATCGGCAAGAGCCACATTCAATTTTGATTTATATTCTCGATTGTCAATCACAACCAACGTATCGCCTTTGTGCACAAACTGATTTTCTTCAAAACGAACTTCCTGTACATAACCTGTAATTCGCGACATAATTGGCGTTACATATTGTTCTACCTGCGCATCATTGGTTTCTTCGTGGTTGCTATTGAACACATAAAACCAAATTCCCAAAGTGATTCCACTTATTACAAGTGCACTCGCAATAATCGTTATTAATATATGAAACGTTCTGTTACTTCTAGTTTCATTCTTTATCTTAACCATAAACTCTATATCTTTTGTTGTCTAAACCTCTTTTTTCTATTCTCTATATTCTATTCTCTTGCCTCTTTCTTCTAACCTCATGCCTCTAAAATCTAACTCTGCGGAAGAATTCCAGCGGTATGAAGCAGTTCGTAATGTTTCAAAATCGCATCAAGTCGTGTAGAAATTTTGTTGTATTTCGCCTGAAGCAGTGCATTATCCGCATCTACCATTTCGGTAATTAAAACCAATTGGTTTAGGTATTTCAGTTTTACGATTCGGTAATTTTCGTTGGCCAAATCCAAAGCTTTATCAACAACCACAAATTTTTCAAGGATTTCCTGATATTGTGTATGCTCTTTAAACAGCTTATCCTGAATTTCATCTTTTATAATTTCAGACTGCATTTGCTGCCATTCGATTTCTGTACTGGCTTGTTGTACTTTGGTTTTGTTTTTATACAAAGCCGAAATATCATAATGCGCTTCAATACCGATTTGGCCTAAAGTGTACAAATACGGATTTGGCGGAAAAAATTTATAGTTTGGATAATAGAAACCATAATTTCCGAAAAAGTTTAACGTTGGCAAATAATTCCCTTTCACCAGCTTTAGTTCCGTTTTTTTGATGTTTAATTCCTGGCTTGCCATTCGCATTTCTTCATTCTGAAAAGCTTTTTCCAGATAAAAATCATACGGATCCAAACCGTTCATTTCATCCATATTCGCCGTTGTATCGATCGCAATTTCTTCGTTTTCCGGAAGCTGGATCAAAGTTTTTAAATCGTGAAGTGCGATTTTTATGTTTTTAGAATTTGTAAGCGCACTTAATTCACGGTCAGAAAGCTGTAATTCGGCTCTAATAACTTCGTTTTTAGTTATTGTTCCGTGTTTTTGAAGTGACTGAACTTCTTTTAATCGGCTTTTTTCTTCTTTAATGTTTTCTTCGAAAATCTTTTGAAGTTCCATCATTTTATAAATCGCCAAATAATTGGCGACCACTTCAAGCTCGATATCATTTTCAGTTTTTTCTGTTTTTATTTTAGCAATTTCGTTTTCCTGATTGGCAATTTTGATGGCGTTATTGATTTTATTTCCAGCATAAATTGGCATTTTAAAACTTGAATTGACCTGATAAATTTCAGGAATTGCCTTGGTGACTTCTTTACCATTCAAAAAACCATTGCCTTTAAATTCGGTAATATTAGTAATTCTGGAATACTCGCCGTTTAATTCGATATCCGGCAAACGGAGTTCTTTTCTTTCTTTGATATTTTGTTCAGAAAGCGTCGTCTCTAATTGAGATCTAAGGATTTTTTTATTGTTTTCTTTCGCCAGTTTCATAGCCTCTTGTAAAGAAACCGAATGAATTTCCTGAGCCTGCAAACTATTAAATGTCAATACAATTAGAAATAGTAATGCGATTTTGAGAAAACAATCTTCTGTAGAATTTGTTGTTTTAAGGAACATGAATATATAAATATTTGATACTGCAAAGTTCCTTCATTTTTCTGTTGACTGATAATTCTAAAAAGTCAATAACATATTCATTTCGGACAAGAATATTTTATTTTGATTGCCCACAGATTTTACGGATTTAGACAGATGTACACGGATTATTTTTTAGTAAATAAAGTTATCTAGTAGATTTGGTCTTCACATAATTGCAAGATTTTTAAACAAAACCTGTGTAGATCCGTTCAAACCCGTCAAATCCGTGTACCATTATTCACTTTCTATTTTTTCCTCAAAACATCCTCCCCATTTAAATAATCCGAAGGTCTTTGTCCCAAGATTTTAAAGAAAGTATTACTAAATGTCGGAACACTGCTGTAACCTACTTCCTGAGCAACTTCTTTGACCGAAAGTTTTCTGTCAAGCAAAAGTTCAATCGCTTTTAAAATTCTGCGAATAGTATAATATTGAATAAAGGACATTTTGAGGTCTTTTTGAAACAAGCGATACAAAGAGCGTTCGCTATACCCAAATTCATGCGCTACATCAGCAAACAGAATTGTTTCTCCGAGATTATTTTCAATATATCGCAGGATTTTACCCAAACGCGGATCTTTTGGCAAAGGCAATTCAAGCGGTAAATTGGTCAGGCATATTTGCGGAAGAATGGCTTTAATCGCTTTTGCAATTACAAAATTTGGACTTCCTTTTTTTAAATCACCATTCCATTGATTGGTAAAAAGCATCATTTGAAGCAGTAAATTATTCACCGGATAAATACCTTCGTTTTGATAAAATTCATCTTCATTTTTCTCAACCGGAAAATACAGGTTTCGCATCATCACATTTTCAGATTTTGGATGAATGCTGTGCGCAACATTTGCCGGAATCCAGATAAAATGTCGTGCCGGCAAGAAATAGGTTTTGGTTTCTGTGGTAACAAAAACAACGTCACCTTCGGCATATAGCATTTGTGCTTTATCATGTTTATGTGTCGGAACAAGCAATTCTCCCATCAAATCATGATGACAGTAAATACTCTTTTTATCGGTATCTACTTTTTTGATGTAATACTTGTCTACTTTAAAAGTTGATTGTTCCATAATATAAAGATAGGAGAAATTTAACCGCAAAGTTCACAGGGTTAAAAACGCAAAGTTCGCAAAGCTTAAAAAAACTTTGCGAACTTTGCGTAAATCTTGGCGCTCTTTGCGGTTAAAAACAAAAAAGCCTTTCCGTTAAGAAAGGCTTCTTCCAATATTGTCTCGTTATTGAAACGAGAGGACTCGAACCCGTCTCGTCAATAGACGAGATGAGAGACATGTATTCTAAACAACTGAAATATTATCTTTAAAATTTTGGATTAGAATCTCAATGGACGTTCTATTAAGCTTTTTAAGTCGTAATTCTTCTACTAATGCTTCTTTTTTAGTTTCAAATGCTTTTGAATAAACTAATACCCAAGGACCTTTATTAGAAGTATACTTACTTCTGTTTTCATTGTGATAAATTAATCTTTGAGCAACATTTTCGCTAAAGCCTTTATAATACACATCAAATTCTTTAGAATAAATGATATAAACGTAAAACATAAAATTAAACTTAAATATGAATCATAAAAAAAGCCTTTCCGTTAAGAAAGGCTTCTCCCAATATTGCGGTCTGGACGGGACTCGAACCCGCGACCCCATGCGTGACAGGCATGTATTCTAACCAACTGAACTACCAAACCAATTGCGCGTTATTGTGAGTGCAAAAATACAATAGAACTTGGATTCTGCAAGGGTTTTTGCGAATAAAAATTGAAAAAAATTTAATCAACTGATTTTAAAGAAATTCCAATCCTTTTAAAATTTAAAATTCCGATTGATGGTCTTCACCTTTGTCAAAGTTCAGAACTTTGACAAAGGTTTTTCGTACATAAATATGTATTTTCTTGTCAAACATAGCCCGTGGTTTCAACCATGGGGATACAGATTGTGATCATGATTGCGTACCCGTGGTTGAAACCACGTGCTATGTTTAAAATCCAATTCAATAAATCATTAGAATATAAAACTGGAATTTTTTAAAAATTTGGAATTTGCCGAATGGCTATAAATCAAAAAAGCCATCCACAAAAGTGGAAAGCTTTTCATTGGTCTAACTACTAAACCAGCTACGAGTTACAAATTCGTAGCAAAACAACACAACTAATCTTAGATACCGTATTTGGGCAAAAAAGCCTTTCCGTTAAGAAAGGCTTTTCCCAATATTGCGGTCTGGACGGGACTCGAACCCGCGACCCCATGCGTGACAGGCATGTATTCTAACCAACTGAACTACCAAACCTCTGCGTTATTGCGGTTGCAAAGATAGTACAGAATTTCATTTCTGCAAGTGTTTTGATAAAAAAAATTAAATATATTTTTAATTCCTTAGCCAAAGTTTTGTTTTTCAACTAAATATGTAGTCAATATTTTTTCAAAATTGTCGCCCACATTTACCGGAACGTACTTAATTTGGTTTTTTGCGCAGGTTAAAGCAAGTTCTTTAAAATAACTTTCTGCCCTTTTTTCATATTCTGCTTTTACATTATCGGCAAAAATCGATACTTCTTCTCCAGATTCTAAGTCGATGAACTTTCTTGGTGTATTGTCAAAATCAAATTTTAGTTCCGTTTCATTATCAACCACATGAAACAAAATCACCCTGTGTTTGTTGTGTTTTAAATGCTGCAAAGCATTAAACAATTTCTCATCATCTTCAGACTGAAACATATCTGTAAACAAAATAATCATCGATCGACGGTGCATTTTTTCTGCAATTTGATGCAAATACGTAATCGTATCGGTTGTTTTCTTCACTTTTGGCTGTTCTAATAATTGCTCTAATTTATTGAGCAGCATTCTATGGTGACGATCGCTTCCTTTTTCGGGAGCATAATATTCGTAATTGTCCGAGAAAACGCTTAAACCAACTGCATCACGCTGTTTCTTTAAAATATTCATCAAAACTGCCGAAGCCAAAACGGCAAAACCAATCTTTTTTTCATAAAAAGGCTGATTCGATTTTAGTTCGGGATAATGCATCGACGACGAATTATCGACAATAATATGACAGCGCATATTGGTTTCTTCCTCAAAACGTTTGGTGTACAAACGATCGGTTTTGGCAAACAATTTCCAGTCGATGTGTTTGGTACTTTCTCCGGCATTATAGACTTTATGCTCAGCAAATTCGGCAGAAAATCCATGAAACGGACTTTTATGCATTCCGGATATAAAACCTTCCACAACCTGATTTGCCAACATTTCGAGATGCTGAAAACTCGAGACTTTCTCTATTTCCGTTTCAATTTTCATTCGGTTTCTTTTTTAATATTTTGGGCGCGATACAAAGCATCTGTCGCCTGAAATAATTTTCGTTTTAATATCGGACTAAAATTAGGGTTTTCTTTTAAGAATTGCTGCACTTCATCAAAAGCATATTTCGAAGTATAACGCCCGATTGTTCCGCTTAGCCAGTCTTTCGGAAAAAATATATCTCCGGTTCGCTGAATTTCATCGGTCAAATCTAAACAAAATCTCAAATGTTTTTGCGCACTTTCCTGACGCAGCGGATGGAAAACATTTCCCAAAGCCGACGAAACCCAGGATTCTTTTTCTCTGTTTTTCTCTTCTTTTAATGATTGAATAAAAGCATCACGAACCCATTCTTCTTTTGATAATGAAGGTAATAAAAACTCAAAACGCTTTTGTCTGTCCGGATTTGTGATCGCTTTTTGTGCTTTATCTAAAATTTCATCTGCTTTTTCATGTTTAAAGATAGCCAAATTCATAGCGATATTGGTAAAATCATCTTCGTTTAATTTTAAATTTGCAATCACAATCTCCTTATTCCAGATCTGATATAATTTGGCTTTCGCCGAATCAGAATAAGCGATTGAACTGAATAAATTAAATAAAGTTTTTTTAATGTTTCCCGGCAAATTTGCCTGCAAACGATTGTAAACAATGTCTTCAAATTGTTTTTGAGTGGCGTTTTGTTGTTTTTCGGTTAGAAATTTCCAAAAAACACTGCTTGCATTATTGGTCAGTATTTTTAAAACCAGTTCGTTTTCTTCGAGTTGAATTCCTTTTAAAAAACAATCAAAAGCTTTTATTGGTCTAATATTTCCCGTTAAGGTATTTTCATAAAGATTACTATAACTCGATGCTCTTGCAACCTCATCTTTTAAACTTGAAATAGTATTTAAATTATTTCCGTCAAGCGGAAAAACGCCGTATCCAAAACCGTTATAATTGTAAATAATATTCAATGGTTTTTCAAGCCCGATTACTTCCTTTAAGACTGTTTTTCTGTCGTTTACAGCAACATCAATAACTTTGATATTATCAGCATAAACCAAACCTATTTGAAAAACCTGAGGCCAGATATTATTTGATTTATCTTCGGCTTGTTGATTAATTTCAAAGGCTGTAATTCTGTTTTTAGTATCGTATTTAATTTTATCTGAGAAAATGGCTCTCCCCGATTTATTCACCCAGACTTCGCTCCATTTTTTCATGTCGAGCGGCGTTTCAGCATCCAGGATTTCTACGAGATTATTCCAGTCGGCGTTATCGTTGGCGTATTTTTGAATGTATTTTTCAATTCCTTTTTGAAAAGCTTCCTTGCCCATTGTTGCTTCCAACTGACGCATCATAATTGGGGCTTTGTTGTAAATAATGCTTCCGTAAAGTGATCCGGCGTCTTTTAAATTGGCTAAATGTTGTCTTATAGGATGTGTGCCCAACGATCGATCTTCGGCGAAAGCCCCGAAATAATGCGTGGTAAAAAATTGCAGATTATGATTGATTTTCGGAAAAATCGGATTCATAATTTTGTCTGCCATAAAATTCGCAAACACTTCTTTCATCCAGACATCATCAAACCATTTCATGGTAACCAAATCGCCAAACCACATATGCGAAGTTTCGTGCGCGATTAATTTGGCCCGGCTTAATTTTAATTCATCAGTTGCGGTATTGTCTAAAAATAAAGCCGATTCTTTGTACTGAATCGCCCCAACATGCTCCATTCCACCATATTG
Source organism: Flavobacterium sp. MMLR14_040 (assembly GCF_033657265.1). Classification (NCBI taxonomy): domain Bacteria; kingdom Pseudomonadati; phylum Bacteroidota; class Flavobacteriia; order Flavobacteriales; family Flavobacteriaceae; genus Flavobacterium; species Flavobacterium sp. MMLR14_040. The sequence continues at coordinate 437,213 of NZ_JAWVWO010000003.1, read as the reverse complement.
AAATTCAGGAATCGAAGCAAAATCCAGCTTTTGAAACGGAAACGGATAATTAGTATATTTTTCTAAGAATTCTAAAGATTGTTGGTGCAGTTTAAAAATGGTATCGGTACTTGTCTGAAGTTTTTCGGGATTATTTTCTCGATATAACATTGTCATTTCACGATTGCTAGGCTTTTGCGTAGCCGTTTTAAATTCTCCGGCAACAAAGGAGAACAAATAGGTACTCATTTTATCTGATTCTTTAAAAGTGTAATTAACAAAATCACCTTTTTCAGATTTGTTTTTTACATCGGCTCCAGCCAAAACTGACCAATCTTTGGGAACTTGCAAAGTCATATTATAAGTGGCCTTAATATCCGGCTGATCTAAACATGGAAATAAAGTACTCGCACGATCCGGAACTAATAAAGTGTATAAATAATCATCGTTTCGGTTTAAGGATAAATTACCGGCGATGAATGAAATTTCAATTTTATTTTTTCCTAAAATCAAATTTTTAGCAATAATAATATGTCCTTTTTCGTGTAAAATGGGAATTTTTTTTCCGTTTGCTTCAATTGATTTTATGTTCTGCGTTTTCTCTTTAAAATCCAAATACAAAGGCTGACTTATATCTGACAAAGTCAAATGCAGTTTCATTTCCGCTTGAATATCTTCATTTTTTTGATATGGAATTTCGAATAATAAATCATAAGAAACATCAGAGATTTGCTGTTTTCTAAAAATAGCCAGTTGTTCAGAAACTCCATTTTCTAAGACAACGCTTTCTTTTTGTTTTTGAGAAAAACCAATTGTTACAATCGTAAAAATGCAAAGAAAGCTGTAGAAGATTTTCATTTTTCGAAGAATGTTTGATTCGTAAAAATAAAAAAGTTTGCCACGAATTTCACTAATTTTCGCGAATTAATTTTTTTTTGCCACACATTAAAGGATTAAAATGATTTCTTTACTTTGTCTAATTCTCACGCAGATTTGGCAGATTGAGCAGATTAATTAAATTCGTTTTATCTGCAAGATCTGCCAAATCTGCGTGAAACAATAATTAGTGAAAATTCGTGGAATTCGTGGCGAAAAAACAAAAAAGGCCTGACTATCGCCAAACCTTTTCAAACATACTAAATCAAACTATTCCAAAATTATTCTGTTTGTTGAAATTTAAATGTCATGTCTCCAGCATAATACGTGTTACGTGCATTCGTTGGAAAAAGTGTTTCTGCAGCAGTGCTTGAAATGAAAGCATAACCTGTAATGGTAATATTTCCAGCTACGATAGGATAAGTTGCGGCAGATCCGTCGGCTTTTGTTCTGTTGATCCAGTCATCGCTGTTTACCGTAAAAAAGTACTCTTTGTCTTTGGTCAGCGGGATTGCTGTAATCGTTTTTTCGACTGTAACATTCGCTGTAGCTGCATTTACAATTTCAGACTTGATTACTGTTTTAGTCGCTGCATCCCACAAAGTCACTCTCAACGCTGAATTTACATCCGGAATTTTTACAATAATAGCGTTGATTTTTCCGGTTACAGTTGGTTTAAAGCTGAAACCGTATTCATAAATTCCTGCATTTTTTTGATCTACTGCTTTTTGATAAAATCCTGAAGTCGACATATAAGCCTCAAGGGGGTTTTCTTCGTTATATTTTACAGGATCTGGTTTATCATTATCACTACTGCATGAAATTGCGAAAATTGAAATTGTAAAAAGAGTTAAAATGGTTTTTAAAGTTTTCATACTATCGGATTTAAAATTGTATTGGATTGGTTTTTTATTGGTTTAAAAGCTAAATGATGCCTTATTTTGGTTATTGCTGAATATTAAAATGCGCACAAACTTCTTGGTAACTCATTTTAGAATAATCCAGTTTTGCTGTTTTTGATGTCGCAGCGGCAACGCCTCCGGGAATCAAAATGTAACGCCAGCTAAGTGATGTGGGAAGATTTACTGTTCCTCCCTGATCATGTCTGAATCTAAAAAGTTTGATTTTCTTTAGCGTAGAAACAGCTGTAATTGTATTGACAAATCCACCCGCTGTTGATGTATAAGGCAATGAAAATGTACCGGATCCAAAAGACACATAAACTAATACAGTTCCTTTTGAAAGAATATCATCTGTTAATTCAGGAACAACAAGACTTGTAGACATTCCAGAAGTTCCATCAACTGTTTCTGCGGCAGCTACCGGAGCAGTCAGCCATGCGCTGTAAATAACATTTGCGGTTCCGGTTGCGCCCGTTGCTCCAGGTTGTCCATCAACTCCGTTTGTTCCGTTTGTTCCGTCATCGCTGCTGCAGGAAATTGTAAAAAGAGAAACTAGTAAAAGTGTAAAAATGGTTTTTAAAATTTTCATAATAATTTTGGTTTAATAATTTATTAAAAGGTTCTTATTTAGTTCAATAACATTATTTTTGTAAAAGTCAGCCAAGTAAAAAATTTGTTTATTTTTGGCTGATGAATTATTTACAGGACAAATTTGCGCGATTAAAACAGGCCTGAAAACAGCTAATAGACAGACGACATTTTAAATAGACAGACGACGTAAAATCAATTTAAATGACCAACAAATACACGTGTATTATTATCGATGATGACGAAATTGACAGGTTAACGGTGGTTTCGTTTGCCAAGAGATTTCCTGTTCTGGATATTTTGGGTGTTTTTGAATCTGCAGAAGAAGCGCTTTCGATTATTGAAAAAGAAAAAATCGATGTTTTGTTTCTGGATATTGATATGCCGGGTTTAAGCGGTATTGAGTTTAGAAAAAAAGCACTTGAAATTCCGGTTTGTATTTTTATCACCGCACATCCTGAGCATGCTGTAGAAAGTTTTGAAATTGAAACACTCGACTTTATCGTAAAACCTTTAAAACTCGATCGCTTTGCACAAACCGTAAGCAGAATTGAGGAGTTTATGGAAATAAAACTCAAAGCGTCTCTTTTTGAAGCCAGCATTGGCGGTGATACGATCTATATTAAAGAAGGTCACGAACAAACAAAAGTTAAACTGCATGAAATTTTATATCTCGAAGCTTTAAAGGATTATACCTTAATTATTACCGATAAAAAAAGACATTGTGTTTTATCGAGTATCGGAAATCTTTTGAAGGAAAACCATTTTCAATCTTTTATTAGAATTCACAGAAGTTTTGCAGTTCAGAAACAGTTTATCCAAAAAATAAATTCTTCTGAAATTCTTCTTCATAATAACATTACAATTCCTGTTGGCAGAAGTTACAAAGACAACCTAAACCTTTTGGCATGAAACGAACAGGGATTTTGTTTTTGTGTTTTATCACTTTCTCTGTTTTTGCACAACAAGAACCTAATTTATCCCGCTATAAAACTACTGCCGAAAAGCTGCAGGCACAATTAAATTACACGCGTGATATCTTAAATTTAGATGAATATTCTAAAGTTATAAAAAGCACGGAAAAAGGCATTAATCTCTCTCAAAACTATCCTGCTTACTTAAGTAAATTCTATTTTTTTAGAGGAATGGCTTATGAATTCAATAACAACCAATATCAGGAAGCATTGGTTAACTATGAATTGGCCTGGAAATATGCTAAAAAAGCGAGACATCTCAAGAACGAAACTTCTGCTTTGATGCGACTTAACTATATTTATTATGCATTAAATGATACCACTAAAAGAAAATCTTTAATGCTTTATATCAAAAATGTAGTTGACACCACAAAAAGCGTTTATACAAAAGCCGTTCTTTATGGAAGTCTGGGAGAATATTATTTGGATTATGCACAATATGAAACTTTTATCGGATATCAGTTAAAAGCGATAGTTTACAAAAAACAAATTCCAAAAAGCGTTGCAAACAATGAGAATATTGGAGTTTCTTACTGTCAGATTGCAAGTGCTTATATCAAAATGAAACAATTTGATAAGGCAATTGAATATCTAAATTATTCTAAACCTTACATAAAAACCTCTCCGTATATAATGGCTTTTTGCAGCAATTACTATATTCAGTGTTTTGTAGCCGAAAAAAAATTAGACAGCATTCAAAAATATTATAGATTAATTTACACTTATCCTTCAGAAAAAGACTCCCTGTTTCTTAATTTAAGTTTTGCCAACCGAAGTATGTCGGAGTATTACGTAGATAAACGTGAGCTAAATACAGCACATAATTATGCTGAAAAAGCAGTTTTATTGGGCAAAAAATCAAATGACGATGATATAATTATGGAAGCCAATACCGTTTTGGGAAGGGTTCTATATGAAAAACGGGATTATAAAAAAGCAATCGAAATCCTGACATTGGCTTCAAAAAATGCTTTAACGTATGATAAGGAATCGTTTGTAAATATCAACAAAAAACTATCGCAAAGTTATGCTGCATTAGGACTTTGGCAGAAAGCCTATCAATACAACGAAATTTACAGCAAAGCTAATGACGAAATGATGCAGGAATCGGCAAAACAGAATATTGCGAATGCAGAAGCCCGTTATCAAAACAAAACAAAAGGTCAGGAAATTAAAAATCTTTCGGCTCAAAATACCATTAAAAATATTCAGATTGCCGATGCGAAAAAACAGCGTTTCTATTTAATTTCAGGAATGATTTTGGTTGGAATTATTGGATTATTGCTTTTCAGGCAAAACCAAAACAGAAAGAAAACCAATCAAAAATTACAGCTTTTAAATCAGGAACTCGACGAAGCCAATAAAGTAAAAGCACGTTTTTTTGGTATTTTAAATCATGATTTACGAAGTCCGGTTTCGAATTTGATTCACTTTTTACATCTTCAAAAAGAAAACCCGGAATTGATTGACGAAGCGACTGCTTTAAGAATGCAGACAAAAGTGATTTCAGGCGCAGAAAATCTATTAACATCCATGGAAGATATTTTATTGTGGAGCAAAGGCCAAATGGATAACTTCAAACCTCATCTTCAAAAAATTGCCATTGCTGATGTATTCGAAGAAACTCAGAAACACTTTGAAAGCGCCGAAAACATTCAGCTTTCATTCGAAAATCCGGAAAATATAATTCTGAATACTGATGAAAATTACCTCAAAACGATCATCCGAAACTTAACCGGAAACGCCATAAAAGCATTAGAAAAAACTCAAAACGGAAAAATAATCTGGAAAGCCTGGCAGGAAAACAACCAAACCTTTCTTTCGATTACAGACAATGGTCATGGCGGAACACAGGAACAATTTAAAGCGCTTTATGACGATTCTCAAGTGATCGGAATTAAATCAGGTTTGGGATTACATCTCATTCGGGATTTGGCTACAGCCATAAATTGCAAAATCGAAGTCAGTTCAAAACCTGAATTGGGAACTACTTTTACAATAATATTCTAAACTTAATTTTTTAAACACATAGAGACATAGTTATGCTGGATCTTTAAAAAAGTCGTTTCACTTGCATAAACAAACATAGCTATGTTTGTGTAAAAAGACAATGAATTCTTTGTTTACGCAATCTATGTTTGTATACTTAAATCGCACAAAGAGCAGGCAGAAAGTTTTTAAAGAATAAAAGAGGAAATTTCTTTTCAGTCTGCTATGTTTGTTTAAACAAATGAAATGCCTTTTCAAGCTTACAAAAATCTATGTCTCTATGTGTTTAAAAAAATATGTAACTGAATTTATCCCAATAAAAAAGGCTTGACTTTCGTCAAACCTCTTTTATATAAATCATAATCTTACGATTACAACAAAGCGTCTAAGCTATCAGAGTAAGTTTGTTTCGGAGCAACTCCTACTTGTTTACCTACTACTTCACCGTTATGAAAAACCAAAACGGTAGGTATGTTACGCACACCATATTTTGCAGCAAATTCCTGGTTAGCATCTACATCAACTTTACCAACAACTACTTTACCTGCATATTCTTCACTGATTTGGTCAATGATTGGACCAACCATTCTACAAGGACCGCACCATGCTGCCCAAAAGTCAACCATTACTGGTTTATCTGATTTTAAAACTACTTCATCAAAAGTAGCATCTGTTATTGCTAATGCCATAATATCGGTTTTTTAAAATTATCGTCTGATTAACTAAAGTATCAAACTAGAGTACAAATTTAAAAATTAAAAACCATTCAAACACCATTAGTAAATTAGTTTTCATTATAAATGCATTGTCATTTATTATATTAATCCCATGTTTCAAAATTGTGAGATTTAACTTAAAGTACAGAATAAGGTATTTTAAAAATAAGGTCAGTTTTTTATGCTATCTTTAATGTTCCGGAAACTTCATTTATATGAAAGCAATTTTACACCACATAAAAAGCTTCTTACAATCTTCTCCTTTTAAAATATATGCCAAATGGTTTGGCTATTTTATTTTAGGATGCATTGCGTTTGTGATTATTGCTTCGGGTGCCTTATCATTCTATTTTAATCGGAATAAAACCGAAATTATTGCGAAAATAAATACAAAGATCAATGAAAATATAAACGGAAAATTTCATGTTGGTGATTTTCAATATAAGTTTTTAACCGGTTTCCCGAATTTTACGCTTGCGCTAAAAGATGTCGAAATCAAAGACAACCAATGGCATATTCACAAACATACTTTATTGAAAGCCAAAGAAATCGAGGCACGTTTAAACGTTTGGAGTTTACTGCAAAACGAAATCAACATTCATAAAATGCTGATTAACGACGCCGAAATTTATGTTTATAAAGCCGAAAACGGATATTCGAACGCGGATATTTTTAAACCCAAAAAGAAAAAATCTCCCAAGAATAAATCCGAAACCGAAACTAGTATTGACCAAATCGACCTTAACGATGTTCATTTTATTTTGGATAACCATATTGGTCACAAATTATTTGATTTTGATATTGCAAGTTTAAAATCGAAAGTTGATTTTGACGATGAAGACTGGCAAACCGATGTTTTCCTGAAAACCGATATCAAAAGTCTGGCATTTAATACCGTACACGGAAGTTTTGCCGAACAAAAAATTCTAGAAGGCACTTTTGCTGTTTCCTATTCTGCCGAAAAAGAAAAAATTGATGTTGTGACCAAAAACTTAAAAATAGGAACCGACTCCTTTGATATTGTTGCTTTTTTTAATCTTGCCAAAGGAAACGCTCTTTTCGGAATCAACATTTCAACAACGATTTTATGGCAAAATGCATCCAATTTATTATCGGCAAACATTAGTTCGAAGCTGAACCGATTTAATTTGAAAGAAGAAATAGACGTTAATTGCGACATCAAAGGCGATTTTAATGCAGAAGGCGACCCGAGAATTGTGGTTCAGGCAGAAGTACAAAACAACGAACTCAGTATTCCAGACGGATTGATTACCAATTGTAATTTTAAAGGAATTTTTACCAATAATTTCAAGCCAAAAGAAGGTTATAACGATGCAAATTCTGCCGTTATTTTAACCCGATTTTCAGGTAAATACAAAAATATTCCGCTAAAAATTCCGCAATTGGCAATCAACAATCTTGAAAAACCATTGGCAACCGGAATCGTAAATTCTGATTTCGACATTGAAAACCTTAACGAAGAAAACACCGAAAAATGGATTCATTTTACCGAAGGTCACGCTTCTGCCAACTTAAAATTTCAGTTTGATATTGTCGATTTGTACATTACAAAACCCCGATTTATTGGCAATGTAAATGTGCAGAATGTCTCTTTTCATTTTATTCCAAAGAATCTTCACGCCGAAAAAGTCAACGTTCAGCTTGACTTTACAGAAAAAGCGCTGCTGATTAAAAAAATTGCTTACAAACACAATAAAAACATCATTTATCTGGAAGGCAAAATCGATAATTTCCTAAACTTATATTACGACGCTCCCGAAAAAATGATTGTAAACTGGGATATTTATTGCCCCAATATCGACTTAAAACAGTTTTTGGGTGTTTTGGCAAGTTCTCAAAAAAAGAAAATCACAGCCAAAAAAGCCACTATGTCTGATCAATTGCGAAACGCTATCGAAAAATGCGTTGTAGACATCAACATCAAAGCCAATAAAATAAACTACAATAAACTGACCGCCACCAACACAAAAGCCACGGTACAAATGATTGATTCAAGGCTTGTAATTAAAAATGGTTCACTGCAAACTTCTGGCGGAAGCATTACTTTTAATACCACTATTTCGCCCAATGGCAAGAACTATAATTTTGTCTCCAACGCACAGGTAAACCGTGTTGATATTGCGAGTTTTTTAAAGTCGTTCAACAATTTCGGAATCACTTCTTTTAATCCCAAAAACATAAAAGGCAGATTGAGCAGTCACGCCAATGTGAGCGGTTTTATCAACAGCCGGGGCGAATTACTGACCAATTCTATGCACGGAAAACTCGATTTTAATGTCACTCAGGGCGCTTTGCTCAATTTTGAACCCATTGTAAAAGTGGGCAAATTTGCTTTTCCGTTTCGCGATGTCCAGAACATAACCTTCAGCGATTTGTCCGGAAACCTCAACATGCGCGGAGAACAAATCGATGTGAACAACCTCATCATCAGCTCCAGTGTATTAAACTTAGACATTAATGGAATTTATTCCTTCGGCCGAGGCACCAATCTCGCCCTCACCATCCCACTCCGAAACTCTAAAAACGACGCCAAACTTGCCAGTCAGGAAGAACGCGACGCCGTTCGCGATCGCGGAATTGTGCTGCATTTGATTGCGGTGGATGATGAAGGGAAAATGAAAATTAAGTGGGGGAAGAAGGATAAAGAGAAATAATAACAAAGTCATTTCACACAATTGTCATTGCGAGGAACGAAGCAATCTCACGCGCAAAATCGACAAAGATTATAAAAACGCTGATCAGAAATGGTTGGCGTTTTTTTATGGATAAAATCCAAGTTTAAAACTATTTTTTTAATGAGGTCAATTGTACGCGGGTCAATTATTGTTTAAAAGCTAAATTTGAATTAATCATGATTTAAAAGTATTTTCAGAATAGTAACAAAAAGCCATTATCAAAAAAATGAAATATTTAGCAGAAATAATATTTGGAAAAGATCAAGTAAGAAAATTTCATAATAATGAACCTTTAAATGATTGTGAAAAAATCATCAATCTAAAAAAATACAATTTTGAGTCTAGGGCAGAAAGAAATGCATTTTATAAAGGAATTGGAGAAGCAATGGGTTGGCGTGAATTTGAATTAATCAAAGAATTCGAAGAAAAAACAACTCCAGAAAAAGAAGACGAAGATAAATTTGATTATTGGTCTTTCATTGAGAAATACTATCCAAAATATTCTCATTGTGATGATGTTTTACTAAGTGATATATTAACTAGAAAACTTGTAGGTGAAGAAATTTGCGAAAGTGATAAAGAATATATTAAAGATTGGAATATCAGAAATAGATTATTTGAAGTAGATAAAGAATTACTTTGTAAGGCATTTGAAAATTATTTCAATATTGCTTATCCTGAAAATCTTAGTTCTTAAATAAAAAACTGCTTTCGCAAAAATGCCTCAAAAAGTTAGACACTATTTGAGGCATTTTAAGTCAATTATAGTTTTATAATTAAATCTCTTCAATTCCTAATAGCTTAAAAAATTCAAAAGTTCCATCATACATAAATTCTTGCCTGGTAACATCTTCATTATTCCCAAACGGAATATAAATTACCATTCCTTGTCTTGCTCTAGTCAACAAAACTCTATAAGAATTAATTAAGTAATTTGTAATTTCTGGACTATTTATATTTTGCCACTTTGTTCCTTTAAATTTTCTATAATTCCATTGATTTTGATCATAAAATAAATCTCCATCCCAAGCAACGCAAGTCCAATCTAATTCTAATCCTTGTATGTCAAACTCGGTAGCTACCTCTTCAAGAAAATAAGATGAACGAATATCATCTTTATCATTTAAAAACCAAATTGGCGCATCTATTTTAGCTTTTACATTTAATCCAAAAGGTCTTAAACGAATTCCTCCAGATGAAGCTACAACACCAATTCTTTCAGATCCTTTAGCAGAAATTCTTAACCAGTTTCTAGCTTTCTCTAAATCACGTGTTATTTTTATTGGATAAAATTCTTTAATAAATAACTCATAGATTTCTTTAGCGTTTTCGATATTATTATTTATTATTTCCTGAATAAAACTTGATAATTGGGCGCTTCTAAATGATCTTAAAGAAACTGATAAATGCAATTCATCTTTCTTTATAGCTTTCTTGTCATTTAAAATTACCAAAGCTTCTTTGTCTTTAATGTAATTTTCATCTTCAACAATTTTTGAAGAATAATAAATATCCCAATCTTGAAACTTATTTGAAAATGGTCGAATCCATTCTTCTAAACCTGCTTCTCCTGTGTTTATTTCTTGTCCTCCTCCAATTAAACAAACAATTGTACACCAATCTTCATGTCTATTCATTACTTCAATAAGAAATTCGGGCTCTGATTTATTAAAATCTGAAATCCCTTTATTTCTTTTCATAAAACTTGAAGCTTGTTCTTTCGTCCATGCTCTTTGAGCTTCATCAAAAATGGTTACTTTTTCAATTGGAGCTTTTTCATCTCTTATAGAAGCATCTCTAAAATGATGAATATTTTGGATAAAAGATTTTACATGAGATATTGCCGAAGATTTTGCAATAATTAAATTTTCCTCTCTAGCAGTTTTAACTTTATCTCTTGCTAAAGCTTCTCTTAAAACATCTACTAAAGGACCATTTCCCGAAAGAAAAACGGCATGTTCTTCCTCTTCATAATTTGAACGTAAGTTGGCAATATTTAATCCTGCTAATGTTTTTCCTGCACCCGGAACTCCAGTGATAAAACAAATTGATTTTCTGCTTTTTTTCTTCGAATAATCTATAATTTCGGAAATACATTCTGAAGTAACAGATAAATTTTCTGCACCCGAATCACTTCTAGATATTTCAGAAACATTATGTTTTTTATACAAAGCTGTAGCTGCTTCTATAATTGTTGGTGTTGGCTTATATATTGAGTTTTCCCAATTTTCAACACTTATAATTTCAAAGTTTTTAAAGTTTTCTAAAGTTTCAGATATGACTTCAGATAAATTATTTTCATTCGCTACAATTGTATCATACAGGTTATCAAAAGACTTTTTGTAGATATTATTAAAATTGCTTGCTTTATCGGCAACTAAAATTGGGATAATAATTTTATTATGGCTTCCTTCGTGGAAATTATTCAAATCTAGCCCATAATCAAAAGCCTGATCTTTTGCATATTTATCATATAAACTTGAGCCAATTTTAAATTCCAACACAAAAATGCAATTGTCAATAATTAAAATATTATCAACTCTTTTACCCATTCTAGGAATCGTAAATTCAAAATAAACTCTCCCATTAAAGTTTAAGATTGTTTGTTTTAAAATTCTAATTTGACTTTTCCATGCATTAGCTTGCTGAATTGTCAATTTATTTAAATCATATCCACCAGAGATTTTCCCGTAAATATTATCTCCATCTTCGATACAGAAATCGCAAATAGAATTGGCATAATAAGCCCTATTCATCGAACAAGTCTCTTACTTTAACTTCTAAAGCATTCGCTAATCGTTCAACAACTTCAATAGAAACATTTCTTTCTCCTTTTTCAATTGTCGGTAAATAAGTTCGGTCTATCTCTGCTAAATTGGCTAGCTTTTCTTGAGACAGTCCTTTGAGTTTTCTAAGCTCCTTAATTTTAAGTCCGAATTTTTGCTTAATATCCATGTTAACAAAAATTGCAAAATGTAGACTCTAAAACAACGGAGTATAGTCGGGGTTTTGTTTATCTTTGAAATAAAATTCCTATGTTAAGCTTAAATGAAAAAATTCAGTATTTAGAAAATTACTTATCGCAAGCAAATGAAAATTATGCTGATAGTTTTAAAGAAGATATTGTAATGTTCATAGATGATTTTACAGATCAAAATGAACTTTTAGCTTTTCTAAATAAAATTGATTCTTTAGAAGAAATTGAAAATTGGGTAGACAATTTGTGCTCCCGAATTGTTTTGAAATTTGATTCTGAAGGAGAAGAAATAAATGATTTTATATATGATTATATACAATTTGGCTGAATTGAAAATATTAAGAGAAAAAACATGACAGAATATTCAATTTTAGAAATTCCAACTGTGCTTCATCCGCCTATAAAAATTACAGACGTTATTTACAATTGCCCTGTTTGTGATTACGAAATTGAAATAGATATGTTTGTAGATGATAATAGTTTTGTAAAATGTGAGAGTTGTGATCACATAACGAAATTAAAAATTAAAAGAATTTGAATTCTTGAAATTCAAAACGCAATTAAAGAAAGACATAATTCTTATTTGTCATCCTGACGGAGGAAGGATCACACTAGAAATTCCATAAAGTAAATCGTCAATCTTTGTCGAGTTCCGTGTGTGATCCTTCCTCCGTCAGGATGACAAAGCAGGCGGAAAAATCACAAAATAAAAAAATCCGTCCTTATCCGCGTTTTCACGAAGTTAATTCGTTAAATCCGCGTTCCATAATAACATTTCGACATCTGCTAAGTCCAACAAAAAATGCGATTAATTTTTCGGAAAAAAAATTCATAATGTTTTATTAACTCACTTGGGTTTTCATCTTAAATAAAATAGCTTTGAGAATAATCATTAAATATAAACCAATATGAAAATTCAAATCAATACAGACAAAAACATAGAAGGACACGAAAGATTAGCAACTTATTTTTCTGAAGAATTAGAAAAAGGCCTAACTCGTTTTGAAGAAAAAATTACCCGCGTTGAAGTACATTTCGGAGATGAAAATGGAGAAAAATTCAGCCTTAACGATAAAAAATGTGTAATCGAAGTTCGTATCGCTAACTTACAGCCTCTAACGGTTACAGAACACGCTGATACTTTAGAAAAAGCTTTTAGCGGCGCTTTGGCAAAAGCAAAAAAATCATTGACTACTACTTTCGAAAAAATGAAGGCGCACTAATATATACTGAGCGTTTTTTTTCACCATATAAGTTGTATAAGTACATATTAAAGTTTGCTTATATAACAAACCGGTAAGTTTTTAAACCATATAAGTCATATGAGTTCATTTAAATTTAGTAATGCTTAAAAGCAAGCTAATTTGAACTTACATGACTTATATGGTTTGTTTTTTAGCACAACTTAGCGCAAAGCTAACTTACCAAAAAGTTTATATGTACTTATATAACTTATATGGTGAAAAAAAAATTAAGATTTTGGCAAAGGCGCTCCTACGGCAATATCGCAACGGTGTCCGGGTTGTCCGTGAGCAGGATTCATTCCTTCGGCTACGGCTGGGGTTTCGGTGCTTAATAAAGCCGGGACATTAGTATTTGCTGGCGGCGTAACGGTAAAAGTTTTCGAAGTCGTTCCGCTTTGTGCTGTATTTGTCGTTGTTGTTTGTTTTGCTGCAACTGGAGAATTTAAAGGCGCTCCAACCGGAATATCACATCGGTGTCCGGGCTGTCCGTGCGACGGATTCATTCCCTTTCCTACTTTTACAGGCGCTGCAGTTGTTGTTGTAGTCGTAACCACATTTTGTTGCTGAGTCGGGTTTACCTGAACAGTTTGCGCTGGCTGAGCCGTTGCGGTTTGTCCTTGCGTTGGAGCCGAATTTAGTGGCGCGCCAACTGCAATATCGCATCGGTGTCCGGGTTGTCCATGTGCAGGATTTAGTCCGGCATTTGAACTCAAAACTGTATTTGGATTTGTCTGAACCGGAGTTTGATTTTGAACCACCGAATTTACTTTAGCAGTATCTTTCATCAATCCCAATTTTACCAATTCTGATGTTGGTGTATTTTCCTGAGGTTCTAATTCTTTTTTGCAAGAAGTAAAAAGTATTGAAGTAAGAACTAACGAACTGATAAGTATTTTTGAATTCATGATTGTAGATTTTAAAAGCTCTCAAATATAGTAATTAAACCATATAAGAGAACTTATGATTGTGGTAAAATTTTCACCATGTAAGTTATATAAGTTCATTGTAACCTTTGTCAAAGTTTTAAACTTTGACAAAGGTTTGCGCCTAGTTGATTGCCCATTTTTGTCATTCCGAGGAACGAGGGATCACACACGAGGCTCGACAAAGATTGTCGATTTTGATTGGAGTTTCTAGTGTGATCCCTCGTTCCTCGGGATGACAAAGCATGTGATACTTTTTAAAATGAACTTATATCACTTATATGGTGAAAAAAAATTACAATATTTGCTAACTTTAGCCAAAACAAACTTTATATGAAAAAATCAATCCTGCTCCTATTATTTGTTACCGTTTTTGCCAACGCACAAAACACCGAAAAAGACAAAATCAATCAGACCCTTAACGCTTGGCACAAAGCCGCTGCCGATGTAAAATTCGACGCCTATTTTTCTGCATTAAGCGATGACGCCATTTATATCGGGACAGATGCTACGGAAAACTGGACCAAAAAAGAATTTCAGATTTGGGCAAAACCCTTTTTCGATAAAGGCACAACTTGGAATTTTACGGCTCTAGAACGTCATATCTTTTTTGACAAATCCGGAAAAATTGCCTGGTTTGATGAATTGCTAAATACACAAATGAAAATCTGCCGCGGATCTGGCGTTCTGGTTAAAGAGGGTAAAGAATGGAAAATTCAACATTATGTTTTATCCATGACGATTCCGAATGACGAAGTGGATGCTGTAACGAAATTAAAATCTCCGGTTGAAGATGTTTTAATTGACAAGCTTAAGAAAAAATAAACAATTTTAGGGTTTCTTATTATAATCCTAACTTTTCTAGCGTTTTACAAAATACGATATCAAATTAATTATAATATAATTGACAAATTTAGTTGTAAATTAGAAGTTCAAAATAAGATTGTCTCAAAAAAAGAGATCGAATTTTACAAAATCAACTAAAATAAAAGCCAAACCTCTATTTTTTCAGCCTTGAAAATCTAAATATTGATTTTTTTTTAACTTTGACCCCAAAAAAAATAGGGTTCAATAAAGTATTTGAAAAATGAAAATAGAAAAACGCTGGGTCATCTCCTTTATTATTATAAGTATTGTTTGTATTACAGGTGCATTTTGGCCAACTGTTGCCGAAAATAATTATGTTCTTTCAGAATTTGGAACAACAGACCATATAGTTCCTGCCGATGTTGCCTGGATGTTAACTTCGTGCTGTCTGGTTTTGATCATGACGCCTGGATTATCGTTTTTTTATGGCGGAATGGTAGGCCGAAAAAATGTGATTTCGACCATGTTGCAAAGTTTCATTTGTTTGGGCGTTGTTACACTTTTATGGGTTGTGGTTGCTTTTAGTCTGGCTTTTGGAGAACCGGTTGGTTTTGGTTCAGGAGATCATTTTTATAGTTTCTTCGGAAACCCAACCACTTTTGCTTTTATGGATTATGTAGGCGTTTTGCCTCATAAACAATTGGCAAACACGATTCCGTTTATGCTTTTTGCTTTGTTCCAAATGAAATTTGCGATAATTGCTCCGGCTATTATTACGGGTTCGTTTGCAGAACGTGTTCGATTTATCTCCTATTTATTATTCATTAGTTTATTCACGATTTTCATATACGCGCCTTTGTGCCACTCTGTTTGGTATCCAACAGGCGTTTTAGGAAGTTATTTTGGTGTAAAAGATTTCGCCGGAGGAACCGTTGTACACATGAGTTCTGGATTTGCTGCTTTGGCAGGAGTTCTGGTTTTAGGAAAAAGAAAAAACAGCGATCATATCCCAACCAATATTCCGTTTGTATTATTAGGAACCGGAATGTTATGGTTTGGCTGGTTTGGTTTCAACGCCGGATCTGCGCTTGCCGCGAATGGAACGGCTGCAATGGCTTTTGCAACGACTACAACTTCATCGGCTGCAGCCATGTTAACCTGGGTTTTCTTTGACCGAATGAACGGCAGAAAAGTTTCGGCCCTTGGTGCTTGTATTGGAGCTGTTGTGGGTCTGGTTGCCATAACGCCCGCTGCAGGTTTTGTATCTGTTCCAGAAAGTATGTTTTTCGGGTTCATCACTGCTTTAGTTTCAAACTCGGTTGTAAATTGTCGTTTATCAAAGAGATTTGACGATACGCTTGACGTTTTTGCCTGCCACGGTGTTGGCGGAATTATGGGAATGATCTTAACTGCGATTTTCGCTCACGGCGAAGATGCGAGTTTACTTCACGGTGGCTGGAACGTATTTGCACATCATATGATGGCGTTGGTTTTGGTTTCGATATTTACTTTCTTTGGCGCTTATTTCTTGTTTAAAGTAACGAATTTTATTATTCCGCTTCGAGTTTCTGAAGAAAACGAACATATCGGATTGGATTTATCGCAACACGATGAAACGCTCGATCCAAAATTAAAACCAATTACGGAAGCGCATTACGGGTAAAAAAGGTTTGCCACGAATTACACTAATTTTCACTAATTTTTTTCGCTCAAAACATAAAAATTAATTCGCGAAAATTAGTGTAATTCGTGGCAAAAAACTTTAAAACCCAATTGCGCTATTTTCATTCGTTTATATTCCTTAATTTTGCTGAAAATTTTTGTAAAAGTGGGAAGTAAAAATAAACTAAAAAGATTCAGAGAAAACGAAACATTTCAAAACGTTTTTCAACCAACCAGAGAAGAAGTTGTAGGCGATTTAATGCCTTTAAAAGGAAAATGGAACTCTGATTTCTTCAAAAATGATAATCCATTAGTTTTAGAATTAGGGTGTGGAAAAGGAGAATATTCTGTTGGATTGGCAGAAAGATATCCAAACAAAAATTTTATCGGAATTGACATTAAAGGCGCGCGTTTCTGGAGAGGTGCGAAAACCGCTGTTGACACCGGACTACACAATGTTGCTTTTGTTCGAACTCAAATCGAATTAATCAATCATATTTTTGCTGATAATGAAGTAGACGAAATCTGGATTACTTTTCCGGATCCTCAAATTAAATACAAGAGAACAAAACACAGAATGACGAATTCTGAATTTTTGAAATTGTATAAAAAAATCCTTAAAAAAGATGGTGTTGTAAACCTTAAAACCGACAGTGAATTTATGCACGGTTATACACTGGGATTGCTTCACGGAGAAGGACATGAGGTTTTATATGCGAATCATAATGTGTATAAAAATGAAGGAAGTCCGGAAGAAGTTACTGCTTTTCAAACATTTTATGAGAAACAATATTTAGAAATTAATAAGGCAATTACGTATATTCGCTTCAAAATTAAAGATTAATTTAGTTTTGAAAACAAATTTACGAACCCACAAATAACTGAATGGCCTTACTTACTCCATTACTTTCAGGTTTTATTGCAGCTTTCATTGGAATTATCCCGCCTGGTTTGATTAACATGACGGCAGCCAAAATAAATTTGAAAGAAGGAAAAAAGAATGCCTTGTGGTTTGTTATTGGTGCTGTTTTAGTCATATTTTTTCAAGTTTTTGTAGCGGTTTTATTTGCGCAGGTAATTGATAACCGACCAGATGTTGTAACTTTATTACGTGAGGTTGGTTTTGTAATTTTTGCTTTTTTAACGATTTACTTTTTATTTCTTGCCAAAGAACCAAAAACCAAAAAGAAATCTAAGATTAAAAAAAGCAGCAAAAAAAGCCGTTTCTTTTTAGGAATGTTACTTTCGGGATTGAACTTTTTCCCGATTCCGTATTACGTTGTAGTGAGCGTTACTTTGGCTTCTTACCATCTTTTTGTGTTTGAAAACAACATTATTTTTACTTTTGTTTTAGGATCTGTTTTAGGATCTTTCGCAGCTCTTTACAGCTATGTTGCTTTCTTTGGAAGAATCGAAAAGAAAACCGATTATCTAATGCGCAACATGAATACAATTATTGGAAGCATTACCGGTTTAATTGCGGTTGTAACGCTGTTTAATATTTTGAATTACTATTTCGGATAACTACAATTTAAATTTAGGTTTTATAAAATTGAACCATTAAGAGATTAAGAAAAATTAAGTTTCGCTTTGTAACTTCGCTTTCTTAATTATCTTTTAGACAAAATTTAGGTTTCGCCTTAATGAAACTTAATGTCTTAATGGTAAATAATTTAAACTTATGGCTGAGGATAATTTTTTTGAAAAGGTTTATGCTATTGCAAGACAAATTCCCTACGGAAAAGTAACTTCTTATGGTGCTATCGCAAAAGCTTTAGGAACCGCACGCTCTGCCCGAATGGTGGGCTGGGCCATGAACGCCTGCCATAATATGGATGATGTTCCGGCACACCGCGTTGTCAACAGAAAAGGGCTTCTTACCGGAAAACATCATTTTGACGGAACTAATTTAATGCAGCAGCTTTTGGAAAACGAAGGTATTGAAGTTGTCGATAATCAAATTATAGATTTTGAGAAGCATTTTTGGCAGCCGGAAATTTCTACCATATAAGTGATATAAGTTCATATTAAGTTTTGATTTACTTTATCATTTAATCTCGCAAAGACGCAGAGTCGCAAAGTTTTCTTTTTTAAGTTTTGCTTTGCGACTCTGCGTCTTTGCGAGAGGTTTTATGCGTAATGCTTAATATGAACTTATATCACTTATATGGTGAAAAAAGAAAAAAATCAAATCAAACAAATAACAAAGCTCGTTTTATCTTCATCGGTTTGGTAGCTTAAATAACCGCCGTGCGCTTCTATGATGTTTTTAGAAAGTGTTAAACCAATTCCTGCGCCGTCTTTTCTGGTGGTAAAAAAGGGCAGAAAAACTTTGTCCCGAATTTCAGAATCGATTCCTTTTCCGTTGTCTGAGATGGTGATGAAAAAACGGTTGTTTTCTGTATAAGTTGACAGAAACATCTTTTTTTCAGTTTTTTCTTTTAAGGCATAAATACTATTGGTAATCAAATTGATAATAACCTGTTCCATTTGGTTTTTATCAATTAAAATAGAACGCGAACTATTAATTTCATTTACCAATTCAATATTTTCTGCTTTCAGAATCGGATTCATTATTCGTAAACAATCTCCAAAAAGAGCATTTATTGGCGTCATTACTTTTGTTGGCGTTGGCAGCATGGCCAATTTACGATAGTTTTCTACAAAAACCTGTAAATGATCGCTTCGGTTTATTATGGTCGAAATACTGCTTTTAATATCATCAAAATCATCTTCTTCCAGTTTCTCCTGATCTACAATCTGGAGCAAATTCTGCGAAAGTGCGCGTATTGGCGTCAAGGAATTCATTAATTCATGCGAAATAATTTTCATCAAATTGATCCAGGCTTCTTTTTCTTTTTTCTCGATTACACGCTGAATACTATCCAATAAAATGATAAAATATTCTTTGTTATAGGTTTTTGTCAGAGAGGTTTGCAAAATAAAAGTCTGCATATCCTGTTCTTCAATTTTTATCGAAATCGCCGATTTTAGTTCTGAAAATTCTGTTTCTTCAATTTCGCTGCAAAGCGATGGAAGGTAATTTTTAAGGTATTTCCAATGACTCACTTTTGGAACTTTGAATAGATCTGAAAAACAGTCGTTCATCAAAAAAATATTCCATTCATCATTGTCTTTTTCGAGAATTAAAACGCCTGTTTCGATATTATTTAAAATCGATTGGTAAACAATTTCTTTAGATGTTTGTTCCTGTTGCTGCACTTTTAAACTTTCATATAAAAGATACATGCTTTTAAAATTTTCGTTTTTATTTTCTTCCGGAAAATTGGTCGAAAAATCGTTTTGAAGCATCGAGAGTAATGTTCTGTCGTAAAAAAGCAATTGACTTTTGACATAAAAATACATTTCAAAAAGCATTACTACAGCAAAAAGTCCAACCAAAACAGCATTGTAATAAAACATTTTATAAATCAGAAAAATGCAAATGAGAAAGAGAATCATAACAAATAAGATTCTAACAAACAAGGCGTTATAAAACTTCCAATTTTTCATTGTTTTAATTTTTATGCTTAAACTTAACCGCAAGGTTCACAAAGGTTTTACGCAAGGTTCGCTACACATAGCTTTGCGAACTTAATAAAGACAATTGCAAACAGTCCTAAAAAATACCTTGCGTGCTTTGCGGTAAAATTAATTTTTCAAATCGTATTTCTCAATTCTTCTATACAAAGCAGCTCTTGACAAACCTAATTCTTCGGCAGTTTTGCTGATGTTTCCGTGGTGTTTGAATAATGCTTTTTCGATGGCGGTTTTTTCCATTTCTGATAATGGATTTTCGTCGTTTTCCTGAATTTCTTCAAAATCGAGAATATCCAGATCGTGTACAGAAATTGTATTGTTATCGGCCAAAATCAAAGCTCGTTCGATCTTATTTTCCATTTCTCGAATATTCCCTTTCCATGGATATTTTTCTAAATATGGCGCAACATTTTCTTCAAAATGCCAGTTTTCCTGATTGTACTTTTCAGCCGTTTGCCCTAATATAAAATGCGCCATTGGCACAATATCATCTTTTCGCTCGCGTAATGATGGCAAATGAATTTCCATTGTATTAATTCGGTACAACAAATCTTCCCGAAAGGTTTTATTTTTTACCTCAGCTTTAATATCACTGTTCGTGGCCGCAATAATGCGAACATTTAAAGGTCTGGCTTTGCTTTCGCCTAAACGTGTTACGGTTTTGGTTTGCAAAACATGCAATAGTTTTGATTGCAAATGCAGAGGGATATTTCCAATTTCATCTAAGAAAATAGTTCCGTTTTGCGCGGTTTCAAATCTTCCGGGCGTATCAGTTTTGGCATCTGTAAAAGCGCCTTTGGCATAACCAAAAAGTTCGCTTTCGAATAAATTATCACTCAAAGAACCTAAATCAACATGCACAAAAGGCTGGCTTTTTCGTTCTGAATTTTGATGAATAAACTCAGCAAAAACATATTTTCCTGTTCCGTTTTCACCCAAAATCAAAACATTGGCATCTGTTTTGGCTACTTTTTCTGCCATAGAATACGCTTGTTTTATTTTAGTGGAAGTTCCGGTAAAATAACGTTTTTCTGTTTTTTCAATTATTGTCTTTTTTGTATTCTTTCTGCTTTCGGCGACAGCCTTATCAATAGTTTCCAGTAATTTTTCATTGTGCCAAGGTTTTAAAACATAATCAAAAGCGCCAATTTTTATGCCTTCAACTGCGGTATCAATTTTACCAAAAGCGGTCATTAAAATCACAATGGTTTGCGGCGAAAGTGTTTTTATTTCTTTTAGCCAATGAATTCCTTCGCGCCCGTCTTCAAAACCAATTCGGTAATTCATGTCTAACAAAACCACGTTTATTTCATTTTCATTTAAAATAGAAATAATCTTTTTGGGGCTATTCGCTGTAAAAATGGTTTCAAAATGTTTTTTGAGAATCATTTTTGCCGAAAAAAGAATTTCTTCCTGATCGTCAACGACTAATATTTGGGCTTGTTTTTTTCGCATGTTGTCTTTTTTGTCCGATTTTGAACGGTCAACTGTTCATTATTGAACACTCTTTTTTTGATTGTTTTTTAAAGCCTCTTTAAAATCAATACTTTACAAATAATACTTTTTGTGGCACAATATTTACCTATTGATTATCAGTAAATTATTTAAAAATGGACAAGGTAATTCCTCGTAAAAATAGAAAATTTAGGTATCTGACAATAGCAATTGCTGTTTTTTTAGTTTTGGCTGTGATCGTCTTTTTTTCTTTTAGCACTAAAAGAAGTTTAAATGTAAAAGCAGAAGAACTTACCATTCAAAAAATTGAAAAAGATTTTTTTGAAGATTTTGTGGTTTTTCAGGCCAAAGTAGAACCTTTGAATGTAATGCTTGTCAACGTTACAGAAGGTGGTTCTGTAAAAGAGATTTTTGTAGAAAATGGCGCCACGGTAACGAAAGGACAATCGCTCGCCCGGTTGTATAATCCGAATACAGAACTGAATTACCTGACTCAGGAAACGGCTATTATCGAGCAAATCAACAACTTGAATACCGGAAAACTGAACATTAGAAATCAGGAACTGAACTTAACCAAAGACTGGGTTTTGATCGAACACGATTATAATGACGCGAAAAGATTGTACGATATGAATTCGAAATTGTTTGCTAAAGATGTGATTTCGAAAAATGACTGGAATACGTTTAAGGAAAGTTTACGTTTTCAGGAAGAACGCAAAAAAACGATTCAACAAAGTATTCAAAAAGAAAAACAATCTAATCAATTGCAAATTTCTCAAATCAACCGTTCTATTCAGACAATGGAAATGAGTCTGGATATTTTGAGAAATAACAAAAAGAATTTTTTGATTACTGCTCCTGAATCTGGCCGATTAACATCATTTGAACCTGTTTTGGGAAAAACATTCCAGGCGGGAGAAAGCATTGGGAAAATCGACTCTAAACAAGGTTATAAACTGATAGCAGAAGTAGATGAATTTTATCTGGAAAAATTAAGAGAAGGCTTAAAAGGTCAGGTAGAATTTAAAGGAAAAATACTTGAAGTTTTGGTTACCAAAGTAATTCCGGAAGTAAAAAGCGGTCATTTTACAGTGGAACTTGCTTTTACATCAAAAGAAAATATCACTTTGCAGGACGGACTTAGTTTTGGCGTGAAGTTGATTTTATCGGAGAAAAATAAAACGCTGGTTGTTCCTAAAGGAAGTTTTAATCAGGAAACCGCTGGAAAATGGATTTTTGTTGTAAAAGGAAATAAAGCCGAAAGAAGAAATATAAAATTAGGACGAGAAAATCCTTCGTATTATGAAATTCTGGAAGGTTTAAAAGAAGGCGAATCTGTGATTACTTCATCGTATTCTGATTATAAAGATATTGAGGAGTTGTCGATTAACAACTCACAGTAAACGCAATCTTGTCATTTCGACGAAGGAGAAATCTCCACGAGAAACTCGACAAAGATTGGATTTTCGTTGCGGAGCTACTTGCGAAGATTTCTCCTTCGTCGAAATGACAAAAAAACGGATAATAATTAAGTGGCGAAAAAAAATAAAAAGTTTCAATCATCAATCAAAAAACATAATTAACAATACTTAAAACCTTAAAAAATATGATAACCATTCAAAATTTAACCAAAGTTTTTAGAACCGAAGAAGTAGAAACTTCTGCTTTAAGCGGGATTTCTTTAGAAATTAAAAAAGGAGATTTTTTAACGATCATGGGACCTTCCGGTTGCGGGAAATCTACTTTATTAAATATCATTGGGCTTCTTGACAGTGCTACTGACGGAAGTTATAAATTATTAGACCAGGAAATGGTGGGTTTAAAAGAAAAAGGAAGAGCTAATGTTCGTAAAGAAAATATCGGATTCATTTTTCAGAATTTCAATCTAATCGATGAACTTTCGGTTTACGATAATATCGAATTGCCTTTGCTTTATAATAACGTAAAAGCATCTGACAGGAAACAAAAAATCGAAGCGATTGCTGAGAAACTGAATATCTCACATCGATTGAAACATTATCCGCAACAGCTTTCAGGAGGTCAGCAACAACGTGTTGCCGTTGCAAGAGCTTTGGTAAACGACCCGAAAATTATTCTGGCCGATGAACCAACGGGAAATCTGGACAGTAAAAATGGTAACGAGGTAATGGAACTTTTAACCGATTTACACGCTAAAGGTGCCACAATTTTGATGGTAACGCACTCTGATTATGATGCTTCGTTTTCACAGAAAACAATTCATATGAAAGATGGTCTAATATTCTCTGAAAAACTAAACCAGAGAAATGTAGATGTTTTTATGGACGCTAAATAATTATAAAATGATCAAATTTATTGTAACCGCAATCGTAATTCTGGTGGGATTTGTTTGCAAAGTATTGTCAATTATCTAACTAACCGTTTGTAAAAAAATAAACTATGATTTTTAACTGGTTTAAAATATTTATTTATCATTTAAGGCAAAACAAATTGTTTTCGTTTTTAAATGTTTTTGGATTAAGCATTGGGATTGCCGGAGTAATTTTTGCCATTTTATATTGGAATAATGAAAATGCCTACGACCAATGGAATCCTGAAAAAGACAATGTATATCAGGTTCTTAATGTGATAGGTGCAACCGGTGATACATGGGCAACAAGTTCTATTCCTTTTGGAAACACTTGTAAAGCAACAATTCCTGAAATCGAACAGATTTGCTTTTTGAATATTTGGTACAATGAATCTGTAATTAAATATCAAAATAAAAAATTAATAGATAAAAAGATCACGGTATCTGATAATAACTTTTTTGATTTTTTTCCATTTCCAATAGTAAAAGGTTCGAAAAAAGACATTTTAAGAGAGAAAAATAGCGTTGCCATGTCAGAAGAGCAGGCAAAATTACTCTTCAATGATGAAAATCCTATTGGAAAAACTATAACCTACGAAAATCAATCTTATACTGTAAAAGGGGTTTACCGTCTTGTAAAACCATCTACTTTTGAACCTAATTATGTTTTTGGAGGAGTTGTTCGTGAACAGGATAATAACCAATGGGGAAACTTTAATTATGGTTTTATGATTAAAACCAAAAAAGATAGTGACATCGCTGTAGTTTTAAAGAAAATGCATAACGTAAATTATGTAAACAGAACTTTAAAAGATGCTAAAGAAAGCGGCCAGACGCCGGAACAATATATCAAAGAGAATGGTGAAATTAAAATTATTCTCGATCAGCTAAAAACGTTACGCCTGCATGGCACAAAAACTTCCGGACAATCGACTCCTGAAGGAAAAGGAAACTTACAGCTTCTTTATATCATGGCAGGATTATCTGCTTTAATCCTTGTTTTGTCATTAGTAAACTATATTAATTTAGCAACAGCTTCCGCTATAAAACGTGCAAAAGAAGTAGGTGTTCGGAAGATTGTAGGTGCTTCAAAAAATCAGATTACCTACCAATTTATTTTTGAAACGGCCATTGTTGTAACTCTGGCTATTTTATTTGCTTTGGCAATTGTAGAGTTTTCATTGCCTTATTATAATGACTTCTTGAAGAAAAATTTGACTATGAATGGCGGCGAATTTTACCTGCAGCTTATTTGGATATTTGGATTAGTAATTATTCTTGCGGGTATTTTCCCTGCCATTTATATTTCAAATTTCGAAACTTTAAAAGTGCTTAAAGGTAATTTTTCGAGAAGTAAAAGCGGAATCTGGATTCGAAACTCAATGTTGATTTTTCAGTTTGGCATTGCCGCGTTTTTTATCATAGGCGCTTTGATTGTCAATAATCAGGTTAGTTATATGATGAATAAAGACCTTGGCTTTAGTGGCGATCAGGTGATACGAATTCCTTTTAATTATCAGGATCATGAAACAAAAGGGCAAAAGTACCACACTACAAAACAAGAAATCCTTAAGATTTCGGGAGTTCAGGACGCTTCTACTTTTGCCGGCACTTTTGGAAACAGTACTAATTCCAGCTCTGGTTTTACACACAACGGTGTTTTTGTACAGCCAAGAAATGTTGAAATGGACTTTGGCTTTTTGGAAATGATGAAAATTAAGATTGTAGAAGGTCGAAATTTGTCACCGAAATTCGCTTCAGACACTATTGACAACTGGTTGATTAACGAAACTCTGGCTAAAAAACTAGGGTTAAAAAACCCTATCAATACTATAATAAGTTCTGGTTGGGGAAATGAAAAAGGGAATTTAAAATTCAAAGTTGTCGGAATTGTAAAGGATTTTCACATTACGGGATTGCAAAGTAAAGTACCTCCAATGGTTTTTATCAATATGAAAACTTTAAAATGGAATAATTTTCAGAATATTTATGTAAAGGTTTCGCCAAATAACCTAACCGAAACTTTAGCTAAATTAAAAGCCTATTGGGAGAAAAACGTAAATCCTGATTACCCTTTTGATTATGAATTTGTAAATAAAGGATTTGCCAAAACGTATCAGGAACAAGTAAAACAAAAAGATTTGTTTTTTATTTTGAATCTGATTGTGATTATTATTGCCATTTTTGGACTATTTGCCTTGGCTTCTTTCTCTATGGAAAGACGATTGAAAGAAATCGCCATCAGAAAAACTCTTGGTGCAGAAACTGATGCTTTGCTCAAGGAATTATCAAAACAATATATTATTTTCTGCTTAATTGGTTTTGCAATTGGCGTTGTTCCTGCTTATATTTTATTGCAAAAATGGCTGGAGAATTTTGCTTTCAGGATTGGAATTTCAGTAGTTCCGTTTACTATTGCGCTTATTTCATTATTGGTTCTGACCTTACTAATTGTTTCGGCAAAAGCCTATCAGGTAACTAAAATAGATATTTTAAAGTATTTAAAATACGAATAATACTTGTAGACCATTTTTTTGAATACCCGCTAGATATAAAGTCTAACGGGTATTTTTTATTATTAAAAAGCTGTTGAGTGTAATTATTTTTAACACATAGAAACATAGCATTATTAAAGTCCAAAAAAAGACGTTTCACTTGCATTAATAAACATAGCTATGTGTGAGAAAAGAGTTCCTTTTTTAATTCTTTTTTAAACATAAAATCTATGTTTCTATGTGTTTAATTAAATTTTTTATGCATTTCATTCAAAAGGTTATTAAAACTAAATTTTGTTTTATTTCATCACAACATCATCAGAATAAAGCAATTTATCGAGTTGTTTGTCTCTGTCGTATACATCTGGAAAAAAGCTAATTTCGCCCGTTTCATCATTTACCCAAGTGGTAAAATAACAGATATAAATCGGGATTTTATTTTTGAGCATACACGTTGTTTCTTTTTCACCGCTCATTGCTTTATCTATTTTTTCTACAGACCAGTCGGGATTATCTTTTAAAATAGAAATTGCCAATTGTCTTGCTTCTTGCACATTGATACAGCCATGACTAAAAGTTCGTTTTGCAAATCCAAATAAAGTTTTGGCAGGCGTATCATGCAAGTAAATATCATTCGGATTTGGAAACATAAATTTCACCAGACCTAACGAGTTTTTAGGACCTGGTTTTTGTCTTACTCTTCCTCCGTTCCACTCCATATTATTTTCTTCCAGATAATTTTTATCTGCAGCAATTTTGAGTTTTAATTCATTATCGATAATACTTTGCGGAACATTCCAATACGGGCTAAAAACGATTCTGTCTATCATTCCGCTAAAAATAACAGTTTCGGTCATTCTGGTTCCCACAAAAACATCAGATACCAATTCATACTTTCCATTTTTAACATAAAACAATCTGAAGGAAGGAATATTAACCATAACCAATTCGTCTGCATTTGCCAATTTTGTAGGTATCCAGCGGCAACGTTCCATATTAATCATTATAGTTCTGATTCTATTTGCAATAGGTTCATTCATTTGGTTAATATGTTCTCTGGTTAAGGTATAATTTGGTGTAAGGCCATATCTTTTTTTATAATTTAATATGCCCGCCATCATTTCTTCATCATACACATTTCGCTTAGAGTTCTGCTTTAAATCTCCCACTACAAACAAACGTTCCCTGATTTGACCCACAATTGCTGAACTGTCCATAGGTTTTAGTTCTTTGTAAGTGGTGCTGTCAATATCGATTTTCTTCCATAAATTATTTTTTTCGATCGTTCTGTATTTCTTCAAAACATCCTGAAGTTTATAATATTGGCTATACAAAAGATGACTGTCCTTATTAAGCCGATTTGGATCCTGAATAAGGGAATCTAATATTCTTGAATAAGAAATATTTTTGGTAGGCAAATACCAGCCTATTTTTTTTAAGGTTGCCGCATCTTCTCCAGAGTAAACATTGCTGGCATAAAACACATACATGCTTGTCAGCAATAATTCTGTATCTGTTTGAGACGGTTTTTCGGTAACGCTTTCATTAAAAATTTCGTCGATCACATCTTTATAAGGCATTTTTTTATTTATCCCCTGCTCTTTTAGCAAATCGACTTTTTCGTAGAGTAAATGACCAAATTCACTAATGCTTTTCTCATCGTACCAAATGGTATTGTATTCTCTTTTTTTGTAGAGATCCAAAACATCATTTTGGTATTTTTTTAATTTCGGATAAGTCGTAAAAAATTTAATAATAGCTTCATTATCAACTGAAAACCCTGAAGTTGATTTTTCCTGAAGTATAATATTTCCGTTTAAAAATGATTTGTGAGACAAAAATGGTTTTTCGGTATGGGCAAAACCAAGAGTAGACATTAAAAAGCCTGTAATGATAAAGAGAAATAAAAAAGTAGAATTTCGCATAATTTTCTTTTTAAATTTTAGAAATAAATCTTATTTAAAAAATAGCGAAAACTCTATCAGATACCATAAAACATGCCTTCGTCTATCTTTAAAAATAGTAGAAATCAAAATTTAGGGTACTCAAAGATAAGGAATTATAATGGAAGTTATTTTAATGAAATACATAAAATTATACGAAAATTCAGATTTATTAATACCAATTATTCAATTGAAATTAAAATAAGTTGCCTTCTTCTTTTTTTTATAACACAAAACCTAAAAAATCAAAAAACAATTCTCATTAGTTTGAATAATCTCAATATCAACAAATCCAATACAAAAAAGCCAAAATCCGAACAGAATCATTTATCTTTGCAGTCTGAAATGAGTTTAAATAAAAACAGTATTTGAATTAATTTCAGTCCATACAAACACGACAATAAAATGAAATTAGACAGAAAAGAAATTCTTAAAGCTTTGGAAACAATTACCGTAGCTGGAGAAGGAAAAAATATGGTTGAAAGTGGAGCTGTTGCCAATGTATTAACTTTTGGTGATGAAGTTGTAGTCGATTTAGTATTACACACTCCTGCAATGCACATTAAAAAAAGAGCTGAAGATGATATCAAAAAAACAATTCATGAATTGGTATATCCAGAAGCAAAAATTAAAGTAAACATTAAAATTGAAACACCTGAGAAAAACGAAATTAAAGGTCGTGCCATTCCGGGAATCAAAAATATAATTGCCGTTGCCTCTGGTAAAGGTGGAGTTGGAAAATCTACTGTTACGGCAAATTTAGCGGTAACATTAGCAAAAATGGGATTTTCTGTTGGAGTTCTTGATGCCGATATTTACGGGCCATCGATGCCAATTATGTTTGATGTCGAAAACGAAAAACCGGTTTCGATTATGGTTGATGGAAAATCGAAAATGAAACCTATCGAAAGTTATGAGATCAAAATACTTTCTATCGGATTTTTTACAGCGCCAAGCCAGGCTGTAATCTGGAGAGGACCAATGGCAGCAAAAGCATTGAACCAAATGATTTTTGATGCAGATTGGGGAGAATTAGATTTTATGTTAATCGATTTGCCTCCGGGAACAGGAGATATCCATCTTTCGATCATGCAGTCATTGCCAATTACGGGTGCCGTAGTCGTAAGTACACCTCAGGCTGTGGCTCTTGCCGATGCTAAAAAAGGAGTTGCCATGTTTATGCAGGACAATATTAATGTTCCTGTTTTGGGAATTATAGAAAATATGGCTTACTTTACACCAGAAGAATTACCTGACAATAAATATTATATTTTTGGTCAGGAAGGAGCTAAAAACCTTGCAGAAGATTTAGATGTTCCTTTCTTAGGAGAAGTGCCAATTGTACAATCAATTCGTGAAGCGGGAGATTATGGTCGTCCGGCGGCTTTACAAACAGCATCAGTAATTGAAACTGTTTTTGAAGAAATTACCCGTAATGTTGTACAGGAAACAGTAAACAGAAATGATAGTTTACCTGCTACCGAAGCTATTAAAATTACAACAATGGCAGGTTGTTCAGCAGTAAAGAAAAATTAGATAATCGAGATAAGACTAATCAGATAATTTGATAATTAGATAATTAGACAATTTTACGCAAAGTAAATTTTCTAATTATCTAATTGACATATTTTCTAATTGATAAAAATTATGACAACAGAAGAATTAACAAGCAACGTATTATTGGCTCTTGACGAAATCAGACCTTTTTTAAATTCTGACGGGGGAGACATTACACTTATATCTATAGACGATGACAAACATGTTAAAGTTCGTCTGGAAGGTGCGTGCATTAGCTGTAGCGTAAATCAAATGACACTAAAAGCAGGCGTTGAAACCACTATAAAAAAATATGCCCCACAAATAGAAACTGTGGTAAATATCATGTAATAAATAAAATTTTATGGGTCGCTAAGAAAATTCTGATTTAACAAGAATATTTGACCTTTAATGATTTTGATTCCGAAAAACTCAAAAAACATTCAAAAAAATGCGTGTTTTTGCGATTTTATCAAAAAAGTATGTAAAGTTTTAAGATATTTCAGCAAGGTATTGTTACATTTTTAACTTAAATTTGTGGCGTAACCCCTTAAACCGAAATATATGAAGAATTTTTACGCTCTACTTTTATTAATGTTTTTTGTTTCAGCGAGTTATGCTCAACAAAATGTAACAACACTTGTTGTTGACAAAGCTTATCTGAACGAAGCAGAAGAATGGTCTGATTTTACCTATTCAGGAAAAATTGTGTTCTCGACAAATTCAAATGAAGAAGAAGGAACTTTAAGAATTGGTAATTATGACTTTTTATATGATTTCTGCGATGGAAAAGCTAAATTTGCAAATAAAGCAACTTACAGCTCTGCAGAATTTTCACATCCAAGAAAAGTTTCTGTTAGCACCGACAAACAAGGTGTTGTAAACTCAACTTATGAAGGAACGCTAGTTTTCCAGGCTGATAGAGATTATTACTCAGTGATAGCTGTTGTAACTTTATTAGAAAAAAACGGTTATATTCTCGGTGTAAAAATGCGCCAAAAAGAAGGAAACAAAAAAGAATACGCGTTTAGTACAAAACCAGGCAGTTAAAATAAACAAAAGGATTTTTTCACGTTATTAAATCCTAAATCAGAAAAATTCCAACATTAAAAATGGATGTATTAATAAAGATTAAAGATCGAGAAGGAGTTATACACGAGTTACAAGCTCCAACTGATATGGCAATGAATATAATGGAGTTATGCAAGGCATACGAACTTCCTGTTGAGGGAACCTGCGGAGGAATGGCCATGTGTGCTTCTTGCCAGTGTTACGTTCTAAATGATGTTGCATTACCTGAAATGGGAGATGAGGAAGAAGCCATGCTTTCGGAAGCATTTTATGTTAAATCTAATAGCCGTTTGGGCTGTCAGATTCCAATTACTGAGCAATTAGAAGGTCTGGAATTAGAACTGGCACCTGAATATTAAAGAATAAAATTCCAATATTTTAATTCCAAATTCCAATAGTGCTGGTCGTTCTATTGTAATTTGGAATTTTTTATTTCTGGTAGTTAACACTGGATTTCTAAACAAAAAAACCGTAATTACATTGCTGCAATTACGGTCTTTTCTTTATAACAATTTTCTTTAATCTCTAACTTATACCAAACCTGCCTGAATTAAATATTCAGCAATTTGAATCGTGTTTGTCGCAGCTCCTTTTCTTAAGTTATCAGCAACAATCCACATGTTTAATGTGTTTTCCTGGCTTTCGTCACGACGAATTCTACCCACAAAAACATCATTTTTTCCTTCTGCATACAATGGCATTGGGTAAGTAAATGTATCCAGATTATCCTGAACCGTTACTCCATCAGTATTATGTAAAATTTCGCGTACTTCGTTTACATCAAAATCATTTGTAAACTCAACATTTACCGCTTCACTATGTCCGCCTACAACCGGCACACGAACTGCTGTTGCAGTTACTCTAATCGTTTTATCGTCCAGGATTTTTTGAGTTTCGCGAACTAATTTCATTTCTTCTTTAGTGTACCCGTTGTCTTCAAAACTATCACAATGTGGAATCGCATTTCTGTGAATTGGATATTTATAAGCCATTTCTCCCTGAATTCCTGCGTATTCATTTTCTAACTGTCTAACCGCTTTTACACCCGTTCCGGTGATCGATTGGTAAGTAGAAACAATGATTCTTTTAATATTGTATTTTTTGTGCAAAGGAGCCAATGCCAAAACCATTTGAATAGTAGAGCAGTTTGGATTTGCAATAATTTTATCTTCTTTTGTTAATGATGAAGCATTGATCTCCGGCACTACTAATTTTTTAGTAGGATCCATTCTCCATGCCGATGAGTTATCAATAACGGTTGTTCCGGCTGCAGCAAATTTTGGAGCCCACTCTAATGATGTATCTCCACCGGCAGAAAAAACAGCAATATCTGCTTTCATATCTACTGCGGTTTGCATTCCTACAACTTTATATTTTGTTCCTTTATATTCAATTTCTTTTCCTATTGATTTTTCAGATGCAACAGGAATCAATTCTGTAACAGGAAAATTTCTTTCTGCCAACACTTTAAGCATTACTTCGCCAACCATACCAGTGGCACCTACAACCGCTATTCTCATTTTTATATTTTTAGTATGAATTAAATCTAAATTATAATGCAAAAGTATACATAATAAAAGTCAAAACAAGGCGCTTCACAAAAAATAACAAAATGTTACAAATTAAACAAAAGCAAAAAAAACCGCCTCCATTACGAAGCGGTTAAGTTAGACTTAGTGTAGCGGTATAGTATATTATTGTTTATTTTTTAATAAATCCCTGATTTGAATAAGAAGTTCTTCCTGCGTTGGTCCGACCGGAGCAGCTGGTGGCGGAACATCTTTCTTTTTAATACTATTAATTCCTTTAATAATTAAAAATAAAACAAATGCAACAATTACAAAGTTAATTACTGCAGCAATAAAAACTCCATACTTTACACCTCCAAAAGCCGTAAGCTCTTCTATAGAAGATAAATGTGCGGCATCCAAAGCGGGTTTCAATATTAAAGGCGTTATTACATTGTCAATTAATGAACCTACAATTTTATTAAAAGCAGCTCCAATGATCACACCGACAGCCAAGTCAATTACGTTGCCTTTGGTCGCAAATTCCTTAAATTCTGAAAAAAATCCCATAACTGTTCGTTTTATTTGTAATTAATAGATATCGAAAATACGGAATATTCCTGAAAATCCCTCAAAATTATCTGAAAAATACCCTTTTGACGCGTTGCGAAATACTGGTCAGAATTTCATACGGAATTGTTTTTAACGCAGCTGCGATCTCTGTTACGGTTGGGCTTTCGCCAAAAATAATAACTGAATCTCCTTCTTTACAATCAATTTCGGTCACATTCACCATTAACATATCCATACAAACACTGCCTACAATTGAGGCTTTTTGATTTTTAATAACAACATAACCTACTTCATTTCCCCACAAACGTGAAATTCCGTCTGCATAACCAATTGGGATTGTCGCGATTTTAGTGGGTTTATCCGCCATAAAACGGCGCCCGTAACCTACGCTATCGCCTGCAGGAATTGTGCGAACCTGAGAAATAATCGATTTTAAAGTCCCCACGTTTTCCAGATATTTTTGTTCTGCCGGATCGTTTGAAACTCCATATAAACCAATTCCTAAACGAACCATATTAAATTGCGCTTCAGGAAAATTGCTAATTCCAGAGGTATTCAAAATATGACGAATGGGATTAATATTTAATTCTGAAATTAATTTTGATGATAATTTTTCGAATAACTTAATTTGAGAAATCACAAAATCATAATGATTCATATCGTCACTTGTTGCCAAATGTGATAAAACACTTTGCACTTTAACGGTTGTGTTTCCTTTTAAGGTTTCAATTAATTCGGTTAATGTATTTTCTTCAAAACCCAAACGGTGCATTCCGGTATCGAGTTTTATATGAATTGGAAAGTCTTTTAGATTCTTTTCTCGTGCAATTTTTAAAAAGGCATTTAATCCTTTTACACTATAAATTTCAGGTTCTAACTGATATTGAATAATCGAAGGAAAACTGGTCGATTCTGGATTTAAAACCATAATTGGCAATTTGATTCCGCCGTTTTTAAGAGAGATTCCTTCATCGGCGAAAGCCACACCTAAATAATCTACTTTATGATGTTCTAATAATTTGGCAATTTCCAAACCACCGTTTCCATAACCAAAAGCTTTTACCATTACCATGATTTTCACATCATTGGCCAATTTAGATTTAAAGAAATTTAAATTATGACTAATAGAATCGAGATTAATTTCGAGAATCGTTTCATGCGTTTTCTCTTCTAATAAAGTTACGATTTCTTCAAACTGAAATGATCTTGCCCCTTTTATCAAAATAGTTTCATTGGCAAAACTCAGGCTTTCAAAATGCGCAATAAACTCTGCTGTATTTTGAAAAGTAATGCAATTTGAAAACTTGTCTGCAAAAGATGAAATAGTCGAACCAATGCCAATTACACGATTAATTTTATTGTCTGAAATAAGCTGGGCAACTTTTGAATATAATTCTTCATTTGAAAATCCACTCTGGAAAATATCCGATAAAATAACCGTTTTTGAAGCATTCTTTTTTTGACTTTCGAGAAAATCCAACGCGATTTTCAGCGATTGAAAATCGGAGCTGTAACTATCATCAATAATACTGCAGTTGTTGATTCCGTTTTTAACTTCCAGGCGCATTTCTACCGGATACAACATTTGCATGCGGTTTTGAATTGTTGTAGCATCATACTCAAAATGAAGCAAAACCAACAAACAAGAAATAGCATTTTCTATAGAAGCAGAATCCTGAAACGGAATTTCAAGGTCGAAAATTTCATTTTTATATTGATATTCAATACGTGTTTTATCGTTTCTATTTTCTTTTTTCAGAATAAAAACATCAGCGGTTTTATCCCTGAAACTCCATGAAAAAAGTTTTCGCGGATGAAGCAGATATTCTGCCGCAAATTGTGACATGCAGGAATCTACAATATCATTTTTTTGATAAATAATTACCGGACAATCTTTAAACAAAAGCAGCTTTTCATCTATCTTTTGTACTAAATTCAAAAAACCTTCATCGTGTGCGGTTCCAATATTGGTCAACACGCCAATTGTAGGTTTGATGATTTTTTCGAGTTTGTCCATTTCGTTAACTGTCGAAATTCCCGCTTCGAAAATACCCAGGTTGTGTTTTTCGTTAATAGCAATTACAGAAAGCGGAACGCCAACTTGTGAGTTATAACTTTTTGGACTTCTGATAATATTATAATCGGGACTTAGTAAAAAATTAAGCCATTCTTTTACAATCGTTTTTCCGTTACTACCGGTCAGGCCGATGATTGGAAAATCAAAAAGGTGTCTGTAATAAGCCGCAAAATGCTGAAGTGCATCTAAAGTGTTTTTTACAACCAAAAAATTAGCTTTCCCTTCGCAATTTTCAGGAATATACTGCACAACAAAATTCTGAACGCCTTTGTCTATAAGTTCTGAAATATATAAATGAGCATCATTATTTACGCCAGATAGCGCAAAAAATAAAGTTTGCGATCCGTTTTGCAGCGAACGGCTGTCAATCGAAATATGATCGATAAAAATAGCAGCTTCAACACCAATCCATTTGGCCTCAAGAACTGATATAAGGTTTTTTATGTTTATGCTCATTTGGGAAATTTCTTTTGT
This sequence comes from Flavobacterium sp. MMLR14_040, assembly GCF_033657265.1. NCBI lineage: Bacteria > Pseudomonadati > Bacteroidota > Flavobacteriia > Flavobacteriales > Flavobacteriaceae > Flavobacterium > Flavobacterium sp. MMLR14_040. The sequence goes on along the minus strand of NZ_JAWVWO010000003.1, from coordinate 401,879 downwards.
CAAATTTAAAAAAAGGTTTGCCAGGAATTGCAGAAATTTCACTAATTATTTGTGGTTGTTTTTTTACCGGAGATTAAAAAAATTTGCCACTAATTGCACTAATTTTCACTAATTATTTCACGCAGATTTAAAAAAGATTTTAGCAGATCCATACAGATTTTTATTTATCAAATCTGCTAAAATCTGCAGAATCTGCTTGAAACAAATAGTAAAATAGGTTTGCCACGAATTTCACGAATTTTCACGAATTTTTATTTGCCACAGATTAAAGGATTAAAAATGATTTTACAATCTGTGAGAATCTTTTAATCTGTAGCTAACATTTTTTAAACTGCAAAAAATTAGTGAAAATTCGTGTAATTCGTGGCAAAAAAAAAATATTTCCCTATATTTGTGAAGACCTCAAATTAAAGATTTTGAAAAAAATACTCCCGATATTCTCCTATATACTGCATCCGATTTTTATTTCGATGTATGCTACTTTATTTTATTTGTATTGTAAAGGTGATATTTTTACAAATCAGGAGAAATATTATGTTTTGTTTCAAATTCTGATCATTACGATTTTGGTTCCCATATTATTTTTTATGCTGCTTCGCTCAACGGGACATGTAAAATCTGTAATGATCCATGAAACTTCGCAACGTAAAATTCCGCTTATTTTACAATGTTTTCTTTATATTTTATTGGTAAAAAGAAGCATTGTCATAATGCGTTATCCAGAACTTCATTTCTTTTTTCTTGGTGCTTTGTTTAGTACAATTTTGGCTTTAATAGGATCACTTTTCAAGATAAAGGCAAGTTTGCACATGATGGCAATTAGCGGATTTACTATTTTTGTTATCGGGTTAAGCATTCACTTGCAAACGCACAACCCTTACTGGACGGCGTTGATGGTTTTCCTGACCGGAATTGTGGCATCATCAAGATTAGCCATGGACGCGCACACAAATAAAGAGCTGCTTATTGGTTTGGCACTTGGTATATTACCGCAAATGCTATTTTTATATCTATGGTTATAAAATGTAAAATATCAATCCCGCATTTAAGGTCCTAACATCTATTTTTTGTCCCGAAGTAGTAATTACGTCTTTAAACAAAGGGTTTAATCCGTAATTGAGGTAAACATTCCAGGTATTATAACCTGCAGCGAGATAAACGCCATATTGAACTTTATTTATATTCGGATTATTTTTAACTACATACTTCTCTTCGCCATTATCTAAAACTGATTTATTAGCAAAGACATAACTGATTTTAAATCCTCCATAAATTCTCCAAAATCTATAACTTTCATAAGTCGAATTTCTCCATCGAAATTCTATTGGAAGATCGACCAAATACTGTCTGTATCTATTTGAACTAATATCATTATAGTCACTTACTGCATATGCCAATCCGCCGTCAGGCATTTTAGAAATAGTAAGATTTTGAAAATAATTTTGATAGCTTAATCCTAAACCTGTGGCAATTGCAACGGTTCTTTTTTTGTTTATTGGCATATCACGAAGGAACCCCGCAGAAAGTCCTGCAGAAAATTTATTTTGTTTCAGGCCTTCCGGGATCTGGGTTAGCAAATTATAAGTGATCGAAAAATAAAACTGATCTTCACGATATAAAGAATCGATTTTTACAGTCGGTTCTATTTTAGGTTTTGTTTCTTCCTGAGAAAAAACACTAAAAAACGACATTATAAATAAACAACTAAAAATGAATCGCATATCGTATTTTGGTTTTAAGGATGTTCTCAAGTAAACGTTTTTTAGAGTTGATTTATTTCACTTACAAATATAATATAATGCTGGCTCAAGAAGTGAATTAACACGAAATTATTCTTTTTTTCGCTACGAATAAATTCTTTCATTGCACTATTTTCAATAAATCAGTAATAGAATCAAAAAAACAAATCGATTATTCATTGCTCTTTTATACCTTTGTCATGCATGAAAAAAAAGCAGCTCATATTAAGTGTTTCTTTGGCGCTGACAGTATTGTTCTCAATATTGTTTCAGTCCATACACAGTTATGAGCATATTGTAAAGCAGCTTTCAGAGAAACAATGTCATCATGATTATAGTGATCCAAGCGGAGAAATAACGCATCAGCACCATGATTATGATTTGTGTTATGTTTGTCATTTTGCTTTTGGAAGTTATGTTATTCCCGAAGAATTTTCATTTCAACTATATACTTTACACAAAGAAATTCCTTATTTCTTTACACGTTCAGAAAAAATATTTTCATTTTCAGAAAGTGCCTACTTATTACGTGGCCCGCCTGCAGTTATAGTTTCCTGATTTCGAAATATTCGAAATAAAACCCACAAATCTTTTAATCTAATTCGGAACAAAACAAATTTTCCATCCTTGAAATGTATCAGGATTGGCAAGTTTACTTTGATTTCAATGTATTAGTTTAAAGGAAAAAAATCCAATTAATTATAACATCGTTGTAACTCAAAAATATTTAACACATAGAAACATAGACTTTATATTCTATTAAAAAGGGCGTAAAAAAGAAACAAGTTTCTTTCACATAGATCAAACTATGTGCATTTTAACTAAGTGAAACGTCTTTATCTAAAACTATAAATACTATGTTTCTATGTGTTTGAAAAATTACACTAAACGAGTTTAACTATAGCATCATTTTCAAATGAAAAAAATAATATTAGCCCTTATTTTAGGGTTTTCGAGCCTGCTTTCGGCTCAAAATTCTGTTTCAGGAACCGTAACAAATCTTGAAAACCAAGCCATGCCCGGCGTCTCGGTGTATGCGCCTGAATTGCATAGAGGAACAACCACGGATGAAAACGGAAAATACGAATTTAAAAACCTTCCAAACGGCAATTTTAGACTTGCTTTTGCCTTTGTTGGATATACAACTCAAAACAAAACGATTTCTAAATTATTAAAAGAAAACACTTTAGACATTGTACTTTCAGAATCTGTTTTTGAAATGGATGAAGTAGTCGTTTCAACTCCTTTCAACAAATTGCAATCGCAAAACGTTATGAAAGTCGAGCATGAAAGCATCAAAACACTACAGCAAAAAGGAACTTCGACTTTAATTGAAGGTTTGGCAACGATTCCCGGAGTTTCTCAAATTTCTACCGGAACTTCTATTGGAAAACCGGTTATTAGAGGTTTAAGCGGAAATCGTGTTTTGGTGTATTCTCAAGGTGTAAGAATTGAAAATCAACAATTTGGAGACGAACATGGTTTAGGTTTAAACGATGCGGGAATTGAAAGTGTTGAAGTTATCAAAGGACCGGCTTCTTTATTATATGGTTCTGATGCTTTGGGAGGAGTTTTATATTTTAATCCTGAAAAATTTGCCGATGCCGGAACTTTTAAAGCTAATTTCAGTCAAAAATATTTCACGAATACACAAGGAAGTAATTCATCTATCGGATTAAAAACTTCTACAGACAACTGGAAATTTCTCGCTCGCGGAAGTTACAACACTCATTCTGATTATAAAATTGCCGATGGCGATCGCGTAACGAATTCACGTTATAATGAAACCGATTTAAAAACCGGAATTGGATATAGTAATTCAAGCTTTTCCAGTGTTTTAAGATACAATTACAACAAACTGGATATCGGAATTCCGGAAGACGGAATTGGCGAACAATCTTCAAGCAAAGACACACAATTTCCAAGACAGGGAATTTTCAATCATTTATTGAGTCTGAACAATGTGATCTTTTTCGAAAATTCAAAACTAGATGTTGATTTGGGTTACATTTCAAATGACAGAAGCGAATTTGAAGACAGCAACGAGGCTTCTTTGCACATGAAACTGAATACTTTAAATTATAATGCAAAATATCATTTTCCGAAATTTGGTAAAATTGAAACGATTTTAGGTGTTCAGGGAATGCATCAAACGAACAAAAATTCTGGTGAAGAATATTTGATTCCGGATGCGACAACAAATGATTTTGGTGTTTTTGGAACTGCCAATTACGAGTGGAATTCCAGCGTTTTACAAGCAGGATTGCGTTTTGACAACAGAAACGTGACTTCTGAAGCGCATGGAACGGAAGGTGAAGAAGGTTATTTTCTTCCTTTAGACAAATCATTTGACAGTTTTAATGCTTCTTTAGGATATAAAACAAAATTGGCTGAACCGCTTACACTTCGATTGAATGTTGCGACTGGTTTTAGAGCGCCAAACTTAGCAGAATTAACTTCAAACGGAGTTCATGAAGGAACAAACCGTTATGAAATTGGAAATGCCAATTTAAAAACTGAACAAAACGTTCAGACTGATTTGAATTTAGAATATAAAAATTCGCATTTTGAATTCTTTATCAACGGATTTTACAATCACATCAACAATTACATTTATACTTCGCCAACCGGAGATGTTTTAGATGATAATGATGTTTTTGCCTATGTTCAGGATAATGCAAAATTGTATGGTGGTGAAGTTGGATTGCATTTTCATCCACATCCTTTAGACTGGCTGCATTTTGAAACCAGTTTTGAAACGGTTACGGGTAAAAAAGACAACAATGATTACTTGCCTTTGATTCCGGCAAACAACTGGAATAACACACTTAGAACTGAGTTCAATATCAAAAATTGGTTTCAGGAAGGATATGCTTCTTTAAACGTTTCTTCGACTTTTGATCAAAGTAATGTAAGTGGTTTTGAAACGGCTTCAAAAGGATATACTTTGGTAAATTTAGGCTTTGGAGGAACCGTAAAATTGGGTAAAACAGCTTTTGATGTCAACCTGAACGGAAACAATTTATTTGATAAAAAATATATCGCGCATCTTTCAAGATTAAAAACAGATGGAGTTCCGAACATTGGAAGAAATATCGTGTTAGGAGTAAACTTCAACATATAGTTTTTTTAAACCATATAAGTCATATAAGTTCATTTAATTTAAGCCTGCTTAGATTTACTTATATTACTTATATGGTTTATTTTTTTTACCACAAAAAGTGCTATTTTTGTTACAACTGACAAACCTAAACTATGAAAAAAACAATTCTTATAATGGCTATTACTACTGCAGGGATTTCATTTGGGCAAAATAATATTAAATATCCCGAAACTAAAAAAGGCGAAACTGTTGATGTGTATTTCGATACTAAAGTTAGCGATCCGTATCGTTGGCTTGAAGACGATAAATCTGCAGAAACTGGTGCCTGGGTAAAAGCCGAAAATGAAGTTACGTATGGTTATTTGGATAAAATTCCGTTTCGTGAAGAATTAAAAAAACGGATGGAGAAACTTTGGAACTATGAAAAAATAGGCGCTCCGTATACAGAAGGAAAGTTTACTTATTTTTCTAAAAACAACGGACTCCAAAATCAATCGGTTATTTATAGAAAAGATGAAAAAGGAAAAGAAGAAGTTTTTCTGGATCCGAATACTTTCTCTAAAGATGGAACGACATCTCTTGGCGGTTTAGATTTTTCTAAAGATGGAAATAAAGCTGCATATTCTATCTCTGAAGGCGGAAGCGACTGGAGAAAAGTAATCATTATTGATGCTTTGTCTAAAAAAGTTTTGGAAGATACTTTAGTTGATGTGAAATTTAGTGGTGTTTCATGGTTAGGAAACGAAGGGTTTTATTATTCTAGTTACGACAAACCAAAAGGCAGTGAATTATCTGCCAAAACAGATCAGCATAAATTGTATTTCCATAAACTTGGAACTTCTCAAAAAGAAGATAAAGTCATTTTTGGTGCCGATCAAAAACGTAGATATGTAGGCGGATATGTTACCGAAGACAATCATTATTTGGTAATTACAGCAGCCAATTCTACTTATGGAAATGAGCTTTACATAAAAGATCTGACCACACCCAACAGCTCGATTATCACAATTGTTGATAATTTTAACAGCGACAATGTTATTATTGATAACGAAGGAAGTAAATTATTCATCGAAACCGATTTTAATGCACCAAACAAACGCGTTGTATCTGTAGATTTCAGCAATCCGAAACCTGAAAACTGGAAAGATTTCATTAAAGAAACAGAAAATGTTTTAGCACCTTCAACCGGTGGAGGATACTTATTTGCCAATTATACAAAAGATGCTGTTTCATTGGTTTTGCAATATGATTATAATGGAAAATTAGTTCGCGAGATCAAACTTCCGGCCGTAGGAACTGCTGGCGGATTTGGAGGAAAAAAACATGAAAAAGTATTGTATTACAGCTTTACCAATTACACAACTCCGGGAAGTATTTTTTCTTTTGATCCAAAATCAGGCAAATCAGAAATCTATCAAAAACCTAAAGTAGATTTTAAAAGTGAAGATTATGAATCTAAACAGGTTTTCTACACTTCAAAAGACGGAACAAAAATCCCGATGATTATTACCTATAAAAAAGGGACAAAACTAGACGGTAAAAACCCAACGATCCTTTATGGTTATGGTGGATTCAATATTAGTTTAACTCCGGCGTTTAGTATTGCAAATGCAGTATGGATGGAAAACGGTGGCGTTTATGCGGTTGCCAATTTAAGAGGCGGTGGTGAATACGGCAAAAAATGGCATGACGCGGGAACAAAATTGCACAAACAAAATGTATTTGATGATTTTATCGCTGCTGCGAAATATCTAATTGCACAAAAATATACCTCATCTGATTTCTTAGCGATTCGCGGAGGTTCAAACGGAGGTTTATTAGTAGGCGCAACAATGACACAACGTCCTGACTTAATGAAAGTAGCATTGCCAGCCGTAGGTGTTATGGACATGTTGCGTTACCATACTTTTACAGCCGGTGCAGGCTGGGCTTACGATTACGGAACGGCACAGGACAATAAAGAAATGTTTGAATATTTAAAAGGATATTCGCCAGTACAAAATGTAAAAAAAGGCGTAAAATATCCGGCAACAATGGTTACAACAGGAGATCATGACGATCGTGTTGTTCCGGCACACAGTTTTAAATTTGCTGCAGAATTACAAGACAAACAAACCGGAGATAATCCTGTTTTGATTCGTATTGATGTAAAAGCGGGTCATGGTGCAGGAAAATCTGTTGCGGCTACAATTCAGGAAAATGTAGATATTCAGGCGTTCACGCTTTACAATATGGGATTTAAGGCTTTACCAAAAAAGTAAACTTTAGTCTATAATTATTATAGCCACTAGTTCACGAATTATTTCTGTGAATTAGTGGCTATATTTTTTTTGCCACAGATTAAGGGATTAGAATGATTTTACAATCTGTAAAGTTTTTTTTGCCACGAATTTCACTAATTTTCACTAATTAAATTCGTGAAATTCATAGCAAACCTTTTTACACAGCTTAAAAATAAAAATTCGGGAAAATTAGTGCAATTCGTGGCGAACTTTTTAAAGTTTTGCCTAACACATATTCTGCAGATTTGAGCAGATTTATTTAATTTGAAAATAAGATCTGCGCGAATCTGTTTAAATCTTTTTAAATCTGCGTGAAAAAATAATTCGTGAATTCGTGGCTTTTTTTAACGCAAAGAAATAGCGAAAATTTGTGCAATTCGTGGCAAACCTTTTTTAAATTTGAGAAAACTAAAAAAACCAAAAAATGAAAATTGTAAAATGGGGAATTATAGGTTGCGGAAATGTAACTGAAGTTAAAAGCGGACCAGGGTTTCAAAAAGCTCCGAATTCTGCCTTAGTTGCTGTAATGCGAAGAGACGCAAAACTTGCCGAAGATTACGCAAAACGTCATAATGTTCCCAAATGGTATTCGAATGCCGCAGATTTAATAAATGATCCTGAAGTCGATGCTGTTTATATTGCCACTCCTCCATCTTCTCATAAAGAATATACAATTTTGTGTGCCAAAGCCGGAAAACCGGTTTATGTTGAAAAACCCATGGCTTTGACATTTGAAGAATGCAACGAAATGATTAGCGCTTGCAAAGAACATAATGTTCCGCTGTTTGTGGCTTATTACAGAAGAAGTTTACCGAGATTTTTAAAAATAAAAGAACTAATCGATCAAAATAAAATAGGAACGGTTAGACATGTAAATTGTGTTTTGTACCATCCGTTTGAAGAGCGTTATGACGATGAAATCAATTTGCCGTGGACAGTTTTACCACATATTTCCGGTGGTGGAATATTTGTCGATCTGGCTTGTCATACTTTAGATTTTCTTGATTTTGTTTTAGGTCCGATTAAATCGGTTCGCGGGCATGCAAGTTCGCAACTCAAAGCATATCCTGCAGAAGATTCGGTTTCGATGTCGTTTTTATTCGAAAACGGAGTTCATGGAACTGGTTTATGGAATTTCGCCAGTTTTGAACGTTACGACAATACTGATATTGTAGGTGATAAAGGAAAAATATCTTTCTCTACTTTTGGAAATGATCCAATACATATTCAATACGCAAACGGCGAAAAAGAGAGCATTACAATTGAAAATCCATTACATATTCAGCAGCCCTTTATTGAAACTGTTGTTGCAGAACTTTTAGGAAATGAAGGAGCTTCTCCATCTAAAGGAACTTCGGGAGCAAGAACAACCTGGGTTATTGATGAAGTTTTGAAGGAGTTTAGAGGTTTAAAGTAATATTCATCATTGCGATGGACCGATTATCACACAATCTTGTCATCCCCAGGAACGAGGGATCTCCGTAAGTAGCTCGACAAAGATTGGTAACTTACTTTGCGGAATTTCTTGCGAGATCCCTCGTTCCTCGGGATGACAAACAAGAGGTAAAAGAAAAAGAGGATATTCATTAGAATATCCTCTTTTTTATAAACTATAAAATTCCTTTTAGAATTATAGGCTGTATCTTAAACCTAAAGTCAAACCTAAACCAGAAATTCCAACATAAGAACTAATATCATTCATAGCTTCATTAGGTCTAGTTGTGTCAGTAGTAACATTTGTTGTTGCTGTATTTGGATTAAACAAATAGTGATTAGAACCTGTGTTTAATTGCTTAACATAATCAACATGACTCGCAGAATATGAAGCATCAGGACGGAAATTAGTAGGCGTATTTAATTTATCTACTCCATTTTCTGTATATACTTCAGTTTCTTTAGTTTTTCCGTGAACAGTAAAGTTACGGTATTCTAATTCTCCAAAAATAGCAATGTGTGTTCCTAATTTATAAGATGTTCCTAATGCAGCCAAAAATCCAACTGTTGGGTTAGGTTTTACTACATCTTTAGCATAACTAGTCACAATACCTGCCGGAGTTGTATAAGTTCTATTTGTTTTAATTGTCAAATCTCCGTGAATAGGAACAATAACTCCTACTTTTGTGTAAGGTTCAAAACCGTGAGATTCACCTAAAAACAATACAAGCGCTGGAGCAACGTCAAAAGCCTGAATTTTTCCTACCGCTTTTCCAGTAGCAAAAACAGGACCAGCCGCAACTAATCTATTAGTAGTTTCAACCATAGTTTTACTAGCACTACTAAAATAGTTAACTCCTAATTCTACACCCAAACGAGTTGAAAAACGATATCCGGCAGTTAGACCTGTTCGGAAACCTTCTCCAAATGAACCATGATTTGTTTCTCTTGAAAGTAAAGTTGTACCATCCGCAGCATAAACATCTGTATTAGGCAATGCACCATTTACAATTGGAAATTCCGTTGCTGCTGTTTGAATAAAATATGATCCTCCTAATTTAAAATACCAGCTTTCTGGCTTATCTGCTGTTTCTGTTTGCGCCATTGTGGCCATAGAGCAAACTAATAATCCTAATAAAAATAGGCTCTTTTTCATAATTCTGATTTTAATTAATTTATACAAACTTAAAATAATTTAACATATTCTTGTACGGTGTAATACATTCCTTTGTACGAAAACGTTGTAATTTTGAGCAATATTACTAAAAAACTATTATGCATGCATAATTTTAACTTAAAAAAAATGCATTCTTCTAAATTTTAACTGTTAAAATTTAATTCAGCTTAAAATTTACCTGCATTTTTTCTAATTCCTGCAATAACTCTGTCGAAATCCTGATCTTTAATCGTCGGCTCGGCATTGTTAATTTGGTTACAACCTTTATTTCCTCTACTTCTTTTACTTCCTGCATTTTAGTTTCACTTAGTGCTACTTCGTTATCGTCATTTTCACTTTCATCAACAAAAACAGCATCTTCGGTTTCTTCAAACTCATTAGTTGTTTCTACCTCAACCAAACGCTTGATTTTCTCTAATTCCATGATTTCAAAAGTCACTGAATTATCTCCTTTATTATCATTAAATAAATGACTTAGTCTATGAATAAATTCTGTTTGAAGATCTTTTATATTCAACAACACAATTAATTTTTTAGCAAATACTTCAAGTATGTCCTGTAGCTGTCTAATTTCAACAAACTGCATTCTTGGGTCTGATTTTTTACCTGTATCGTGATTTACCCATCCGTCTTTAATTAATATCTTAAGGTAAGCAAAATTGTTCTGAATCAGGAAGTGACGGAACTTTAAATATTCTTCACCAAAAATCTTAAACTCAAAACTCTCATCATATCCTTCTAAATTAAATACTGCCCAGCCTTTTCCGTTCTTTGCAACACGATGCTGTACATTATTAATAATTCCGGCAAAGTTTAGATTTTTACCCACATATTCGTTCATGCTTTTCAATGCTTCTAATCTTGCGTTGCAGAAGTATTTCATCTCAAATCTAAAATCATCAAGCGGATGTCCAGAAAGATAAATTCCAACTACCTCTTTTTCTTTGGCCAGTTTTTCCATCGTGCTCCAGTCTTCACAAGGCGGAACAACAGGTTCTGCAATTTGTACTTCACTGGTTTCACCAAACAAACTTACCTGCGATGAATTTTCGTTTTCCTGAAATTTAGATCCGTAACGCATCGCTTTTTCATAAAACGTAATTCCATCGCCATCATCATGAAAATATTGCGCTCTTGTAGTTCCTTCAAACGAGTCAAAACCTCCGGCAAGTGCTAAATTTTCAATCGCTTTTTTGTTGGCTGCACGCAAATCAATTCGCTTAGCCAAATCAAAAATCGATTTATATCTTCCGTCTTTTCTATTTTCTACAATTGTTTCAACTGCTCCGGAACCAACACCTTTAATTGCCCCCATTCCAAAACGAACAGCATAATCATCGTTTACCGTAAATTTGTAGTAGGATTCATTCACACATGGCCCTAATACCTGTAAGCCCATACGCTTGCATTCTTCCATAAAAAAGGATACTTGTTTGATATCGTTCATATTATTAGAAAGAACCGCTGCCATATATTCTGCAGGATAATGTGCTTTTAAATAGGCCGTTTGATAAGCAATCCAGGCATAACAAGTCGAGTGCGATTTGTTGAAGGCATAACTCGCAAAAGCTTCCCAGTCTTTCCAGATTTTCTCCAGAATTTTGGCATCGTGACCTTTTTTTGCCGCTTGCTCGACAAACTTAGGTTTCATTTTATCAAGTACATCTTTTTGTTTCTTACCCATCGCTTTACGTAAAACGTCGGCTTCACCTTTTGTAAAGTCTGCCAGCGATTGCGACAAAAGCATTACCTGCTCCTGATAAACCGTAATTCCATAAGTTTCTCCTAAATATTCTTCACAGGCATCTAAATCGTATTTGATTTCTTCTTCGCCATTTTTTCTTCGAACGAAAGAAGGGATATACTCCAAAGGTCCCGGACGATACAAGGCATTCATGGCAATTAAATCTCCAAAAACCGTTGGCTTCAGATCTTTCATGTATTTTTGCATTCCTGGCGACTCGTATTGGAAGATTCCAACTGTTTCTCCTCTTTGGAAAAGCGCATACGTTTCCTGATCATCAATTGGAAAAGTATCAGGATCAAGATCAATTCCGGTTCTGTATTTTACCAGTTTTACGGTATCTTTTATCAGTGTAAGGGTCTTCAGACCCAAGAAGTCCATTTTTAGCAATCCTGCACTTTCGGCAACCGAGTTATCAAACTGCGTTACATATAAATCAGAATCTTTTGCGGTGGTTACGGGAACGAAATTCGTAATATCCGATGGCGTAATAATTACACCACAGGCGTGAATTCCCGTGTTTCGCATCGATCCCTCCAGAATTTTTGCCTGTTGAATTGTTTCTCCGGCCAAATCATCTTCATTGGCAATGGCGATTAATTCTTTTACGTTATCAAATTCATCAGATCGAAGGGCTTTTTTAACATCTTCTTCGTTTTCAGAAATAAAACGCGCCAAATTCCATTTTGAAGGCATCATTGCCGGAATCAGTTTTGCAATTCTATCGGCTTCAAATAATGGTAAATCCAATACACGCGCCGTATCACGAATCGCTGATTTGGTTGCCATTTTACCATATGTGATAATTTGAGCCACCTGATTTTTACCGTATTTATTGATTACATAATCCATAACACGACCACGACCCTCGTCATCAAAATCGATATCAATATCGGGCATCGATACACGATCCGGATTCAGGAAACGCTCAAAAAGCAAATCGTACTTTATCGGGTCAATGTTGGTAATTCCTAAACAGTAAGCAACGGCAGATCCCGCCGCAGATCCACGACCAGGCCCTACCGAAACGTCCATATTTCGGGCTTCGGCAATGAAATCCTGAACGATCAAAAAGTATCCCGGATAACCTGAATTTGAAATCGTCAGCAACTCAAAATCCAGACGCTCCTGAATCGATTCGGTAATTTCACCATATCTTTTTTTCGCACCCACCATCGTTAGATGTCGCAAATAAGCATTTTCACCTCTTACACCACCGTCTGCTTCATCTTCGGCAACAACAAATTCTTCCGGAATATCAAATTTAGGAAGCAATACATCGCGATAAAGGGAATATCCTTCAACCTTATCTACAATTTCCTGAATATTGATAATAGCTTCCGGCAAATCGGCAAAGAGTTTTTTCATCTCTTCTTCCGACTTATAATAGTATTCCTGATTTGGTAATCCGTAACGGTAACCACGACCGCGACCAATTGGCGTAGCTTGTTTTTCACCGTCTTTTACACACAATAAAATATCGTGCGCATTGGCATCTTCTTTATTTAAATAATAAGTATTATTTGTAGCAATTAATTTGACATTGTGCTTTTGGGAGAATTCGATCAGAGTCTTGTTAACACGATTTTCATCTTCCTGATTGTGTCGCATGACTTCCAGATAAAAATCATCGCCAAATTGTTCTTTCCACCAAATCAAAGCTTCTTCGGCTTGGTTTTCACCGATATTCAGAATTTTACTCGGAATTTCTCCGTATAAATTCCCGGACAAAACCATAATGTCTTCCTTGTATTTTTCAATAATTTTTCGATCAATTCTTGGAACATAATAAAAACCGTCTGTAAATGCAATCGACGACATTTTTGCCAGATTGTGATAACCGTTTTTGTTTTTGGCTAATAATACAACCTGATTTCCATTGTCTTTTTTGCTTTTATCTAAGTGATTATCGCAGACATTAAATTCGCAGCCTACAATTGGTTTTATTTCGGTTTCTGTTGGCTCTTCTCCGGCTTCAACCAAAGCTTTATTTTTACCAGAAGCTGCTTTGTTGTGGTTCATAACGGCGCTCACAAAATGGAAAGCCCCCATCATGTTTCCGGTATCTGTCATGGCTACTGCCGGCATTTTGTTTTTGGCTGTAGCCGAAACAATATTTGCAATACCTATAGTCGATTGAAGAACCGAAAACTGGGTATGGTTGTGTAAATGCGCGTATTTTGCCGCTTTAAAATCGGCTCTGTCTGATTCTGAAACCGTAGTTTGTACCTCATCAACTTGTAAAGCTTTTATTTGCTCTCTGATTTTATCAGAAGCTGCTTTTAAATTGATGTGTTTTAATCCGATTAACGGAAATTCCTGTGGATTTCTCTCTTGAAATTCTCTAAAATATTCTTTTGGAACATCCAGTTCTTCTTTCGTAAAAACTTCTCTTCTTACTAATTCAAGGAAACAACGTGTTGTTGCCTCAACGTCGGCAGTTGCGTTGTGCGCTTCCGCGAAAGGCTTATTAAAAAGATAACTGTGTAATTCTGTTAAGGTTGGCAGTTTGAATTTTCCTCCACGACCTCCCGGAAGTTGTAATAATGAAGCAGTAACTTCTGTACAAGTATCTAAAACCGGTAAAGAAGCCATTGTAGAATCAACGCCCATTCTATGGAATTCGGCTCCCATAATATTAACGTCGAAACCTAAATTCTGACCAACAATAAATTTGGTTTTGCTTAATGCGATATTGAATTTCTCCAAAACTTCGGCCAGCGTGATTCCTTCGGCTTCAGCCAATTCAGTTGAAATTCCGTGAATACGTTCGGCATCATACGGAATATTAAATCCGTCTGGTTTTACCAAATAGTCCTGATGCTCGATAAGCTTTCCCATTTCGTCATGCAGCTGCCACGCGATCTGAATACAGCGAGGCCAGTTGTCAGAATCGGTAATGGGAGCGTCCCAGCGTTTTGGTAATCCGGTTGTTTCGGTATCGAATATTAAATACATAGAGTTAAAATACAAAAATTAAGCTCCACATTCAAATTTTTACCATATAAATAATTGATTATATGGAGGATATAAATTTGCCTTATAGAAAATGGAGGAAGTTCAAAATTACGCTTTTTTTAAGCTAATGAAAAACGAATTATCAACAAAAAGCATTAATCAAAATCATTATTAGAAACTGTTAAAAACCAATAAAAATGATAAAATTTCGGTTATTTGATGTTAAAAACTTCTATTATTCATTTTGGATACTCATTGGTTCAAAATGAACACTTTTAACCGCTGCTCTCGCCTGAACTTTGCTTCATCAAATTAAAACAAATTATTATGAAAACAATTTTTATCACAGGCGCTTCATCCGGATTAGGAAAAGCTACAGCAAAATTATTCCACAATCAAGGATGGAATGTAATCGCAACAATGAGAAATCCTGAAAAGGAAGAAGAACTTTCGGGTTTAAAAAACGTGACCTTATTACCATTAGATGTTACCAATTATGATCAAATACAAAGCACAATTCAAAAAGCTATCGAATTAAGCGAAATTGATGTTGTTTTTAACAATGCCGGCTATGGATTAATTGGTCCTTTGGAAAGTTTTAGCGACGATCAGATTACCAAACAGCTTAACACTAATTTGTTAGGGGTAATTCGTGTTACCAATGCTTTTATTCCATATTTCAGAGAAAGAAAAAGCGGATTATTTATTTCAACAACTTCCATTGGCGGATTGATCGCGTTTCCCTTAGGGTCTGTATATCACGCAACAAAATGGGGTCTTGAAGGCTGGAGCGAAAGTATGGCTTATGAATTAAATCCGTTTGGGGTAAACATCAAAACTGTTTCTCCGGGAGGTATTAAAACAGAATTTTTACACGGCTCACTTGACACTGGGGTTAAACCTGAATATGAAGCAATGGCAAATAAAATGTTTGAAAATGTAGATGTAATGTTTGAAATGGCATCGACTGCAGAACAAATTGCCGAAGTTGTTTTTGAAGCAGCAACGGATGGAAAAACCAAATTGAGATATCTAGCCGGAGAAGATGCTAAAGCGCTTTACAAACAGAGACTTGAAGTAGGCGATGAAGTTTTTCGTGCTGAATTTGGGAAACAATTTTTGGGAGCATAATTTATTCTGATACCGTTCAGGTTTTGACAATCTGTACGGTATTCGTTTTTGATTTTTTATACCTTTATATCATGGAAAAGAAAAATAACAATCCGGCAAAAATTTCCTCTATTTCGCAGTTTCATAGTTTATTAAGACTGCCAAAACCGCTTCACCCTATGATCAGTCTGGTTGATAATACTCAACTTGTTATACATGGTGATTTAATTAACACCTCTTTTTTACTCGATTTTTATAAAATATCTTATAAATTTTCGACCAATGGAAAAATGGGTTACGGTCAGGGTTATTATGATTTTAATGAAGGAGGGTTGATGTTTGCTTCACCCAATCAATTGATTTTTACGGATAATCAGGAAGGAATTGAATATTTTGGCTTTACACTGCTTTTTCATCCTGACTTTATTAGAAATTATCCGTTAGGGAAAAACATCAAAAAATACGGTTTCTTCTCTTATGATACCAATGAAGCGCTGCATCTTTCTGACAGTGAAAAAACAACCATTATAGGGTTATTGACAAGCATTGACAACGAACTTCATACCGCAATAGACGAAATGAGCCAGGATGTAATTGTTTCATATATTGATGTTTTGCTTAATTACAGCAATCGCTTTTACAAACGTCAATTCATCACCAGAAAAACAATCAGCAGTGATTTATTACTAAAAGTAGAAGATACTCTTGATAATTATTTCAATAATGCCGAAACCTTAAAGAACGGATTACCAACAGTTGATTTTCTGGCTTCACAAATTAATGTTTCTACACATTACCTTAGCGACATGCTTCGTAATTTAACCGGACAAAATGCACAACAGCACATTCATTCAAAACTAATTGAAAAATCAAAGGACTTTTTGATTTCCACCAATCTTTCAGTGGCAGAAATAGCCTATCAATTGGGTTTTGAATATCCTCAGTCATTCAGCAAATTATTTAAAAAGAAAATTAGTCTTACACCATTAGAATTTAAAAATTCACTGAATTAATCTTCAAAATTATCCTAAAAAACATTCTCATCAAAACATAGTTTTTATTTTAAAAAACATAAAATTTCATAAAAATACACTTCTTGGATGTCGTAGTATTTAGACATTTTATTGAGTCTAAATAGTGGCTTAAAAAACAGCTTAAAAGCGCAAATAATCCATAAAAGCGTTCATTTCGAAAAGAAATCAAAAATAACAATTATTACTATTTTTATTCATTTTGTTACATATTTTTAAATTAATTATTATATTTTATAGTGATTATAAGATAAATTTGCAAACTATTAAAACAAAGAGCAATTAAACAAAATTAAAGCTAAAAAAGAAAATCAAAATCAATTTCTAAATCATTTTTCTGCCAAAATTTAATACACAAAAGCCCATTCGCAATTTGTATTTTGTTTTGGGTATCGTATATAATGAAATATTGAAATTGACGCATTTGTATCTTTTTTTACTTTTGTTTTGCTATTATAATAAACAGGAGATTGCTGTGATTATAGAAATTACAATTAAAAAAAATAAAAAATGAGTAAGACATTATTTGACAAAGTATGGGATTCACATGTAGTGCGTAAAATTGAAGATGGACCAGATGTGTTTTTTATTGACCGCCATTTCATTCACGAAGTTACGAGTCCTGTTGCTTTTTTAGGATTAAAAGCCAGAGACGTTAAGGTTTTGTACCCTGAGCGTACTTTTGCAACTGCAGATCACAATACACCAACCATAAACCAACATTTACCAGTTCAGGATCCTTTGTCAGCAAATCAGCTTCAAGCTCTTGAAGATAATGCTAATGAATATGGAATTTCTCACTGGGGATTAGGTCACATTAAAAATGGAATTGTACACGTAGTTGGTCCTGAAAACGGAATTACTTTGCCAGGTGCTACTATTGTGTGTGGAGATTCTCACACGTCTACTCACGGTGCTTTTGGAGCTATTGCTTTTGGTATCGGAACTTCTGAGGTTGAAATGGTGCTTTCTACACAATGTATCATGCAGCCAAAACCAAAGAAAATGCGTATTAACGTAAACGGTCAATTAAGCAAAGGTGTTGGTCCAAAAGACGTTGCTCTTTATATTATTGCACAATTAACTACTTCCGGAGGTACAGGTTATTTTGTTGAATACGCCGGAGATGTTTTCGAAAACATGAGTATGGAAGGCCGTATGACGGTTTGTAACCTAAGTATCGAAATGGGTGCCCGTGGTGGTATGATAGCTCCAGACCAGACTACTTTTGATTTCCTTGAAGGACGTTTATACGCTCCAAAAGGAGAAGCCTGGACGAAAGCAGTTGAATACTGGAAAACTTTAAAAACGGATGCTGATGCTGTGTTTGATGCTGAATTAAACATCAAAGCGTCAGACATTGAACCAATGATTACTTATGGTACTAACCCTGGAATGGGAATTGGTATCTCAAAACATATTCCGAATGCCAACCAGGTTGAAGGTGGTGAGGAAACATACAAAAAATCCCTTGCTTACATGGGCTTCCACGAAGATGATGTGATGATTGGAAAACCAATTGATTACGTTTTCTTAGGAAGTTGCACAAACGGACGTATTGAAGATTTTAGGGCTTTCGCCGAAATTGTAAAAGGAAGAAAAAAAGCAGATAATGTTACCGCTTGGTTAGTTCCGGGTTCTCACGTTGTTGAAGCTCAAATTAAAGAAGAAGGTATTTTAGATATTTTGACAGAAGCTGGTTTCGTATTACGTCAGCCTGGATGTTCTGCTTGTTTGGCAATGAATGATGATAAAGTTCCTGCTGGAAAATATGCAGTAAGTACTTCAAACAGAAACTTTGAAGGACGTCAGGGTCCAGGTTCAAGAACGCTTTTAGCAAGTCCAATTATGGCTGCGGCTGCGGCTGTTACAGGAAAACTAACGGATCCGAGAGAACTTTTTTAATTTTAGATTGAAGATTTTAGATTTTAGATTTCACCGTGTGTCATTTATCTTCTAAAATTCTTCAAAGAAAAATTGATTTACATTATTTAATACAAAAACATTTTAGCTTCTAAATTTTAAGTTTTCAAAAGAAAATCTAAAATCTAAAATCTAAAATCTAAAATTCCAAAAAATGGCATACGATAAATTTAATATACTTACCAGCAGCGCAGTGCCGTTGCCAATTGAGAACGTAGATACAGATCAAATCATTCCGGCTCGTTTCCTGAAAGCTACAAAACGTGAAGGTTTTGGAGACAATCTTTTTAGAGACTGGAGATACAACGGAGATGATACTCCAAAAGCTGATTTCGTTTTAAACGATTCAACTTATAGCGGAAAAATATTGGTTGGAGGAAAAAACTTCGGTTCAGGATCTTCAAGAGAGCACGCTGCATGGGCAGTTTACGATTATGGTTTTAGAGCTGTTGTTTCAAGTTTCTTTGCTGATATCTTTAAAGGAAACTGTCTAAATATTGGTGTTTTACCAGTTCAGGTTAGCCCTGAATTTGCTGATACAATCTTTAAAGCAATCGAAGCTGATCCAAAAACAGAATTAGAAATTAACTTACCAAACCAAACGATTACTTTATTGGCAACTGGTCAATCAGAATCTTTTGCAATCAACGGATACAAAAAGAACAACATGATCAATGGCTTTGATGACATTGATTATTTACAAAATATTAAGGAAGATATTGTGGCTTTCGCCGATAAACTTCCTTACTAAAAAATCAGGTTCAGTCCTATGAGACCCGGCAGGTTTTTGAAATCTGCCGGGTCTTTATAAGTTAAACCAAAACAACACAACTAAAATTTTACTTCTAAAGAAATTTAGAATATCAATATGGAAAAAAGAAAAATTGAAATAATGGATACGACGCTTCGTGATGGTGAACAAACCTCGGGAGTATCTTTTTCTGCTGCAGAAAAACTGACCATTGCACAATTGTTGTTGGAAGAATTAAATATTGATAGAATCGAAATTGCATCTGCACGCGTAAGCGAAGGCGAATTTCAGGCCGTAAAAGGTATTACATCCTGGGCAACCGAAAAAGGTTATATTAATCGTATTGAAGTGCTTTCGTTTGTAGACGGAGGTGTTTCGATTGACTGGATGAAAAAAGCCGGTGCAAAAGTGCAAAATTTGTTGACCAAAGGCTCAATGAATCACTTAACGCATCAATTGAAAAAAACGCCGGAACAGCACTTTTCTGAAATTGCCCAAATCATTGCTTTAGCAAAAGAAAATGATATTGAAACCAATGTTTATCTGGAAGACTGGAGCAACGGAATGCGAAATTCTCCTGATTATGTTTTTCAATTTCTGGATTTTTTAGCAACACAACCCGTTAAAAGAATTTTACTTCCGGATACTTTGGGGGTTTTAATTCCTTCTTTGGCTTTCGAATTTATTTCAAAAATCAGAGTAAAATATCCTAATATTCATTTTGATTTCCACGCTCATAACGATTACGATTTAAGTATTGCCAATGTTATGGAAGCCGTAAAAGCCGGTATAAACGGACTTCACGTTACCGTAAACGGAATGGGAGAACGCGCCGGAAATGCGCCGCTAGAAAGTACGGTTGCCGTAATAAATGATTATCTGCCAGAGGTAAGCATCAACATTAAAGAAACTTCTCTTTATACAGTAAGTAAATTGGTAGAAACTTTTACAGGCTACAGAATTCCCGCAAACAAACCAATTGTTGGTGATAATGTTTTTACACAAACTGCCGGAATTCATGCTGACGGAGACAATAAAAACAATTTATATTTTAATGATTTGCTTCCGGAACGTTTCGGCAGAAAAAGAAAATATGCGCTTGGAAAAACTTCAGGTAAAGCCAATATCGAAAAAAATCTTCAGGAATTAGGTTTAAAATTAAATCAGGAAGATTTGAAATTGGTTACTCAAAGGATAATTGAGCTCGGTGATAAAAAAGAAACCGTTACAAAAGAAGATTTGCCATACATTATTTCAGATGTTTTGGACAGTCATACTTATCAGGATAAAATTACAATCGAATCTTATGTATTAATGCATTCAAAAGGCATGCGTCCGTCTACAACTTTGCTGCTAAAAATCGACGACGAAATTATCGAAGAAAGTGCACAGGGCGACGGTCAGTTTGATGCTTTTATGAATGCTTTGTCTAAAATATACAAAAGCAAGAAACTAACGCTTCCAAAACTAATTGATTACGCAGTAAGAATTCCGCCAGGAAGTAGTTCTGACGCCTTGTGCGAAACGATCATCACCTGGACAAACAACGGAAAAGAATTTAAAACCAGAGGATTAGATTCTGATCAAACCGTTGCAGCAATTATTGCAACGCAAAAAATGCTGAATGTAATTGCTTAAGATAGTTGCAAAGGTTCAGAGCTACAAAGGCACAGAGGTTTTTAATACCTGCTTTTAAAAACTTTGAACCTTTGCTCCTTTGTCGCTTTTAATCTATAAAACAATAATTCCTTAAAAAACAAAGATTCTGACTATTTTTGCGACCCAAACCTATATTAAATAATGAAACCTACTTTTACAATTATTATTTTTATTCTGTTTTTTTGTCGCGGTTACAGTCAGACTTACAAACCATTTGATACGATTTCATTCGAAAAAAGGAAACTCTTTTTAAAAGAATTCAAAAGTCGTAATGACCAAAAAATCAAAGAAATAAAAAAAACTTATTCTGGAAAAGTGAGTAAGGAAATGGAAGCCGTGTACAAAAGCCAATTTGAAGATTTTTCCAGAACAATTGACAACAAAGAACTTTATTTTGATGATAATCTTCAAAATTACATTCAAAAAATATTGACCGAAATTACAAGAAATAATCCTGTTTTAGCCGACAAAAAGATCTCTGTATATTTTTCCCGAGATCCTGAAGCAAATGCATATAGTATTGGTGACGGCACCATTATCTTTAATCTGGAACTATTAAAGTACTTAAACGATGAGGCCGAAATAGGATATATTATTTGCCATGAAATAGCGCATTATACATTAAATCACAGAGATAAAAGTATTGAAAAAGAAATTTCGTCTCAAAATTTAAAAGATGCAAAAGCGCTTGAAAAAGACTTGAAAAAATCCAAATTCAATAAACAAATCAAGTCAGAAAGTTTTGCGAAAAACAGTATCTATTCACGAAAAAACAGATCTCGCCTTCAGGAATTTCAAGCAGATTCATTAGGGCTGGATTATTTTAAAAAAACCAATTACAATAGTGCGTCAAGCATTAATTTATTAAAACATCTTTCAAAAACGGATATAGAAACAGATAGTTTGCCGAGAGTTAGTTATCCTAAAAACTTCACAACTAAAAATCAGAAATTTATTAAGGAATGGGTTGCTATGGAGGATTACTCTAAATACTCTTATTCTAAAGAAAACATATTTAAATGGGATGTTGATTCGTTAAAAACACATCCTAATTGCGAGCAGCGCATTGAGAAGATAAACAAACTTGTAAAAAACAGTAAGACAAATTATTATGCCGATAAAGCTTTTTTTGATGATTTGAAAAAGAGAATCGAATACGAGCAGATATACAGTAATTATTATATTAAAAACTATGGATTAAGTCTTTATGATGCTCTTAAACTAAAAGAAAAAAATCCGAAAAGTGTTTATTTAAAAGAAATGATTGCTTCAAATCTTGATGCTTTGGCTAATGCCAAAAAAGAAATGAGAATCAACTCTTATATACCATCCATAAATCCGACTGAACAAACAAAGAGTCAGCAATATTATTTCAATTTCGTAGCGAATTTAACTTTATCTGAATTAGAACAATTAGCTTTGGATTATAAAAACTAAAACACCAAATCAATTAATATATAAAAGCCTGCTTATTCCTTATGAAAAAAACTTACTTATTATTTTTGCTACTGCTCACGTCATTTTGTTTTAGTCAGTCTTATACTGTTTTAAATGCTACGGCAGGAGAATTTATGGCTTTTCGACCAATATATGAAGATACCGATCTTTTTGGTTATGTAGAATTACGCAAAATGAATATTGATGAAAACAATAATAACACCATAAAATATATTGTATTGGATAAAAACTTCAATACAGTATGTTCAGGAAATCTAACCGAAAAAACTTCTAATTCAAAACGCCTAAAAAAACTAGTTGATATTCAGTATGCAGAGGGTTTTATTTACTTTGAATTTTACGAATATTCACAAGCTTTTGGACAAGATGCTTTTCCTTATTTTAAAACCTATCAAATTGTGGATTTAAAAAAGAACAGCATTGTAAACAAAGGAATATACAATCCCGATGTAAAAGATATTGACAAACAATATGACAAAATAGATACAAAAGGTTATTTCTGTTACTCTTTAGACAAATCTGGTTTTTTGATTCAAAGAACAGATTATAAAGCTAAAATTGCGAATGAACATAACAGCTTTTATGCAGTAAATTTTAAGAATGAAAAAATTTGGGAATATAAAAGCACACGCGAATTAAAAAAATACGATACAAATTTTACCGTTGTTAATTACAATGAAAAATACATCGTTTTAAAAGGTTTCTATAAAAAAGGAAACAAGGTAGAAAATGTACACTTTTTAGTATTAGATTCAAAAACAGGAAAAGAAGTTTTCTATAAAGAAGTTTCAAAAGAATACACGCAAACTACAGATTACACTTATTTAATTGAAGATAAAATCTATACCGGAGGAAGATATTTTGAAAAAAACAAAGAAGGTCTTTATGTCTCAGACAAATCCTTTGGAATATATCAATATGTATATGATCTTAAAACCAGCGAAACGGTAAGAGAGAAATATGTTAACTATGAAAGCTTTACAGATTTAGATGTCAATAAATATGGTAAAATTCATGGAGAAGGTCATTTAACATTTCAAAAATGCAACCTTAATCCAGACGGAACTTTTTTTGTTCTGGCCGAAGCTTACTGGGAAAAACAAAATTATCGCGCATACACCCAACTATACACTTTTAAAATGGACAAAGATTTTAATCCCGTTAAAACTGTAAAATACGAAGTAAAGCGTACAAGAGGATACAAATATGATTTTGCACAGCGTTTAGCAAATAATTCAGGAAGAGCCTATTTCTTTTTTGACAAGAATGACGATAAAGATCTAGAATTGAATATTTTAAATTATTATTTTAAATCACAAAAACAAGTAATTCAAAAAATGCCAATTACTAATGACGATAGTGTCATTAACGTTTTTCCAGCCAAAAGTGGCTATGTAGGAATTGCAGAGTACTTTAAAAAACCGGAGAAAACCGGAAAATTCATGGAAGTGCGATTGGAGAAATTAAATTATGAACGTGAATAAACCCGATTATCTATTAACAATTATATAAAACCATTAAATATGAAATTTAATATAGCCCTTTTAGCAGGAGACGGAATTGGTCCTGAGGTAATTAATGAAGCTGTAAAAGTATCTGATGCTATTGCCAAAAAATTCAATCACGAAATAACATGGACACCAGCTTTGACCGGAGCTTGTGCAATCGACGCCGTTGGAGTTCCTTATCCTGATGAAACGCACGAAGTTTGTATGAAAGCAGATGCAGTTTTGTTTGGAGCAATCGGACATCCAAAATACGATAACGATCCAAGTGCGCCAGTTCGTCCGGAGCAGGGATTATTGCTGATGCGTAAAAAATTAGGATTGTTTGCAAACGTACGCCCGACTTTTACTTTTCCTTCTTTAATTGATAATTCTCCTTTAAAAAGAGAAAGAATTGAAGGAACTGATTTGGTTTTCTTAAGAGAATTAACTGGCGGAATTTACTTTGGAGAAAAAGGTAGAAAAGACGGTGGCGAAACTGCTTTTGACAATTGTGTTTACACAAGAGCCGAAGTGCAGCGTTTGGCTAAAAAAGGTTTTGAACTTGCAATGACTCGTAGTAAAAAATTATGTTGTGTTGATAAAGCAAACGTTTTGGAAACTTCACGTTTATGGAGAGAAACAGTTCAGGCAATGGAAAAAGATTATCCTGAAGTTATGGTTTCTTATGAATTTGTTGATGCTGTTGCTATGCGTTTGGTTCAATGGCCAAATTCTTATGACGTATTAATTACAGAAAACTTATTCGGAGATATTTTAACGGATGAAGCTTCTGTAATTTCTGGTTCAATGGGACTAATGCCTTCTGCTTCTGTTGGAGAACATACTTCATTATACGAACCAATCCATGGATCTTATCCTCAGGCAACCGGATTAAATATTGCTAACCCTTTAGCAACTATTTTATCTGCAGCCATGATGTTCGAAGATGCTTTTGGTTTAAAAAATGAAGCTGAAGCTATTCGTGCAGTTGTAAACAAATCATTAGAACAAGGAATTGTTACAGAAGATTTGGCTCCAAAAGGATCAAAAGCATACAAAACCAGCGAAGTTGGAGATTGGCTTGTTGCGAACTTATAGTTAATTTTTGTTTCAAGTTTCAGGTTTCAGGTTTTCCAACTTGAAACTTGAAACAAAATAAACCTGAAACAAAATTTACCACAAAAAAAGGGATCAACTTTCGTTGATCCCTTTATATATTTAGAAAAAAATATTAATATCCTCCTCTACCACCACGGTCATTTCCACCACGGCTGTTTCCTCCACCATAACCTCCGCGTGAATCTCCACCACGACTGTTATTGTTGAAGCTTCTTCTTTCACCTTCAGGTTTCGGTTCAGATTTATTAACCACAATTGCACGACCTTGAACAGTAGCTCCGTTCAATTCATCAATTGCTTTTTGAGCTTCAGCATCGTTTGGCATCTCAACAAAACCAAAACCTTTGCTTCTTCCTGTAAATTTATCAGTAATGATTTTAACTGAATCTACTGCTCCGTAAGCCTCGAAAGACTCTCTTAAATCTGCTTCCTCAATACTGAATGGAAGACTTCCAACAAAAATGTTCATATGTACTTATTTATAATAATATAGCAAATGTAGTCTTATTTTTCTCTAATCTACTATATATTAGTTTATTTATGTTTTTATTTTGATTTTAAAAAGCAGAATTCAATAAAAATGGCTAATGATTATTAAAATGTTAATTAGCATTGAAATTAGAGTTAGCAGAAACCGGCACTTTATAAAAAACCCCTTCAGAAAAATTGATCTGTGTTTTTTCAGTGTTTTCGCTGTTAGTATTTACTGCGTTAAACTTAAATGTTCCTGAAATAGTATTGTTTTCAGCATTATATTCTGTAATCACGATCTGGCCACTTCCTCTATTAGGACCTGTCGTAAACTCTTCTGTTTGGGTTGAAAGAGTATTAGAATAAGACGCTTTAGAAATGTCATTTTCTCCAAGAATATAGGTTTGCGGTGACAGAGAATTAGTTTGCAATGTTACTTTTTCAAATCCTAAATATCCTTCTATAATTAAATTACCTGTAGCCGTAGTATTTGCTTTATAATCTTGGGCTCTCCAAAAAACATTGTCTTTTAAGGTTTGAAATGCCGGATTATTAAATTTCACATCTTCGGTACAAGAGGTGATCATAAAAATTAATGAAAACAAATAAAGGTACTTTTTCATAGAAATGAATTTTAAGACAAAAATATTGCACTGGCTATAAATATTTTAAAAACTTCAGTAAATACAACAAAAAATTAAGGAAATTTACTTTAACATATTTAATACTCTTTCGAACGCACAATTCAGAAAAAAATTATATCTTTGCGCCCTTAATTAACAGAGGTCGAGTACCTCAAAATTTAATCATACGATTATGTCAGTAAAAATTAGATTACAAAGACACGGTAAAAAAGGAAAACCTTTTTACTGGGTTGTAGCTGCAGATGCACGCTCAAAAAGAGATGGTAAATACTTAGAGAAAATCGGTACTTACAATCCAAACACTAACCCTGCAACTATCGACTTAAACCTTGATAGCGCTGTAAAATGGTTACACAATGGTGCACAACCAACTGATACTGCAAGAGCTATCCTTTCTTACAAAGGAGCTTTATTGAAACACCACCTTGATGGAGGTATTCGTAAAGGTGCTTTAACTCAAGAACAAGCTGATGCAAAATTAGCTGCTTGGTTAGAAGCTAAAGCTGGAAAAGTTGATGCTAAAAAAGACGGTTTAACAAAAGCGCAAGCTGATGCTAAAGCTAAAGCTTTTAAAGCAGAGCAAGAAGTTAATGCTAAACGTTTAGCTGCTGCAGCTCAGGCTGAAGCTGATGCTATCGCTGCTGAAACTCCTGCAGTTGAAGAAGAAGTTGCTGAAGTTGAAGCTGATGCTGCAACTGAAGAAGCTCCTGCTGCTGAAGAAAATAACGAAACAACTGAAGCATAATTTTAGCTAGCGAGAATGCGTAAAGAAGAATGTTTTTATTTAGGTAAAATCGCTAAAAAATTTAGTTTCAAAGGTGAAGTTCTGGCTTATTTAGACACGGACGAACCTGAGTTATACGAAAATCTGGAATCAGTGTTTATTGAATGCAATAAACACCTGGTTCCTTTTTTTATTGAAAAAAGTTCATTGCACAAAAACGACTTTCTAAGAATTCGTTTTGAAGACATGAATACAGAAGAAGATGCAGATGCCATTATGGGAAATGCTATTTATCTTCCTTTAAGTATGTTGCCAAAACTTTCTGGCAACAAGTTTTATTTTCACGAAGTTATTGGTTTCGAAATTGAAGATCAGCGTTTAGGCGTTTTCGGAAAAATTGTTGCCGTTAACGACACTACTGCTCAACCACTTTTTGAAGTTTTAAATGGCGAAGTCGAAATGCTAATTCCGATGATCGATCATTTTCTTGTAAAAATTGACAGAGAAAACAAGAAGGTTATCATGAACCTGCCAGAAGGATTGGTTGAAATGTACTTGTAAAAAGTTTTCAGTTTTCGGTCACAGTTTTCATCTGCTCACTTTTCTTAAATCTTTATTTTAAATTTTTCAGTAATGTCTAAATTCACTTTCAAGCAATTTTCTATCGAACAAGATAAAACCGCTATGAAAGTCGGAACCGATGGCGTTTTACTTGGTGCCTGGGCTCCGGTAAATCATAATCCGTTTAGTATTTTAGATATTGGTGCCGGAACCGGAATTATTGCTTTAATGCTTGCTCAGCGTACTTTTTCCGAACAAATTGATGCTCTTGAAATTGATGAAGAAGCTTACGAACAAGCCGTTGATAATTTCGAAAACTCACCTTGGGGAGATCGTTTATTTTGTTTTCATGCGGGTCTGGACGAATTTATCGAAGAACCGGAAGACGAATATGATTTGATTGTTTCAAATCCTCCTTTTTATGCCGAAGATTACAAAACAGAAAATGAACAGCGCGATTTAGCTCGTTTTCAGGATGCAATGCCTTTTGAAGAGTTAATTGAAGCTGCTGATTTATTACTTTCAGAAAACGGGATATTCGCTTTAATCATTCCTTTCAAAGAAGAAGATAAATTTATCTCACTTGCGAAAGAATCCGAATTATATCCAGTTAAAATTACCCGCGTAAAAGGAACTCCAACTTCTGAAATAAAACGTAGTTTATTGGCATTTAGCCGAAATGAAAATCCTGAAATTGAAATCGATGAATTAATTATCGAAATTGACAGGCATGTTTATACTCCTGAATATATTGAGCTGACTAAAGAATTTTATTTGAAAATGTAATTTTTAAACTTGCTCAAAAATACTTTTAAACTGATACAGGATTCTTTCGAGCAATCGCAGATCTTCGGTTACAATTTCTGCACTTCCTTTCATTTCCTGCTGAAAAACAATTTGCTTCTTATAAGAAGTTTTTAATCCGTTTGGAAGGGCAACATCCAATAATAAATTTCCGTCTTTATCCGGAACTAAAGATATATTCTGGATTTTACCATATAAAACACCAAATTCCCTGTCCGGAAAATTTGCCAGACGAATATTTACTTTCTGCCCTACTTTTATTTTTCCAGAATTTAATGCGGGTGCTTTTACTTTTCCAACAAAACCATTTTTAGCGTCGGGAATTATCGAAAACACATTATCACCTGTATTTATAGTTTGATTTTCTGTCCAAACCTGCAAAAAAGTAACAACACCACTAACCGATGATTTCAGGGTATAATTAAGCTCCCAGTCTTTTATTACTTTTTTTAGCTGATAGAAAGACTGCGCCATACCGCGTTCCAGATTAACTTCCTCTTTAGTGTTGTTTATATGAGAACTCTGGCTCGATTTTGTATTATCGATCAAAGCGGATCTTAATTGAGAAATAGAGGTTAAAAGGCTCTTATAGCTCTTTTGGGCCTGGAGATAACCTAATTTTTTGGCTTCCATTTCCTGAGCCGAAATAATTCCTTTATTGAATAAAGTTTCAAAGCGGGCAATTTCATTTTTTTGAAGCTGTAACTCGCTTTCATTCAATATTTTTTGCTGCTGCAGAATATCCAATCTTTCCTTTATCTGAATTTTTTCTGAAATCTGCGCCCTGTTTTCTACTTCATACGGATGCAAACTTTCATTTAATTGCTGCGCCTGATAATCTTTTTGAAAAACAGCATATGCACTTTCAATTTCTCCTAACTGTGTGTTTTTTAATAAAGCAAATGGAAATTCTTTTTTTGGATCGTTGATATTATATTCATCAACAATTTTTTTCAATAAAAAAACATTTTTATAATTGGCTGTATTTTCGATAATTGCCAATGTTGTATTTTTTTCTACTATCGATTTATCCTTAACCAAAATCGCTTCAATTCTTCCCGAAGTCTTTGAAACTATTTTTTCTGGTGGAATATTGGTTGTAATCACAATTTCGGTATTTACAACATCCGGATATTTAATAAACCAGGACACAAAAAACAACATGAAAATTATCACGAATATCAAAACTGTTCCCCAGCGTATCATCCAATGTGGTACTTTGGTGAGAATGTCCTGAACTTCTTCACTTCTTAATTCAAATGTATCTTCTGCCATGTTTAATTTCCTAATTGTAATTGATTTCTAACCAACTCAAAATAATTCCCTTTTTGTTCTACTAAAGCCGAATGTGAACCAATTTCAATGATTTTCCCTTTGTCCAAAACCACAATTTGATCGGCGTTCATAACTGTACTTAATCGGTGTGCGATCACAACTACGGTTTTATCTTTAAAGAAGATGTCGAGTTTTCGCATAATTTCTCTTTCGTTATTGGCATCCAAAGCCGAAGTTGCTTCATCAAAAAACAAAATTTCAGGATTTTTATAAACGGCTCTGGCTATCAGTAATCGCTGTTTTTGTCCGGTGCTCATTCCTAATCCTTCAGAACCAATTTTTGTGTTATAATCTAGTGGTAAACCGCTTACATATTCTTTTATATTGGCTACGTCTGCAGCATAAACCAATCGTTCTTTATCGACTTTATCTACTCCAATGGCAATATTATTGGCAATGGTATCACTAAAAATAAAGCCTTCCTGCATTACGGCTCCAATATTAGATCGCCATGCTTTTTGAGAAATATTTTTTAATTGTGTGTTTCCAATATTGACTTCTCCGGTATTGGGCTCATAAAATTTGAGTAATAATTTCATGAGGGTTGTTTTTCCGCTTCCGCTAACGCCCACTATTGCGGTGACTTTATTGGCTGGGATTACCAAGCTTAAATTCTCCAGTACCGGAATATCAGATCCTAAATATCGGAATGAAAGGTTTTTTATATCAATATCAGCATCATAAGGAACATCATTTGTTTGATTGGTTTCTTGTTGTATTTCATCTTCTTTTTCATGAATTTCAGATAATCTGGCTAATGATATTTTCGCATCCTGAAGTTCTCGAACAAATTCAATAAGTTGCGTGATTGGCCCGTTTAAACTTCCAACAATCGAGCTGATGGCCAGCATCATCCCGAGGGTAATTGAGCCATCGATAACTAATTTTGCAGATAAAAAGATGATGAAAATATTTTTCAATTCATTGATTACAGAAGATCCAATGGTTTGTGTTTGTTCTAACACCAATCCCTTAATCGAAACCCTGAAAAGTCTTGCCTGTACATACTCCCAACCCCAACGTTTTTGTTTTTCGGCATTGTGCAGCTTGATTTCCTGCATTCCGTTAATAAGTTCCATTACTTTGCTCTGCTCTTGAGAAACTTCGGCAAAACGCTTATAATCCAGCACTTCTCTTCTTTTTAAGAATAAAGTGATCCATCCAAAATAAAGAATACTTCCGGCAAAAAACACAAAGAAAATCTGAAGGTTAAAATAAGCTAAAACACCTCCCATGACAAACATATTAATTACAGAGAACAATACATTTAAGGATGATGTAGTTAGAATTCGTTCAATTCGTCGATGATCATTGATACGCTGCATGATATCACCGGTCATACGTACATCAAAGAATGAAATTGGAAGATTCATCAGTTTAATGAAGAAATCTGATATTAACGAAATGTTTATTCGGGTAGAAAGATGGAGTAAAATCCAGCTTCTAATGAGTTCTAAACCTGTTCTTCCGGCAAAAAGAAATAACTGCGCAAAAAGAATTAAATAAATAAAATTGATATTCTGGTTTTGTATCCCAATATCGACAATACTTTGAGTTAAAAACGGAAAAATCAACTGTAATAAACTGCTGGCCAATAAACCGATACTTAATTGCACCAAAAATGATTTGTAGCGCAAAACATATTGTGCCAATAATCCAAACCCTAAACCTTTATTTTCTTCTTTATCAAATTCTGATTGAAAAAACTTTGGAGTTGCTTCCACCAGTAATGCGATTCCTTCCTGAGTTGATTCATCTGCATTGTTTCCTATCCAAAATTTAAGGAAGTCTTGTTCATTATATTCTATCAATCCGAAACCCGGATCAGAAACATAATATTTACCTTTTTTAATTTTATAAAGGACTACATAATGGTTTTTATTCCAATGCAAAATACAAGGCAATGGAGCTTCTTCCAGCCTTTTTACATTTAGTTTTACTCCTAAAGTTCTAAAACCAATTTTCTCGGCAGCATCGCTCAGAAAAAGCAAATTACTTCCTTCACGAGTTGTTTCGCTACTATCGCGTAACTCCTGAATATGGATTGTTTTGCCGTAATGCTTAGCGATAATTTTTAAACACGTTGGTCCACAATCTTTATAATCTGCTTGTTTGTAATTGGTGAATTTTTTCAATTATAAATTAGGTTTATTAAAAGCAATATTATACAAAAATTCTTAAAAAAAGAAAAATAATGATCTGAAATGTGCTATATCACAATTTCAATTTTAATCAAATTTACTAATTTCAAAAACATTATAATTATCTACATATGAGAATATTACATGAATAAAAAACAAAAAAACTTTGTTAACTAAATAACAAAGTTTTTATTCTTACTCTTAAAATATTTATTATTTTAAATATTTATGATTCTAGTAGGCAACTCTCATTAATAACTGCCCCGCAAGTTTCACCTTCACCTGGATGTATAATACCTGCAAAAGTACCATCAGGACAATAACAAGCCTCAGCTCCGGGACCTTTACCATTAATGTTTTTTTGCTCATTTTTGCTTAAAACTTCAACACCTTTTAAATCTTTTAGGTTTTTCATAATTAGGTTTTTTGATTTTGATTAGTACTTCAATCACTTTAAGACAGTTGAAGTTTCTGTCTATTTTTTATTGAACAGAATAAATTATCTCAAAAAAAAACAGAGAGAAATAATCCTCTCTGTTTCATCTAAAAAAGTGTAAAATTTAAGTAATACAATTTCTCTAGGATATGGCACTGGTTAGCCCTAACCAATTAAAACCAACTCAGTGGCCACCTTTCCTGAGAATCCCGACACCAATCATCAATGTGGGGATATTTGCTCAATGTTCCACGATCGAGCGCCTACAAATTAAAAAAAACATGACTAAATTCTAATAAGGCTTTATCGTTATTACTTTTTTTATTGTTATTGTTTAAGAAAACTAGCAACAAAGTCTGTTTGATTCGCAAATACCTGACTCCGTATCCAAAGGACAATTTTCGCCAACTGACATTAGTAAACATCCTGCTTCAATTGCATAAACCCAACATTCCGGAATTCCTCCCTTCATTGATTTTTGCTCTATTTTGGTTATTTTTTGAGCACTTCCAGGTTTAAAATTTTCTTTAACATGATTTTTATTTTAAATTATTCTATTCTATTCCAGGAGGAAGAGGAAATGGATAATTACAGTTTCCTGTACTTCCTTCTTCTATTCCAGGAATTGATCCATCAGCACATAATGAGTAACAATATGCACTTACCTTACGGCTTCCTGTGTAACAAAAACATTTACAGGTTGCAGGTTGAACAGGCAATCCTCCAAAAATGTTCTTTTGTTCTATTGTACTTAACCTTTGAACTCCTTCCAGATTTATAATATTTTTTAACATAACAAGTAGTATTAGTTTATATTATTATCATTAATTAAGATCCACATGGCGGTCCAAAAACATTACAAACTCCGCCTGTCCAATTTATTTCAAGAGGAAAGTAAGCTCGACATTCAACGTAAGTTTTTAAACCTACTGAATTCCATGCATCACATTGTAAGTTGTTATTAGGCACTGAACCTCCTTTAATCGTTTTTTTTTCTTCAGTAGTTAATTCCTGAACGTCAACTAAGCTTAAAAGTTTTTTCTTCATGATTAAAGGTTATTTGATTCGTTAAATGTTTTTATTATTTAGCAAGCAGTTGTACCAAGTGGCACACAAAGCCAGAAAGAAGGCACTGTTCCAAATTCTGTACATCTTTTTGCTACAAAACCTTCCTCGCAAACAGGTGCATTACCACCAGTAATTGATTTTTGCTCATTAGCACTTAATTCTTTAGCTCCTTTAAGGTTTAAAATGTTCTTTAGCATGATATTTAGGTTTTGTTTGTTACTTGTTCTTTTGTTTTTGTTTAAGCTTCAAATGATTTCTTAATCTATACCTCCACAGCAACATCCTCCACTAGTTGCAGTAGGAAAATTTGCTGGGCAGGCAGTACCGCCTTTGTGAACACAAATTCCCGCAAAAATCGCATCAGCACATTCTTTTGTTATTCCGCCATTAATACTTTTTTGCTCCAATTTTGTAAGCTCATAAGCTCCATCTAGTTTTAAAATCTTTTTTAGCATAACAATAGTTTTTTAGTTTGAATAAATAATATCTTCAATCAGTTTAAGACATTTGAAGTTATGTCTATCCATACCTATGGATATTGTTAGGGGCTAAGCTATTTTTTCTAAAACTTCAACTTCTTCAACAAAATCGTTTAAGAAATATTTTAGTTCATTTAATTCATATTCCTCTGGATATAATTTTTCATTTACAATTTTAACTGGCGTATAATTAAAATTGTTTTTTGAACACCATTCATATTGCTTTTGTATTTCCTGATTGATCATCATACTAACTGGTTCAGTATGCCATTTTTTCAACCATTTTTTAAGCTCCATTTTTTTAATATGCCAATCTGAAATTGCTTCCACAATTTTGCCGGGAGTAGCTCTATTTATTGTTAAAAGCCTTTCGACAACAATTTTATACGGATTCTCGGCATTTTCAGGATTAACATTAAATAATATATTTAAAAATATTCTGTCCGGGAATTTCAAAACCAAATCAAATGCCTCCTGAAATGTTTTATGACAATGTCCACAACTAGGGCTTAAAACTATCGAAAGCTTAACTCCCGCGTTTCTGTTCCCAAAATGTAAACCTCTTAAGTCTTCTAAACCATTTGCATTCGGTATTTTTTTAGATAAGAAATTCAATAAAGAATAATTTCTTTTGAATTTTTTAAGCTCTTTTACATTGTTATCACTATTCAATACATTTCTTACAACAGGTTTTATTAATAACCAGGCTGATGTTAAGAGAACCAATGCAAATAAAAACGGAAATATACTAGTCAAACTAAAACTTAGCGTAAACAAATCTGAGGAGAACCAAAGAATACTTTGTGAAAAAATCAGAAATGAAACAACCAAACACATTACACACCATTTTTGAATTTCGAATTTTTGTATCCAAATTGATGTTACAATAATAGGAATCGCCAATAAACTTAGAAAACCTATAAAAATTGTCGAATCTAAAGGTCTTAACAGAATAGCAAGAAAAGATGAACCAAAGAAAATCAGAGGTAAATCTGAAAAATTAATCCATTTATTAGTATTACTATCAAAATTAAGAACTGAACTGCAGGAAGTATTGGTGGTTAAATTGCAAAACTTTGAAATAATATTGGTTTTAAAACCTAATTTTTCCTGAACAATAAAAACACTTACGATCAATCCTAAAAGTGAAGTGATCAAAAACACAAGACTGAATGCAGTATAAGTATTGTAGAAGAATGAAAAACCAAATAAAATCAATAAAGGCAAAAAGTATTTTACATCTTTATATTCACTTTTAAAGTTATCTCTTGCTACAACATTATTAGGTTCAATTGCAACGATTACACCATTCCAGTCCAAAAGGAAATTATCGTATGATATTTTTTGACCTGTTTTTTTATTTGTATCAATTCGAACAAATTCTTTTGTTCTTTCAACCAAAGTCAGTTCATCTTTAAAATAAGCCAAAAAATTAGAGGGTAAGTTTTCGATTTGTTCTTTCGAAACTCTTACAGCAGCATTCTCCACAGACAACAAATCTAACGAATCTGTTATCGCAAATAAGCTTGGATAATTTGGATGAGAAAGAAACAAATCTTTGAACTCATTTTTCACCTCCGAATACTTATTAATTTGAAGAAATTTCTGTACTAATTTTAACATCGTTTTGTGCCTTTTAAATCGTAATGACAATGCAAATATTGTTGTTTTTATTGGAAAAAAATCATCGAATGCACACATTTTATTAATTATACTACATACAATTTATAAATTATATCAGTCTGAATAAATCAAACAAACACTTGTATATCAAAGAATTATACTAAATTTATGTTCATAAATTTCTCTAAAAGTTCATTTTCGATCAAGGGTTTTGCTTTTTGCCTAGTTTTGAAATATCAATAACCATAACACGTAAAAACATGACAGGTAAGACATTAAAATTAGAGGATTTTGCAGTTGAGAAATTGACAAAAAAACAACAAAAAACGATTCATGGAGGTGATGATCCAGGGGGTGGAATCGAGCCTACAAAAGGGGGTGGAACTGGTGGTAATCCATAAAAATTAATCTAATAATCGTACTAATAAAACATACAAATCATGGCAACTAAAAAATTAAAATTCGAAGATTTTGATATAGAAAAGATATCTAAAAATCAACAAAAAACAATTAAAGGTGGTGACGGGGAAGACATCGATCCAAATAAATTGAAAGGTCTAGGGAATCCTTAATTTACAGGAATGAACTAAATATTATTCGCAAACTGAGCTGGAGATACTCCAGTTCTTTTGCGAAATGATTTAGCAAAAGACACTGCGTTTTTAAAACCTACACTTTCGGCAATAGCCTGCGTAGAGTATTTGCGATACATATGATTTGTAATCATTTCATTGATTACGTAATTAATTTTAAGTTCGTTTGAGTATTCTCCAAAAGATTTACCAAATCGTTTATTTACAACATAGGATAAATAAGTGGTATTGGTTTTTATCTTTTTAGCAACATACGATAACGTAAAATCGGGATTTAAATATTCTAATTTATTCTCAAGTGCCAATAATTTTTCGACTATTTTATTTTCTTTGGCTTCATCAATACTCAAATTGACATTTTCTTTTTTAAGCAGAACGTCCTCTATTTCTGGTTCTGGTTCTTCATTTTGAGCGATTATCTGATTTTCTTTCTTCTCTAAATTGGCTTTAAATTCTTCAATTAAAGCATTCATTTTTTTATGTGCTTTATTTTTATCTCTTATATTTTTTATCAATAAAAAGACGATGCCAATTACCAATAAAACGTAAAACACTCTTAATGCTTTGTTTAACAGTACTTCGTTTTCAAACTTTTCCTGAATACCAACCATTTCATCACTTAAATCTACAGTTCCAAGTTTATAATTAACTTCTAAAGCTTCATTATTTAATTTTGCTTCAGATTTTTCGTAGTTATCAAGATAAATCTTAGAATATTTATAAGCTAATTCAGGTTCTTTCTTTATATTATAGATTTTAGCCAAATAGTAATTTGCCTTTAAAAAGTTTTCATCCTTAATATTGTTCGCCTGAGCAATAGAATCTACCCGCTTTAAAAAAACGAGTGCTTTATCATACTTTTTTGTTTCGTAATATAAATTACCGAGATTATAATTGGCAATAGTAATACCTCTAATAATATTATTTTGTCTGGCAATAAATAAAATATCGTAATAGTTTTTTTCAGCATTTTTGTAGTCCTTTTTAAAGGAATAAATATTACCCAAACTTATCTTAGCACCCATTCTATTAATTGTAATATTCTGGGAATATGAGAGCGTTTTCTTATAAAAATATTCAGCAGAATCTAACAAATATTTTTTGTTTTGATTTTTCATGTAACTGCTTTCATACGAACCTCCTAAAGTAATATTATTATTACTTTTTATAGTATTAAATTGTTCTTTGGTATAGAGATTTTCATTTTGATCTACTACATTATCAAGTTGTCGCAAATTTTTAATCGCCAGCTGATAATTACCAACAGCTTCATTAACATACGCAATATTACCTTTAAACTTTACGATCTGAATAATATCATCCAACTGCATGGAGAGTTTCATCCCTTGCTGATAATTCTCTAGTGCACTGCTAAAGTTACCTCTCCTATACTCTATTAATCCTCCATAATTATATAAATATGATTTAAGACGCGTTTTGTCTCTGGATTCAGGCATTTTATCCAAATACTTAAATGCCGAAAGATACCTTTCTTTAGATTTTGCTGTGTTACTTTTTAATTGAAATAAATAAGAAAGTGAAGCATTAGCGAAAGCCACATGCTTATTATTGTTAGACTTTTCCATTATATATGCATATATGAAAGCGCTGTCTACGTTTTTGTTTGTATTGAGCCGAATTTTATCCTGCAAGAGCAAATATTCCTGTTCTGTTAATTCTTTCTTTTGCTGGGCAAAAGAGACATTTAGAACAAGAAAAAGTAAAAAAGAGATGATCAGCCTCATTTATTATGTTTTTGGAATTCAAAAATAGTGCATATATTTTCAATAAACTACATTTAACTTGCCAATTTCCTATTAATTTTATTCTATCAACAAAAAAATATAACAAAACGTTTTTGTTTTGTTATATTTTTATTACGTAAATTTGTTTTTGTAAAACTACCAAAAAATGAAACCAGACTTATTTCAAGCTCCAGATTACTACAACCTTGACGATTTATTGACAGACGAACATAAATTAGTTCGCGAATCTGCTCGTGCCTGGGTTAAAAGAGAAGTTTCTCCTATTATAGAAGAATATGCTCAAAAAGCAGAATTTCCAAAACAAATCATAAAAGGACTTGGAGAAATAGGCGGTTTCGGCCCCTATATTCCGGTTGAATACGGAGGTGCGGGATTAGATCAAATTTCTTACGGTTTAATCATGCAGGAAATCGAACGTGGTGATTCTGGTGTAAGATCGACTTCATCGGTGCAATCTTCCTTAGTTATGTATCCTATCTGGAAATATGGAAACGAAGAACAACGAATGAAATATTTACCAAAACTTGCTACTGGAGAATTCATGGGCTGTTTTGGTTTAACAGAACCAGATCACGGCTCTGATCCGGGAAGTATGATTACCAATTTTAAAGATATGGGAGATCATTATCTTTTAAATGGTGCCAAAATGTGGATCTCGAATGCTCCATTTGCAGATATTGCCGTTGTTTGGGCAAAAAACGAAGAAGGAAGAATTCACGGTTTAATTGTAGAACGCGGAATGGAAGGTTTTACAACTCCTGAAACGCATAACAAATGGTCGCTTCGTGCATCATCAACAGGTGAATTGATTTTTGATAATGTAAAAGTTCCTAAAGAAAATCTTTTACCAAATAAATCCGGATTGGGAGCTCCGCTTGGCTGCTTAGATTCTGCCAGATACGGAATCGCCTGGGGAGCAATTGGTGCTGCAATGGATTGTTACGATACCGCTTTACGCTATGCAAAAGAGAGAATTCAATTTGGAAAACCAATTGGAGGAACACAATTACAGCAGAAAAAACTGGCAGAAATGATTACCGAAATCACAAAAGCGCAATTATTAACCTGGCGTTTAGGTGTTTTAAGAAATGAAGGAAAAGCAACAACATCTCAAATTTCTATGGCAAAACGTAATAATGTAGATATGGCGATTCATATTGCGAGAGAAGCCAGACAAATGCTGGGCGGAATGGGAATAACAGGCGAATATTCTATTATGCGTCATATGATGAATCTTGAAAGTGTTATTACTTACGAAGGAACCCACGACATTCATTTATTGATAACCGGGATGGATGTAACTGGAATTCCAGCGTTTAAATAATAAACAACTATTAAAATATTTGCAAAAACAATATGAAAAGCTTCTTCTTACCGAGAAGCTTTTTATCTTTGCAAAAAATTCCACAAATGAATATTGAAACTATAAACAATAGCATTCAACCACAAAAAGAGCAATTATTAAGACATTCCTTATACAATAAAATTCAAAGCATTGATGACTTGCACAGCTTCTTAGAAAGTCACGTTTTTGCAGTTTGGGATTTTATGTCGTTATTGAAAGCTTTACAAGCCAAACTTACGTGTACTACTACACCCTGGTTTGCAACAAAAAATCCTGAAACCAGATATTTAATCAACGAAATTGTCCTGGCAGAAGAAACAGATTTGACTATTGACGGAAGAAGACAAAGTCATTATGAAATGTATCTTGAAGCCATGGAAGATTGCGGAGCCGATACAACCGGGATCAACACTTTTCTATCTGAAGTAAATTCATTGCACAATATTTTTGTCGCTATAAAACAAAGTTCATTACATCCTGATGTAAAAGCATTTTTGGATTTTACATTTAGAGTTATCGAGCAAGGTAAACCACACGAAATTGCCGCTGCTTTTACTTTCGGAAGAGAAGATTTGATTCCGAGTATGTTTACTGAAATCCTGAAAAACTTTCAAAAAAATCTTCCTGAAACAGATTTAAGCAAATTGCTTTATTATTTTGAAAGACACATCGAACTTGATGCCGATGAACACGGACCAATGGCGATGCAAATGATTTCTGATTTATGTGAAGATGATGCCCAAAAATGGAAAGATGTTGAAGAAATTTCGATTTTAGCATTAGAAAAACGAATCGGACTTTGGAATGCCATTGAAGAACAAATTCTGCTAAAAACAGAAATGGTATAAAAACCAAAACAATATATTTAACGTAACTATTTGTTTAGAATGAACCCTCTAATTTATTTAAATTATGAAGCCACAAATCAAGCAAATAGTTACTGTTATTTTTTCTATCTTCCTTTTAAGCTGTAGTTCTGACGAAATAAGTTCAGAAACTTCAGATTCTCCAATAATTTCAATTCCTAAAATTCCGCTTGCGAGCTCTATAAAATATCTGGCTTTAGGCGACAGTTATACTATCGGACAAAGTGTTTGTGAAACTTGTAATTATCCTCAACAACTAAATACAAGTTTAGAAGCGATATATCCTGAAACGAAATTTTCGTTAAAAATAATTGCCAAAACAGGCTGGACAACTTCAAATTTGATTTCGGCAATAAATGAAGATAATCCACAATCGAATTATGATTTGGTGACGCTTTTAATTGGAGTAAATAATCAATATCAGGGCATAAATTTTTCGGTTTACGAAAAAGAATTTCCCGAATTATTGAACAAAGCTATTACTCTCGCAAAAGGTGATAAAAAAAATGTTGTCGTACTCTCCATTCCCGATTATGCCTTTACTCCTTTTGGAACCATGTTTGGCGGAACTACGAAAATTTCAACTGAAATCGAAAAATACAATTCCTTCGCAGAAAATTACTGCAAAGCAAACGAAGTCACTTTTGTTTCTATCACAGACATTACACAAAAAGGAATTCAAATTCCTTCTTTAGTCGCAGGGGATGGTTTACATCCGTCAAAAGAAGCTTATACTTTATTTGTTGAGCGTATTTTTCCGAAAGTTAAAGTGGCTTTGCAGGATTAGTTTTTCTTAAAGCAAAATAACTATTTTTATAAAATGCAAATTTCCCCATCAAAAGAATTAACATCTTATATTAAGCATTATCTGTTTTTAGACAATAATCAAACTGCTATTCAAAAACTTAGATTGTTTTCTGATGGCAATACCGGCGTGGTATTCTCTTTAAAAAGTAAACTTATATCAGAAATCAATAATGATGAAGTAAAAAAATATTTACCAGCTTCTTTTTTATACGGACAGCTTCATGGTTTTAAAGATATTTATTCTGAAAATGAAACATCTTTAATCATTGTGGTCTTCCAGCCTAATGGAATTTACCAATTACTAGGAATTCCTGCCACAGAAATTCAGGATTCTATTATTCCTATTGAAGAAGTTTTTGACCAAAAAGTTGCTGCACTTCAGGAAAAATTATCCCGACAAAATAATCAAACGCGTGTTGAACTTTTAAATCATTTTTTCAGATCATTAATTGCTAAAAAATCGGTTTCAAATCAGTCCATAATAAATAATTCCTTAGATTTTATCCTTATAAACAAAGGAGATTTCTCTGTAAAACAATTAGTTGAATATACTGGTTACACCGAAAGACATCTTGAAAGAAAATTCAAAGAATGCATTGGATTAAATCCGAAGAAATTTGGTAACGTTATAAGGCTACATCATTTTCTAAAATTACTAAATAATAAATCTGACGCTACAAACCTAACGGCAATTTGTTACGATGCCGGATTTTCAGATCAATCGCATTTAATAAAAGATTTTAGAAAACATACCGGAATATCCCCCCGGGAATATTTATTTAATAGCAGAAAACTAGCCAATAATCTTATCAAAACATTTCCTGTTTCAACATTTTAAAATGTCGGTTTTATACAATTTATAAAATATTGCTAATGCTATTTTTGACCCAAATAAATAGCAGAATATGAAAAACCTAAAAATAGCCACCGCTCAGTTTGAGAATAAAAGTGGCGATAAAAACTATAATTTATCTGTAATTGAACAACTTTCAAGGAAAGCAGCCAATGAAGGTTGTGATGTAATTTCGTTTCATGAATGTTCTATCACCGGATATACCTTTGCAAGACACTTATCAAAAGAACAAATGCTGCATTTGGCGGAAATTATTCCGGATGGTGAAAGTATTTTAAAACTCATTGAAATTGCAAAAAATAATGACATCATAATATTAGCAGGTCTTTTTGAGAAAGATGAAAATGATAATTTATTCAAAGCTTATGTTTGTGTTGACAAAAATGGAGTAGTCGCAAAATATAGAAAATTACATCCGTTTATAAATCCGTATCTCACTGCGGGAGATAAGTACTGTGTTTTTGAAATTAAGAGCTGGAAATGCGGAATTTTAATTTGTTACGACAATAATATTATAGAAAATGTTCGTGCAACAAAACTTTTAGGTGCCGATATTATTTTTATGCCACACGTAACAATGTGTACACCATCCACCCGGCCAGGAGCTGGTTTTGTTGCACCTCAACTTTGGGAAAACCGTGAAGCTGACCCAACTTCTTTACGATTAGAATTTGATGGAATGAAAGGCAGGGACTGGTTAATGAAATGGTTACCTGCAAGGGCTTATGATAATGCTATTTATGCCGTATTCTCAAACCCAATTGGCATGGATGACGATCAATTAAAAAATGGCTGTTCGATGATTATTGATCCTTTTGGAGATATTTTGGCCGAATGCAGAACTTTTGATGATTCTTTCACTACAGCCATAATCATTCCCGAAAAACTAATTCAGGCTGGAGGAAATCGTTACATAAAAGCCAGAAAACCAGAATTATATCGGAATATTATTGGACAAAATCACAAATCTCAGCAAAATGTTGCTTGGTTAAAAACTGATAAAAAAAGTTAAAACTAATAATTTATAGCACTTTAAATACCCGAAGATTTATCTTTACACAATTCATAAATCTACAGAATACACCCTAATAATGGAATTTTTTAAAACTAAAAATGAAGATATCGATGCTCTTTTTGATATCTATAATGCAGCAACGTCTTATCAAAAAACAGTTAACAATAAAAGCTGGAGAGGTTTTGAAAGAACACTAATAGAAAAAGAAATAGCCGAAAATCGACATTTTATCATTAAAGAAGGAAATGAAATTGCCTGTACCTTTGTTATTACTTTTAATGATTTAATAATTTGGAAAGAAGCCAGTTTAGATCCTGCAATTTATCTTCATCGCATTGCTACAAATCCAAAATTCAGAGGACAATCGTACGTAAAAAAAATCGTAGAATGGGCAAAAACGTATGCAAAACAAAATAACAAATCATACATTAGACTTGACACACACAGCGGAAATGAAAGAATAAACAAATACTATATGAGTTGTGGTTTTGATTACAAAGGCATAAGTACCATCGAATGGACCGACGAATTACCGGAACATTATAAAGAAGGCTCTTTTAGTTTGTTCGAGATTAAGTTATAATTCTCTTCGATAGCAAAGAGATGATTTTAGTATAGAATTATTTCTTCTTTGGATTCAAATTTCTGTTTGTATTTTCTATAGCATCAATAAAATGCTTTTCTACTTCAGATAAGTCATTTTTGGTCAATTCCTTATATCTTAAATATTCTTTATTTGCTTTATCTATAGCTTTTTGATGGCTAATTGCACCACAATGATCCAAAATTTCATTTCCTGTTATTTTTATAAACTCGTCTAATTTTTCAATCCAGGAACTCATATACATTGGCTTACGGTTCAATGCCTGTATTTCTGCAAGGTCAAGATATGCAGTTACTATTCGGTTCAAAATATTTAATTCTTCTTCATTCAAATAATTTTTCGCAACTTCTATTTCTTGTTTAGTTGGTTTTGTTCCTTTAAAATTAGTTAATCCCAAATTAGGATGTTGTGCATTTATACGGTGATAAATAATTTCGGCAGCGGTGTGTCCATGTGCAGCCCAATGCATTTTGTTTTGTATCGTTTGGAAAAATAATACACTGCTTTCAGACTTTGGATCATAATCAACACTTGTAGAATAAATGTCTAAAACTTTTCGCCAAAATACTTTTTCAGAAGAACGTATGTCTCTAATACGATTCAAAAGCTCTTCAAAATAGTTTTCACTTCCCGCTTGTTTAAGCAATTCATCATTCATTGTAAATCCCTTTACAATATATTCACGAAGTCTTTCCGTAGACCATTGACGAAATTTAGTTCCTTGGTGACTTTTTACTCGATAGCCTACAGAAATAATGACATCCAGGTTATAAAACTTTACTGGTTTATCTGAATTTGCAATGTGCAAAATTTGCACATTGCTTTTTTCAACTAATTCTCCATCCTTAAAAACATTCGCGATATGCTTGGTAATTACAGTTCTGTCTTTACCAAAAAGTTCTGCCATTTGGGCTTGTGTAAGCCAAACCGTTTCGTTCTCTAATCTAGTTTGTATTTTGGTTAAACCATCATCAGTACTATAAATTATAATCTCGCTTTTGTTCATATTCTAAATAAAAAAAAATATTTTTAGTAGGTAAGTATCATTATTAGGTATAATCAAATGTATATTAGTAATCCCGCATCTCAAAATATTAAGAAAGTTATTTTGAATGTTCAATGTATGATTTGATAAGTTGGAGAAAGTTAATAAAAAAAACCTCGAAATATAGATTCCGAGGTTTGGTATTATTTAAGTTAAATTCGCAGAGAGGAAGGGATTCGAACCCTCGATACAGTTACCCATATACTAGCTTTCCAGGCTAGCTCCTTAAACCACTCGGACACCTCTCTATTTTGGTTTGCAAAGAACACAAAAAAAAC
This sequence comes from Flavobacterium sp. MMLR14_040, assembly GCF_033657265.1. Taxonomy (NCBI): domain Bacteria; kingdom Pseudomonadati; phylum Bacteroidota; class Flavobacteriia; order Flavobacteriales; family Flavobacteriaceae; genus Flavobacterium; species Flavobacterium sp. MMLR14_040. The sequence goes on along the minus strand of NZ_JAWVWO010000003.1, from coordinate 357,446 downwards.
TGAGTTAGAAAAACAAAATCAAAGATTACTTTACATACTTTTTCTAAATTCTTCCATAAACAGTTTTACCGCTTTCTTTTGATATGCACCTTCAATCGTTAACATAAACGAATCTCTTTGCGTTGTAACTCCCGTAATGTTAATCGCTTTTATATTATTCCAGCCTTGTAAAGCTTTCTCTGTCACAATGGTAGCCCAATAATCACTATCACCTACCAAACGTAATAAAGCATGAACTGCGTTTAATTCTATCGAAACTTTTGGTTTCATATTATTTTTTAAAAACAATTCATCCAAAAACTCTCTCGAATTAAATCCTTTTACGGGTAAAATAAGTGGCAGATCTTCTATTTTTTTAAAAGTTATCTCATCTAAAACTGCTAATGGATGTGCTTTTGAAACAGCCAAAACCAATTTTGACCTAAATAACGGCTCTTTTTGAAAAGGAAGTTCAATTTCATTTGAAGAAATTACCAAAACCAAATCTAATTCGTTGTTTAAAAGTTTTTGTTCCAAAGGTTCCGTTGTGCCATATTCAACGACAATTTTTAAATTTGGATATGTTTTGGCAAACAAATTGACAACCGGCAAAACTAAAAGTCCGAAAATATAGGTTACGCCAATTCGTAATTCGCCGCCAATCATTTGGTTCAAATCGTCAATCGCCTGTTTACCGCTTTGTACATTTTCTATAATTTGTTTGGCATGAATCAGGAAAACAGAACCCGCTTCGGTAAGCTGCACTTTCTTTCCAATCCTCACAAACAAAGGCATTCCCAGCTCTTCTTCAAGTTTTTTTATTTGCTGAGACAATCCTGATTGCGTTACAAAGCACAATTCCGCAGCTTTTGTAAAATGAAGAACTTCGGCTGTTTTAATAAAATATTCTAGTTGATAAATCTCCATATTGATAAGTTTAAATACTTATTATCAGTAAAATTATTAATTTTTCTAATGAAATCATAATCCCGAACTTTGTAAAAAATATTTAAGGTTATGTTTAAAGCGTTAAGATCAAAAAACTTCAAGTTATTCTTTTACGGACAATCTGTTTCTGTTGTTGGAACGTGGTTACAGAAAACTGCTGTAAGTTGGATGGTTTACAGCGTTACAGGTTCAGTTTTCCTATTAGGATTAACGACCTTTTTAAGTATGATTCCATCTTTATTTTTGGCACCATTGGCAGGAAGCATTATAGGCCGTTATGACAAACACAAAGCCATGATTTTATTGCAGTCTCTCGCCATGTTTCAGGCTGGAGCTTTGGCTTTATTGATTTATTTAAAAATATACAATATCAATTTTATTTTGGCATTAAGTCTTTTTCAGGGAATTATAAACTCTTTTGACATGACTTGCAGACAAACAATGATGATTGACATTGTCGACAATAAAGAAGATTTATCAAACGCTGTTGCCTTAAATTCTACTTTAAATAATTTTGCCCGAATTGCTGGTCCGGCTCTTGCCGGAATTATTTTGCACCAATATGGTGAAGACATTTGTTTTATTGGAAATTTCCTTAGCTACATTCCCGTTTTGATTTCACTATTAATGATGAAAATAACTCCACATATTAAAGCAACAGATAAATTTAAAATGCTGGAAGATTTTATCGAAGGTTTTGATTATGTAAAGAAAGAAACTGAAATGGCAAAAATGCTTTTGATGCTAATGTGCAGTAGCTTATTCGTTATTTCTTTTAATACTTTGATGCCTGTTTTTGCAAAAGATATTTTTAGCGGAAATGCTCAAACCTTTAGCTGGTTTGAAAGCGCAGCCGGAATTGGTTCTATTTTATCAGCCATTTATCTGGCAAATCTTAAAAGATCTGACATTATGGGCAAAATAATGATTGCTGCGAGCTTATTGTTAGGGTTTAGCATCATTATACTAGCGTATTCAAATAGTTTAACTGTGGCGCTTATTTGCATGGCTCTGAGCGGTGTAGGGATGATGGCACAAACCTCATCTATAAACATTTACATTCAAACGCAAAGTGCCGTTAATATGCGTTCCAGAAGTATTAGTTATTATTTAATGGCATACCAGGGGATGATTCCTGTGGGAAGTTTAATCATTGGTTACGTTTCACACATCATCGGAACCAGAAATACAGTCGCGATTCAGGGAATTATCTGTATTATTTCGGTAATTGTTTATGTGTATTATAAAAGACAGAGTGTTTCTGAAGAATTGGAGACTTGTCCGGTTGAGTATAGAAATTCTAAAATTTAAATTTCAAATTTCAATTATACACAATCTTGTCATTTCGTCGGAGCAGACCCGAGCGATAGCGAACAGACGAAGTAAATCTCCACAAGAAACTCGACAAAGACTGGAACATTAGAAACGGAACTACTTGTGGCATCTCGACTCCGCTCGATGTGACAAACGAAATCAAATTCATTTTTAAACTTCTTCTAAAATGAACTTATATCACTTATATGGTGAAATAATTTTATAACGAAATTTCCCCACGCAATGCTGTTTCAAAAATATCTTTAAATTCAGCTGGCGGAATATTATGACCCAACAAATACATCAATTTTGTAATTGCGGCTTCTGTAGTAATATCTTTTCCTGAAATAACGCCCAGAGATTTTAGTTTTGTGCTTGTTTCGTATTGTCCCATATTTACACTTCCGCCAGAGCATTGTGTAACATTTACAATATGAAGACCGGATTGAATGGCTTTCTGAATTAGATTTAAAAACCAATCTTCGGTTGGAGCATTTCCTGACCCATAAGTTTCTAAAACAATTCCTTTTAAGTCCTTAATTTCAAGAATTGAAGACAAAACAACTTCGCTCATTCCCGGAAACATTTTTATTATGGCAACGTCATTGTCTAATTTTTTATGGACAATTAGTTTCGCATCTTTTTTTACAGGAAGAAATAAATGTGAGTTTAATTTAAGATGAACTCCTGATTCTACCAATTCAGGATAATTAGGCGCTGTAAAAGCTCTAAAATGTTCTGCATTTACTTTTGAAGTTCGGTTTCCGCGGTACAATTTATATTCAAAATACAAACAAACTTCTTTGATAACCGGTTCTCCGTTTTCCTGAAGAGAAGCAATTTGAATTGCCGTTATCAGGTTTTCTTTTGCGTCGGTACGCAAATCACCAATTGGCAATTGAGAACCCGTAAACACAACTGGTTTTGCTAAATTCTCGAGCATAAAACTCAATGCAGATGCCGAATATGACATTGTATCTGAACCATGCAATACTATAAATCCATCATACGAATTATAATTCTCTTCGATGATTTCAGCAATTTTCGTCCACATTTCAGGATTCATGTTCGATGAATCTATTGGATGTTCGAATGAAACGGTTTCAATTTCGCAATCTAATTGTTCAATTTCAGGAATGTTCTGCAATAGTTTATCAAAGTTAAACGCTTTGAGCGCGCCAGTTGCAAAATCTTTGCTCATACCGATGGTTCCGCCGGTATAGATTAAAAGTATTTTAGCTTTAGATGACATCCTGATATTTTAATTTATTGACAACAGGATTGGCATACATTGATAAAAATCCTTGTCTGGTAACAGGATTATCGCTGCCAATACGCATTTCTAAACGACGCTCAAAAAGTGATTTCTCATTTTCTTTGTACAAATGAGAGAACTTATCAGTTTCGTTTAAAATATCGTAAGCAATAAAATTAGTTGGCCACAATTGGTAATTTTTCAAAATAGAATCATCAATTACTTGTGCCAAAGCCTGCACTTGTTTGTTGGCATTGTCATTTTCAGCCACAATTTGATCGATTTCTGTATCCAGAACATCACCAACAGAAATGTGTATTCTTTTTTTGGTTCCCATAATACCACTCAAAATGGTCATGAAATCCTCATTTTTATCTTTAATATAAACTTCGTTGTTTGCTTCTGCCATTAATTGCGGCATTTTCAAAACATCCGTAGGATCGTATTCGTATGAAATAGAAACCGGAACGATTTTTAATTTCTTAAAATAATCCATCAAATTGGCTTCGTCAGAACCCATACCGATCATTTTTAAAACGCCCGGATTGGTTTCGTCGTTTCCGTCTTTTGTTCTTCCTTCTCTTTGTGCAATCCAAACCGAACGATTTTCGCGAAGCAATAATTGTCCCATATATTCTGCCAGCAATTTAGAACTCTGCAGCATTTCTCTCGGTGTTAAACCTCTTAAAACCAAAAAGTTTCTATTCAGTTTTGCCAATGTGCTTAAAAATGCTTTTTTAACCAGATTGTCGCCAATTGCAGATGCTGTCATGACCAAACCATGCTCGAACAAACAAACATTTAATAAGGTTGTATCTAAAAGAATATCTCTGTGATTCGAAATAAATAAGTAAGAAGTATTTTTCTCAAGTTTCTCAAATCCTGAAGTTGTAAGTCCTTCAGAACTTTTTTCAAGAACCTTTTGGATGGTATTATAAATAAAGTTGCATTGAAAATCACGAATCGAATGTGTTTTCTTAAGCTGCTCTTTCCAAACCTCATCTTCTACTTCCGGAAAAGTAAAGTTCATCATGGTTTTCATCATCGGATGATTGACAACATCATGAAGTGCTTCATTTATTTCAGAATCATAAAACGGTCGAATGGCATCAAATTTCTGCATTAATATCTATTTTTAGTGGGCAAAAGAACAAAAAAAAAACTAAAGTTAAGTAACTATAGGGTTAAATCCCAAAAACGTCTTTTGAATTTTGCGTTGTAATTGTCGCTATTTCTTCCTGAGAAACATCATATATATCGGCTAATTTAGCAATAACATTTACCAAATAACCGCTTTCATTTCTTTTTCCGCGATACGGAATTGGTGCTAAATATGGCGAATCTGTTTCAAGAACGATATGTTTTAATTCGATTTGATTTAAAAATTGATCAATTTTTCCGTTCTTAAAAGTTACAACTCCGCCAATTCCCAGTTTCATATTATAGGATATTGCCTGTAACGCTTGTTCGTGAGTTCCGGAGAAACAGTGAAAAATCCCAAACAAATCATCTGATTTTTCTTCTTCCAAAATTTCAAAAATTTCATCAAAAGCTTCACGGCAATGAATTACGATTGGCAGTTTGTATTCTTTTGCTAACTGAATTTGTCTTTTAAAAGCTATTTGCTGCTCTTTTAAATGCGTTTTATCCCAATACAAATCAATCCCGATTTCACCAACAGCGTAGAATTTTCTTTTGGCCAATTCAGCTTCAACATGCTTCAACTCGTCCAGATAATTATCTTTCACGTAAGTGGGATGCAAACCCATCATTAAAAACACATTATCCGGATAATTTTTTTCTAAGTCGTACATCGATTGTGTTGCAGCGGCATCAATTGCGGGAATAAAAAAACGGGTTACGCCGGCATCAATAGCTCTTTGAATCATTTCATCACGATCCTGATCAAATTCTTCAGAATATAAATGGGTGTGTGTATCGGTAATTATTGTCGTTGAATTCAATTGTCTAATTTTTAAAAGTTCAAAATTACGATAATATTAAAAACTTTCCAATTGGCGTGGAATGGAACGCGGATGACACGGATTCACTTCGTGAAAGCGCGGATTGGACGCGGATTTTTTTCTCTTCTCCTCTTAATAATAAACCCGACAGGCTTTAAAAACCTGTCGGGTTGAATACGTAACTAATTTATCAAAGTTTGAAACTGACAAAGGTTAAGTTGATACTATTTCCCAGTTTCAATAAATAACAACGCGCGGTCCAGAACCTCATCTTTTCCTTCCTGAATTCCTTTGATCGTTGGTTTTACTTCAATATCCGGAACGATTCCAATTCTTTGAGTTTCGCGTTTATCCGGGTAATAAACGCCAATTCCTGAGAAACGTGTATTAAATCCCTCGAAATCAAATATAGAAACATTTCCATTAGCACCAGAAGTTTGACTTCCAACAATTGTAGCGTGACCACAAGTTTGAAAACACATCGCCGTCCATTCTGCCTGACTTTGCGTTTTTTCATTCAATAAAAGAACAACTTTTCCTTTATAATAATCCTTATTATCAAAGCCCATTGAGGTTATTCCACTCCATGTATATTTTCCCGGATAACTTAAATCAGGATGTGTGTACATTGCAAATTTCTTTTCCTGAGCGTTTAAAAAGTTCCCTATTGGTTCAAAAGTTCCTCTCGGGTAATTTCTCATATCAAAAACTATTGTTTGTGTATTTTTTAGCGCTTCAATCATATCAGGAATATTTTTTCTTTCTATAATTCCCATATTAACATAGCCAATATTATGATTTAAAAGCTTAAATTTTTCCTTCTTTTTTCTTGCTCCTTTTTTAAATTCATTTCTATGAGAATCATGATAATCATACCAAATCATTGTTTTTGTGATATATTGGCCATTTTTAGAAAACTCTACTTTTACTAAATCATCAGAATAACTTGTTAAAATTTTCTCCGCCAGTTTATCTAAATATTTAGGCTCGTTTGAAGCACAAATCAAATCTCTATTCTCTGCAATAATTTCTCTTATCGTTTTATCATTTATTTTAGTAATTATAGTTCCAACTTTTATATCATATGCCTGAGCAAGACTATCAGCCAAAATTTCTGTAATGACTAGTTTCTCATCAATTATCTTTCCATGAGCAGGGAAAAAATTTTTTATTTTTGGAGCCGTTGGAGGCAAATATGTAAAAAATTCTGTGTGACTGTCATCAATTCTTGATACCATTTTTCTCATTGCCAGATAAAAATCATCTTGATTCTCTGCTTTAATTACAAGCGGTATTGTTTTTTCTAAAGTAAGATCCCATTTCTGATCCATTAAATATTTATCCGGAAAAAAATATTCTACTAAATTCCAAAACATAAATACCATACGGAGTTTTGAATTCTTATCTGTAAAATCCGGATGTTTATTATTTTCATTTTTCAAGCCAGCGTTCCCACCTCCTTTTAAACTATAAATATAAAACTGCTCTCCCTGAAACCTGTTTTCTTCTATAAATTTGAGCTTTTTAGATAACTTTTTCGAAAATACTTTATTGTTATTAAACCAGCTTAAATCGAAGTTTTTATCAAAATATTCTACATCTTTCAATGGCGCAATTGGTGCAATATGCTTTACCTCACCTAAAGCGTCAATCCAGTTTTCAAGAACTAATGAAAATTCTTCTTTTGTTTGTACTTTATCAATTTTAGGTAAAAGATCCAAAAGCTGGTTATCCCAATTAAATGCTCCGTTGGCTACTTGTGGATGATAGTATTTGAGGAATCCCCAAACTTTGCAAGTTGTAGCGAGTTTGTCTGTTTCTGAAATTTTGGCTTGACCGAAGGTTATTTGCGAAAAAACTAATAGAAAAAGTATGGTAATTTTTTTCATTCAATTTAGGTTAGAATTGTAAATCATTTTGCGTGTTAAAAAAATTATTTCCCGTTTTTAGCAAACAATTTAGCTCTATCCAATACTTCATCTTTTCCTTGCTGAGCACCAAAAATAGTTGGCTTTACTTCAATATCAGGAACAATACCGATGCGTTGTGTTTCTTTTTTATTTGGATAAAAAACACCTGCTGAAGTAAAAGAGGAATCAAAACCTTTGATAATCTTAAAGTAATAATTTGGCCCGTCGGCACCAGAAGTCTGACTGCCAATGACCGTTGCATTTGGCGCCGTTTGCAAACTCATTGCTGTTTGTTCGCCAAAACTATGGGTTCCTGAATTTACCAAAACAATTACTTTACCTTTGTAATAATCTGCATTGCTTTTACCGCATTCTTCCATTTCATCACTAAAATAGTAACGACCAGGATAACTCAAATCCTGATAAAGTAATCTCAAAATGGGTTTCGGTTCCGGGTTCAAATATTCACTAACTAAAAAATCGGTATATGTAGGTCTGTTTCTAACATCAAAAATTATGGCTTGTGTATTTTTTAATTTCTCCATCATTTCCGGCACTTCTTCTTTTGGCACTTTATTCATTTTTACGTAACCAATGTTGTCTTCCAGAATTTCCCAATTTGGCCCACTTTTAGGCGGTGATCTTTTAATTTTTTCATTCGGATAACGATGTATTTTTTTTACCGAAGTAATATTGTCGCGAATAAATTCAACTTCAAAATCATCTGTATTTCCTGTAAACATTACAAAACCACCATTTAATATAGCCGCTGGCCTATTAGAACCTTGCATATATTTTAGGAGTTCGTCTAATTTTTGTGCAACCGTTATGCCGTCAATTTTAGTAATAACGTCTCCTATTTTTAAATCGTCAATCTTTGCTAAAGAATCATTTACTATAGTAGTAATTACGGCTTTATCATCTATGAATTTGGATCCAAAGGCTGTATATTTTTCACCACCTAAATACTGCATCATTTGCATATTAAAAGTCGCTGCATGGGTATCGTTAAGTTTTATAGATATTTCGCGCATTGCTAATAAAAACTCTTTTTCAGATGCCGGAGCACTTATATGCGGCAGAATTTCAACCAGCGCATCATCCCATTTTTGATCCATTTTATATTTGTATGGAAAAAAATATTCTACATAATTCCAAAAACGGAATAAAGTCAGAATACGTAAATTTTTATTTGTCCATAAAAATTCTGCATATTCCGGCTCGTTAACAAACTGAAAACTGACTACTTTTCCGTCGCGGTTTACATAATGATTTGCTCCTTGAAATCTATTATCGATAATAAATTTCAATTTTTTAGAAAGGTTTTTAGAAAACAATTTGTCTTTTTGTGTCCAGTCTAAGTTTAGATTTTCATTAAAAAAATCTTTTTTAGCATCATCTGCAAGAGGTTTGTTAGCTGGTACAATGCCCAAATCATCAATCCATTTTTCTATTACTGCTGAATATTCTTCTTTGGTTTTTGAGTTTTCAATTTTAGGCAAAACCTCAAAAAGCTTTTCATCCCAATTAAAATCACCATTGGCGACTTTTGGATGATAATATTTTAGAAAACCCCAAACTTTGCAGGTTGAAGCAAGTTTTTCGGTTTCGGTAATTTTGGCAAAACCAAAAATGGTCTGAGAAAGCACAAGAAGAAATAATAAAGTAATTTTTTTCATTCGGTAAATTGAATTAAGGTTTCGTGGTAAATTCTTAATAAAAAAATCGAATTTAGAACTAAAATTCCAAATTCGATTACGGGTTTACGTAAAGTGACAAAAAGTTTATCGCTTATTCCAATTCTCTCAACAAAATCTGAACCTCAACATAATCTTCATAATCCTCAGGAATTGTAAGCAGGATTTCTTTACATGCGTTGTAATTTCTTTGTTTTAATTTAATTAGAGCCAAATTCCACGTTGCTTTATCTTTATAGGCCGAAGTTCCTGATTTTAGTTCACTAAAAACATTTTGGGCTTTTATGATTTGATTGTCTTGCAATAATGAAACTCCGTAAAAATATTGAATTTCCGGTGTATCTTTTTCTTTTAAAATAGATTCAAAAAACGGAATTGCTTTTTTATATTCTTTTGAATTAAATGCTGTTTCTGCCTGTTTTAGCATTGCATCAACATCGCCTCTTTCTGTAAAGTAAGCCGATTCCGGATGATTAAAATCTTCAAAAGAAGGCTTTTGACTATAATTATAAAAAAATAATCCCATCAAAATTACGGCAGCTGCTGCAATACCATAATACCAGGGTTTTAGTGCAATTACTTTTGGTTTATTGAAATGTTTATCTGAAACTTTTATTAGATTTTCTTTGAAAGCTTCTCTTTCCTGTTCATATCCAAATTTAGTTTCCAGCTGAAGATGCACATTTTTAAAAGTTTCAAATTCTGAAGCAAATTCGGGATCATCTGCCAATTGTTTTTCAAAACTATTTTTCTCTTCAACAGTCATTTCATCCTGAAGATATTGATCAAATAATATGTAGCGTTCCTCGTTCATGACTAATTATTTTTTAGGGACTTAAAGTTGTTGTTTTCCTGAATCCATTGAGTTAACTGGCCAATGCACAACGATTTTTTCTTGCGAACATAAGCGTATGTTACATTGAGTTTTTCGGCAACTTCTTCCATCGACTTAATGGTAAAACTCAACTTTAATAATTCCTGACATTTGTCTCCCAATTTTAGAAACATAGCGTCAAAAAGCTGTTGTTTTTCATTAAATTGTTCGGTTTGCTCTACCAATTCCACTCCGCATTCATTTATAGATCCCACATCTTCATGAATTGTTACCCCTTTATTAGATGTTTTTTTCAATTCGTTGAGCCACTTTCTTTTGCATAACAAGAAGAAATAAGCCTCAAAAGGGCAAGTCAGTTCCAGTGTTTTGGCTTTTGCCTGATTAAAAAGCAAAATCATGATTTCCTGAACCACATCCTGAGCTTGATCCTGATCGCCGGAATTGTTCTTTATATAAAATACAACCTTGGGAACAAACTTTTTATAAATCTCCTGAATGATTGCCGAGTTATTAGCCGCAAGTCCTTCGATATATTTTTGATCGGGATGAATTTTGATTTTGCCCATAAAAACAACTTTTAAATAGCTAATGTAAAAATAATCTCAAAATAAATTCTCAATAATGGGGTAACAATTATAAAATCAAGTTGATATAGCAATATAAAACTCTTTTAAAAACAATTAAAAATTAAAAGAAATGGAAAGTTATCAATTAATACATCAAAAAAATCTGGATCAGTTTCATAAAACCCTTTCTTCTAAAATCAGAAACGGTTTTGTGATTATCGAGCATAACGAAAAATTGCCTTATGCCGTTTTATCCAAAGAAAAAAAAGAAATCAATCATCCGTTTCATTTCTTCCTTACAGTAATCACATTCGGATTTTGGGCTATTATCTGGATCTGCTTAATCGTTTCGCTTTCGCGGAAAAAAGACATTCTGGTCGCACTTGATGAAGACGGAAATTTATTTGAAGAAAAATGTCTTTCGAAATAAATTAAAAAAAATAAAACAGGGGTAACAAAATTTCATCCCCAAGTATCTATAACTATAATTAACTATTTAAAACTAGAAATCATGAACACAAATTTTAAAAAATTAGGACTTTTATTCTTAGCAATATTTTCGGTTGTAAGTTGCGACAATAGCGACGGAGATGACAACAATGTTATTCTTCCACCAACTTCAGGAGCTTTTAAAGGAATAACCGAAAAAGGAATTAAACGAAATACACAAAACTTTACAGCAACTGCCGGAAATGGTTTGATCACGCTAACTTCTGCAAAAGGAGTGAAACTAAACATTAACGGAGACTGTTTAACCAAAAATGGAAATGCGGTAACGGGAACTATTGAAATTGAATACATTGAACTTTTCGATAAAGGGAACATGCTGGTTACCAACAAACCAACAATGGGAGTTACTGCTGACGGAAAGAAAAACTTATTAATTTCTGGTGGAGAATTCTTCATTAAAGCTACTCAGGGCGGAGTTGCACTGCAAACATCTTGCTCAATGAATTTAATTGTTCCAACGGCTTTAACTGACGGACTTGATAATGCAATGACATTATGGAACGGCACAATTGATGACAAAGGAGAATTGGCCTGGCGAGAAAATAATCCAAATGCTGATGGAAATGGCGGAGGAAAAGGAGGCGTACAAGGTGAAGGCGCAAATTATTATGTAACATTCGGGAATTTTGGCTGGACAAATGTAGACCGTTTTTACAGCGATCCGAGACCAAAAACGACACTTCTTGTTGATGCTCCAGAAGGTTACGATAACGAAAATAGTGCTGTTTATCTTTCTTATGATGGCGAAGGAACCAATGCACTTGCTAAATTAGACACTTATACTCCACAAGGAATGTTTAGTGAACATTACGGACAAATTCCAGTTGGTTTAGCTTGTCACGTGATTTTTGTAACCGAAGATAATGGTCAATGGCGATATGCAATTAAAGCGGTAACTGTTGCTGCAAACGACATTTATACTTTCACACTTGCCGAAACAACCGTTGGTACCGAAGCGCAACTGGTAGCCGCAATCAATGCTATTCAGTAAGTTAGAAAATACTTTTTAAGAAAAAGTGGTGATTTGCTCATCACTTTTTTTTACATTTAATCCAGTTTTAAAATTATCACTGATGATTTTAAAACCCAAAACTGTCTAGTTATGAAACCACAACTGTCTATTTTCTTGATTCTATTCTCTATTTTCTCAATAGGTCAAACCAAAGTAAAAGACACCATAACACGAAGAGCCAATATTGGTTTTATCCAAAACGGAAATGCCGTTACTTATAAACCCGAAACACCACCTTTGATTCCGATTGCGGGCGCGCCAAAACCAAGTTATTCCTATTTATGGGAACTCGGCGACGGTCATTATAGTAAAGAAGCCGAACCTAAACATGTGTATAAAAACAAAGGAACATACACGACAAGACTTGCCGTAACCAACAATTATGATAACGGAAAACCACCCGCAACAAGGCCTAAAAAGGTAGCAATAAACGAGATTACAGATACCAATTATAAAGATATCGCATCAATAGCAGACCAAAACGGATTTGCCATTATCAAAAACTGCGACCCAATTCCAGAACAGGAAATGGTAGTTGTAGTTGGTTATCAAAATCTGGAGAATTATGTGTCGAGCGGAAAGCTGTATTTGTTTTATAATGAGAAACAATTTAAGAACAATAATTTTGAATTGCTCGATTTTAGAACTTATGCAAACGAGCGCGAAGTAAAAGAAAACACTGTCGCTTCTGTTGACGATCTTGACGATTCTAAAAATTATCTGGCTTCCGCCGAAAACATACTGAAACTTAAAAAATACCGAAATACAACTTCTGAAGAAGATTTGGACGCTTCGTTATTAGACGCGAATAAAACGTATCACAATGTTTCGGTTTTAGAATTTGATGATCAAAATCCCGGAGAAACACATAATGTTTTTTATACTTTTAAAACGACTCCGGAAATGATAAAAGATACCAGCGCAACAGTTACCATGCGCGGGATTTTTGTTCCGAATCGAAGTTATAAAAACCATAAAATAAAGAATCTGGAAATGGAAATCGTAACTTCTCACGATCCAAACAAAATGGGTTCAAACGGAAGTTTTATGAATTACAGACTAGTGCGTTTTAAAAGAGTGAATTTTAAAACCCGTTTTCAAAACAACGGCGAAGGTCCGGCCAGAATGATTCGGTTAGAAACGGATATTCCGGATATGTTTGACAAAAAAACTTTTCAGATCGAAGACATGTATCCAAAATGTCCGATTTGTCCAAAAGATGAGGTTCCAACCGTAAGTTGCCTTGATACGATTATCAAACAAAAACAGATTTTTTTTACGTTCAAAAACATTTATTTGCCTGGAAGCGAACAAAAAAATGTGCACGAAAAAGATTCTACAAAAGGTTTTGTAAAATATTCGATGAAATTTGCCGAAGACTTTCACAAAGTAAAAACCCGAAGCAGAACGGCCATTATTTTCGACAAAAATGAACCTATAATTACCAACTACGCCACTACCCGATTTTTACCCGGAATTTCGATTGGTGCAAAAGCAGGTTATAATCTCTATCCTGATCTTGAAAAATCGACGAGTTATTTTGTGGGCGCAACGATTTCGCCTTTTAAATCGTATCGCTTTTATTGGCAGGCTGAATGGCTTAATGCATTAAACAAATACGATAATGCTATTAATGTTTTCGATCAGATAAATACAAATGCAAACGGAGTGAGACAATTGGTACGCACCACTACAGCAACCGAAAACAAAAATATCAACTGGGAAGTTCCTGTTTTAATTCGGTACAACATTAATAATTATATCGGAATTGGCGCGGGAATTCAGGCGAATATAAATGTATCTGAAGAACAAAATCAGAATATAAAAATCGAAACTTTTGAAGGCGACAAAGAAAACTTTTTAATCAGTACAACGACAGCATCCAATACAGTAAAAAACTCTTTTGCTGATTTTAAAACTGGGCTATTATTTGATTTAACTGCTGGATTTGCCAGAATTGGTCCGAGTTTAGGAGCCCGTTACGTCATCAACTTTGAACAGAATTTTAATTATTTTCAGTTTTATGGAATTTGGAAGTTTTAATATTTTTTCACCATATAAGTGATATAAGTTCATATTAAAAGTTGGATTGTTTATTACTGAAAATGTATTTCCTTTATATTAAAAGCATAAAGTATTTAAAACTTATATTCACTTATTTAGTTTAATCTTAAAATTATATGCACCAAAATAATATGAACTTATATCACTTATATGGTGGAAAAAAAATACGCAATCAAATATTACATATATGGTTTATCTTTCTTTTTATAAATCTAAATGTTCATGGACAACATCAGGAAGATACAATATACAATGCAATTGATGTTTTTGTTGAAAATCCTTCCGCGAAAGCGTTACAAAATTTAACGAATACTGAAATTAATTTTTGGAAAAATCCAAAACCAAAAACCAAAGATGAATTATTGGCAATTGTGGTTCTAAACTGCAATAAAGCATATTATGAAAATAAATTCGGGCAAACCGAAAAAGCGATTTCGAGTTACGAAAAAGCCTGGCAAATTTATCAGAAACAAAAACTTTCTAATTATGATATAATTGAATTTTGCCTGAAACCTTTGGGGAATTTATATACTGTTCTGGGTGATTATGATAGCGCAGAAAACACGATAAAGCAATATTTTTTTATCATCAATACTTCAAAAGATTATCCTGAAGCTGGGAAGCAAAAATTTGCAGCAATTTTAAATTTATCGAATGTTTATCAGAGTTCGGGAAAGATTTCTTTGGCGATTGAATTATTGGAAGGTACTTTGAAAACAGAGCAATTATCCAATGTACAAAAAGGGACTTTGCTGAATAATCTGGGGAATAATTATATATTAAGTTCAGCGGGAAATTTAATGCATCCTGAAATTTATCAAAAAGCTGAAAATGCTTTTGAATCTGCAGTTAATTATCTGAAAAATGAAAAGGAGCAATCAGAAAATTTATCTAATTCTTATAGAAATCTGGCGATACTCAATCGGCAGAGACAGCAATTTGAAGTTGCAAATTTGTATTTAGCAAAAGCTGAAAAACTGTTTTTTAAAACTACAAATCAAAAGCCACGAAAAATAGCAAAACTCTATTATGAAAAAGCTTTATTATTATTTGATCAACGAAAATATGATGAAAGTAAAAAGCAGATTTCGGCTGTTTTTAAAATTCTAATTCCTCATTACTCTCCAAAAAACATTTTTCCGAATCAAAATCAATTGTATGCAGAAACCGTTTTAATTGATGCTTTAGATTTACAAGCAGAAATCCTATTCAAACAAAATCATCCCAAAAAAGCTCTTAACGCCTTTAAACTTTCTTTTTATATCGAAGATCTTTTGATGAATGGATTGATTTATGAAAATTCCAAGATTATAACCCAAATCAGAGCGCGCAATCGTACCGAAAAATGTCTTTTGATTTATGATCGATTGTATCAGGAAGAAAGCAAAATTCAATATTTAAACGAAGCTTTTCAATTGGCTGAAAAAACAAAATCAGGCATTTTAAAAGGTTATCGATCGAATATTAAAGACGCTTCCGCGAAAGAAAAACAACTTATACAGCAATTTCAAAATGTCAATACCACTATTATAAAAGAACAACAAAAAGGTGATTTAGCCAATATTTCCAAAATAAATCAGCTTATAAAAAAGCAAAATAATTTTATGCTTTCGCTGAAAAAAATACAATCTGAAAAGCTCGATTTTATTCCTGAAAATTGTGATTTAAAAGGGTTGTTTTCAAAGTTAGAAAAAGACAAAGCTATTTTAGTTTACTATTTTATCGGAAATGAAAATCTGTTTTATTTCACTTTACAAAACAATAGAATCAATTTTAGACATATTTACATCGCACACCGATCTATGCTCGAAATTGTAAAATTTGTCGATTATTTTAATTCTGCTGATGCCATTACAAACGATATTTCTGGATATAATTATTATGGAAAAAGAGTTTATGATTTATTGCAATTACCTTCAAATGTAATCTATAAAAATCTCATCATTGTTCCAGACGGAATTTTGAATTTCCTTCCTTTTGAAACTTTAATTACTCAGGAATCATCGACAACAAATTTTGCCAAAATGCATTATTTATTGACTGACTTTAAAGTTGCTTATAATAATTCTGCTAATTTTTATCTTAATTCAAAACCCCTTTCAAACTTAGAAAAAACAGTTTTGGGCGTTTTTCCGGTTTTCGAAAAAACAGCTTACGAATTGAGTTATTCGAAGAAAGAATTAGAATCAATACAATCAAATTTCAAAGGAAAATATTTAGAAAATTCTGCTGCAACTTTTTCTAATTTTAAAAATAATGCAAATCAATATTCGATTTTGCATTTGAGTACACACGCTTCTTCGGGCGATATTGAAACTCCGGCCAGCATTAAATTTTACGATCAGGAAATATTGTATTCTGAATTGTATAATCTCAACATCAATCCGGATTTAGTGGTTTTAAGCGCCTGCGAAACCGGAATTGGAAAATTATACAAAGCCGAAGGCGCGATGAGCGTTGCGAGAGGTTTTCAGTTCGCGGGCGCGCAGAATTTGATGTTTTCATTGTGGAAAGTGAACGATTATACGACATCCGTTTTTATGACTGATTTTTATAAAAACATTAAAAATAATGCTCCGTATTTTGAAGCTACTGCCAATGCAAAACTGGATTTCCTGAACGATAAATCGATTCCGAATGCGAAGAAATCGCCTTATTATTGGAGTTCTTTTGTGTATTATGGTTCTATTTCTGATGAAGAAAAATCAAATAATTATATCTTTTACATCATTAGTTTATTGACGTTAATTGGCTTATTTTTGGTTTTCAATCATTACCAAAAATGGAAAATCTTCACGCGGTTCTCAAAAAAGAGAAATACAAAAAAATAAAATTCAAAGTTACCAAAACGCAGCATCTTTTAATAAAAGCCAAAATAAATGGCGTTTCAGGAAATTTTATTTTAGATACAGGAGCTTCTAACACCTGTATTGGTTTTGAAAGTATGGAACGTTTTGAAATTTCCTCAAAAAAATCAAAAACAAAAGCCTCAGGAGCTGGCGGAACGGGAATGAAAACGGAAGTTTCTGCCCATAATAATCTACAAATCGGGAGCTGGAAAAATACTGATTTTGGTTTGGTGATTTTTGATCTTTCTCATGTAAATGAAGCTTTAGAATCATACAAAGCCAAACCTGTCCATGGCATTATTGGTGCTGATGTTTTACTTGAAGGTAAGGCTATTATTGATTATTTTAATCATTATGTTTATTTGAAATAAAATCCCTAATTTGCTAAATTCCAATTCCAATTTTGGAAAAGTTTCCTTGGGATTTGGAATTTTATTTCTTGGATTCTTTTATATGTTTTGTATATATTTGTTAAAACAAATTAACAAACCTATACGTATGAAAAAAACTCTACTTTTTTTCTTTCTTCTTATTACCACTATTTTTTATGCCCAGGTAACTTCTATTACCATTTGCTCAAGCGAACCTTTTGATTTGACTTCGCTAAAAAATGATTTTATTGGTAATTTAGATCCTGCCGAAACAAACGTTACTTATTTTTTAAGTCTTGATGATGCATTAAATAATACAAATATAATTGCAAATCCGACGCAGTATATTGGTGCAATAGGGCCTTCAAAAATTTACGGTCGAATTGATTATAACGGAACTATTTCAACAGATTATTTTAATCTGATGACTTTTGAGTCTTTAAAGATAACAGCTTCACATACCCCAATAATATGCAGTGAAGAAACCTCTTCGCTGACCATAAATGCCTCAGGAGGAATAGGTTCATATCAATATTCAATAAACGAAGGTCCTTTTACCAGCAATAATTATTACAAATATTTACTCTCCGGAACTTACCATATAAAAGTAAAAGATGGCAGCCAAATGTGCATTGCTTCAATTGACTACGTTATTACAGCTCCTGCAACTTTCACTGCAACATCAATAACAGTAAATCAAAACACAACCATTACTCCGACAGGTGGTACAGAACCATATCTATATTCTTTAGATGGGGCTACTTATCAAACAAGTAATGTTTTTTTAGATTTACCTGTTGGTTTTCAGCCCATATATGTAAGAGATGCTAGAGGGTGCAGCGTTTTTACTACCATTGTTGTTGGGGATTCTGAATTTCCGTTAAGCTCTGGAGGAATGACGCTAAAACATGTAACCTGCTGGGGAAATGCTGCGATTCGTGCTTTTGGTTATGGAGGTCACCCTCCTTATTTGTATTCACTAAATGGAGGAATAACATTTCAAACAAGCGATACTTTTGACAATTTAAGTGCGGGAACTTATCCTATTGCTATAAAGGATAGCGAAAATACAATCGTTAATAATCTGGCTATCGAATTACTCCCATATATTCCTGTAAACTGCACTACAATTGTCACAAATACGTCAAGCTGTATCAATAATGGAGGCATCAACATTGTTGCAAATGGAGGACAAATCCCTCATTATTATTCAATTGATGGTGGAACAACTTTTTCTGCAGAAAATACTTTTTCTGATTTACCTGCAGGAAATTATACTGTATTAGTGAAAGATAGTAATGATTGTCTTTCTCCAGCAATAACGGCCAAAATACAACAAGCTTTACCATTATCTGCCACAGCTTTACATACGGAGTTATTGTGCGCCAAAGATAAAACATCACTAACTATTAATGCTGTTGGAGGAGAAGCTCCGTATCAATATGCTATTAATAATAGTATATATTCACTTAATAATATTTACACTGATCTTAGTTCTGGAACATATCAAATTAAGGTAAAAGATGCTGTTGGTTGTATAACAACTCTGGAACATATCATTGCACAACCAATTCCTATATATGCTGATATTCTTACAGAAGGTCAAACTGTAACTTTAAATGGGCAAGCAGGAACTGCTCCTTATGAATATTCTGTTGATAATGCTACTTTTCAAGCTGGCAATGTTTTTACAAATTTGTCTTCTGGAATTCACACTGTAAGAATTAAAGATTCAAAAGGCTGTGAGTCTTATGATTTTAGTATTACAATTGAAGACCAAAAACCTTTAGCTTCTGCTGTTGCAATAACTAAAGAGATGGACTGTTTAAGTAATGCATCTATAGCTGTAAATGCAACTGGTGGAAAACCTCCATATTTATATTCCATAAATGGCGGGGCAAATTATTTTTCATCAAATATTTTTTCTGACCTAACGGCTAATACTTATACGGTCAAAGTTCAGGATGCAGATGATAATTCGACGACAAATACTATTGTTATAAATCCTCCTGTTATTCCAATAATAACAGTAGCCAAAACAGATGTTCGTTGTAATGGCAGTAACAATGGCTCAATAAAAACTACTGTAATTGCAGGTTCTGCTCCATATCTATATTCATTAAATGGATATCAATTTCAATCAGCAGATACTTTTAACAACTTATCTTCAGGTGTGTATAATGTAACGGTGAAAGATAAGAATGGTTGTATGGCAATTGCATCTATTAATATTGCTGAGCCGACACTTTTAACTGCAACTGTTTCAACTTTTGAGCAAAGTATAGTTGCTAATGTATTGGGAGGAAATCCACCTTATTCTTATTCTTTGGAAAAAGAAGCAATAATAGTCGCTGCACCTCAAAGCAGTAATACGTTTATTAATTTGCCAACGGGAATTTATAGTGTAAAAGTTGCAGACGCTAATTCTTGCACTTTAATATCCTCTGAAATATATGTAGCACCACCACCAACACTTTCAGCTACTGTTGTTACAAATGCTATTAATTGCTTTCAGTCGACAGGAACAATAACAATAAATGCAACCGGAGGAATTGCCCCTTATTTATATTCGATAGATAATGGAAATAATTATGCAACCCCAAATGTCTTTTCAAATTTATCTGCAGGAACTTATACAATAAAAGTTAAAGATACCCAGAACGCTGCAATCACCCTTACAGCTACAATAAGTCCTTCTTTAACAGCAACTGCTGTTATTATGAAAGGCATAGATTGTGCGAGCAATGGTTCTATAAATGTAAATGCATCAGGAGGAAGTGGCAATTACCAATATTCTTTAAATGGAGCATCTTTTCAGGCTTCTAACATTTTTAATAATTTAACTGCAGGAACATATCATTTTACGATAAAAGATTCTAATAATTGTACTGTTATTACAAATGATATTATATTACTACAGCCTGTTCCATTGACAGCGACGGTAACTAATACCAATGTTATTGATTGCTTTGCTAATGCCTATAGTAATGTCGCAATTACTGCAAAGGGTGGCAAAGCGCCTTATCAGTATTCATTAAATAAACTTCCGTATGAGTATAATAGAACTGTTATGGTATTATACCCCGGAAATTATATAATTGATATCAAAGATGCAAATAACTGTATTTTCAGCACTCCATTTACTGTAGGATCTCCTAGTTCCCTGAGTGCAACTGCATTTGTAAATAAAAGTACAGAATGCGGCGTTAAAGATTCAGTAACTATTGTGGCAAAAGGCGGACAAGCACCATATACTTATTCGTTTGATGCAGCAGTAACATATTTCGATTCCAATACTTCTTCAAATTTTACTGCTGGAGTTCAAACTTTCTTTGTAAAAGATAGCAATGGCTGTCAGGCATCAGTTTATATTCCAATTGAACAATCTATTTTATCAGCAACAACCACAACAGATGTTTATAATAAAACAATAAAGGTTAATGTTACGGGAGGCAAAACTCCATATAAATATACGCTCAAGAAAAATTCAGAAATTATTATAGGTTCACAAAATGAGAATGTTTTCAATAACGTAGCATTTGGAAGTTATGTTGTAGAAGTTACAGATGCAAATGGATGTGTAGTTTCTTCCTATACTGAATTATATTCACCTTTAATCATATCAGCAGTTATTACGAGACCAACAGCTATCGAAAATTTTGGTACAATAAAGGTAGTTGCCACAGGTGGCTTAGCTCCGTATAATTATTCAATAAACGGAGACAATTATACAGCAAACAATATATTCACTAATCTGGTTCCGGGTATATATATAATAGACGTAAGAGATAGTTCAAATAATATAAGTTCATTATATGTTGTGATAGAACCTCTTAATCCATTAACAGCAACAATAGCAAATACAAACATAAGCTGCTACGGAAGTCAGGACGGTGCAATTGTAGCAAATACATCTGGAGGATTAGCTCCTTACACTTATTCTCTTTATAATAATGAAATTCAAATTACTTCTAATTCTAGTATGAATTCGTTTTCTAATTTACCTGCTGGTTCTTATAAAGTAAAAATTAATGATTCTGCTGGTTATACCTTTCTATCAAATAATATATTTATATCACAACCTGCGACATTAATGGTTTCATCGGCTACTGTAGAAAATCAAACAATAACGGTTATTACAACTGGTGGAAACGGATTATATGAGTATAGTTTTGATGGAGCTTCTTTTCAATCGAGTAATATTTTCAATAGTGTACCTTATGGAATTCATGAAATATATGTAAGAGATCAAAATGGATGTGCTGCAGTAATGTCTGTTAATTTAGACCCGCCGTCACCCTCAATAGAAGGTAAAAATTCGCTGGCTATAGAATTTACTCCAGGACAAACTTTAGCTGATCTTGTTGTTGAAGGTCAAAATATTAAATGGTACAGTACTGCAAACAATGTTGCCAAAAAGACAAATAAATCAAATGAAGCAACTTTACCGCTAACAACTTTATTGGTTGACGGAACTATTTATTATGCTTCGCAAACCATAAACGGAATTGAAAGTACAAAACGTTTAGCCGTTACAGCCAAATTAAACGGTTCGCTTTCTGCTCCTGATTTTACTTTAGCTAATTTCAGTTATTATCCAAATCCGGTTCAGCATAATTTGAATATTAGTAATAGTTCAAATATTGATGAGGTTGAAATTATATCTGTAATAGGAAAATCTGTTTTGGCTAAAAAAATAAATAACACACATTCTGAAATTGATTTATCTAATGTTTCTTCCGGAGTTTATTTCTTAAAAGTAAAATCAGAAGGAAAAACAAAGACAATTAAAATTGTGAAGAAATAACGGGATTAAATTCCAATATTTAAAATTCCAAATTCCAACTAAGGAACTTCTTATAAATCAAAAATCCCAAACTCCTTATGGAATTTGGGATTTTTTATGTTCAATATTCAAGCTCCTTTTGGAATTTGGAATTTTAAATATTGGAATTTCTTAATGCGTATGTTTAGGATTAAAACCGTCTTCGCTTAATTCGGTGTGCTCATAATCAGCAACCATTTCTGCTTCGTAATCTACTTTTTCTCCTTTGCTAACTCTTGCAATGATTTTCTCCATGATGTTATAAATAACCGGAACTACAATCAAGGTTAGGAATAAAGACGAAATTAATCCTCCGATAATTACCCAAGCCAATCCGTTTTTCCACTCAGCTCCTGCTCCAGATGCTAATGCAATTGGGAACATACCAAATACCATCGCAATTGTTGTCATCAAAATCGGACGTAAACGAGCGTGATTCGCCTGAATTAATGCCGTTCTGATTGATTCACCTGCTGCTCTTCTTTGGTTGGTGTAATCGACAAGCATGATCGCATTCTTACACACCAGACCAATCAACATGATGATACCCAAAATCGTAAAGATGTTTAATGAGTTATTGGTCAAAGCCAATGCCAGCATAGCACCAATAAACGAAAGCGGAATTGCAAATAATACTACAAACGGGTGAGCAAAACTGTCATACAAACTCACCATTACAAGATAAACCAAGATAATAGCGGCTAATAAAGCGATTCCTAAAGTACCAAACCCTTCAGATTGATTCTCCTGGTCACCTCCCCAGATATAGTTTACACCTGTTGGTTTTTTAAGCTTATCTAATTTTGCCTGCCATTGTGTTACAATTGTTCCTGAAGGAACCCCTACGTTTTGTCCTTTTACTGTTACCGAAGCAGATTTGTCTCTACGCTCTAACTGGCTAGGTCCTGATCCTTCTGTTATATCAGCAAATTGAGATAACTTAATTTGTTGTCCTGCAGAGTTGATGAAAATCAAATTACTAACGTCAGTAATACTTTTTCTGTCAAATGCATTATATCTAATGTTGATATCGTACTCATACTCTCCGGCTCTGTATTTACCGTCTGTGTTCCCACTAAAAGCAGTTTGCATCGTTAAACCAACCGTTTGAAGTGTTAATCCTAAAGCTGCCATTTTATCACGATCAACTTTAACGTTTACCTCTGGATTTCCGTCTTCAACAGTTAATTTAATCTCTGTTGTTCCGGGAATTGTACGTAATTCAGCTTCAGCTAATTTAGCAAATGCCATTGCACTTTCTGTAGACGGACCTGTTACAATCAATCCTAAGGTAGCATCCTCAGCAGTTCCTAAGATACCTACAGGAACCGTTTTTACTTTTGCTCCAACTAATACTTTTTCAAGCTTACGTTTAATTTTTGCTGCATAAACGTTGGCGTCATCGGTACGATCTTTTTGTTCGATCATTTTTACGTCGATCTCTGCTTTGTAAGCCGTAGCCTGAGATGCACCAAAACCTTCACTGGTTTGTCCTACAGTTGTAATCTGACTGTGAACATATTCCTGAGATTTCAAATAAGCTTCTGCTTTTTGCGTCATGAAGTTGGTTTGTTCTAACGAAGCATCTTTCGGCATTTCGATTTGAACTAAAAACTCCCCACTATCAGATGATGCAAAGAACTCTCCTCCAATGAAACCTCCACCCATTAATCCAATTGTTGATCCGAAGAACAATACAAGAACAACTAAAATGGTTTTAATATAATGATCTAAACACCAAGTCAATAAATCAGAAACCCAGTTTGTAAAACGAGTTAAATAACTTTCGAAACCAAGAATAATTCTTCCAAATAAATTCTTTCCTTCAATATGCTCTAATTTACCATAACGAGATGATAACCAAGGGATAATTGTAAATGAAGCTAAAAGCGACAGTAAAGTTGAAATAATTACGGTAACACAAAATTGTGTAATAATATTAGAAACCAAACCAGAACTCATTGCGATTGGTAAGAATACCACGACAATTACTAATGTGATCGAAGTTACAGTTCCACCAATTTCTGCAGTTCCGTCGTAAGATGCACGAATCTTACCTTTACCCATTTCCATGTGTCGATAAATATTCTCGAGGACCACAATCGCGTCATCGACCAGAATACCTACAACAAGAGATAATCCTAATAAACTCATTAAGTTTAATGTATATCCCATTAAATAAATACCAATAAACGTAGCGATCAACGATGCTGGAATCGAAACCATTACAATTAATGAGTTTCTAATACTGTGCAAAAAGAACAACATTACAAAAGCTACCAGAACTACCGCAATTAATAAATCGTGAACTACAGAATCTGCAGCTTCAAGAGTAAAGATTGTACTATCTTTTGCTACTTCTAATTTTAATTGATTTGCTTTATAATCATTTTCAAGAATAGCAATTGTTTTTAATAATTGCTCACTTACCGCTACTGCATTTGCATCAGATTGTTTTACGATTTGCAAAACAATAGCACTTTTTTGATCTACACGTGATATTTTTTCTGCTACTTTTTGAGTATCCTGAACATCGGCAATATCACCTAAACGAACCTGAATTCCGTTTTGAGAAGAAACTACCAGGTTTCTTAATTCCTGAACACTTTTATATTTACCCGCTAAACGAATTAATATTTTTTGATTACGTGTTTGGATATTTCCTGTTGGGAAATCTAAATTCGAAGTCAAAATATTTTGCTGTACCTGTGGAACAGATAATCCGTAACCCTGCATTTTTACAGCATCAAGATTTACCTGAATTTCACGCTCAGAGCCACCAATAATATTTACCTGCGCCACACCTTGTACACGAGATAAAATAGGAGCAATTTTTTTATCAATTAAGTCATAAAATTCAGCTTCGTCCATTTTACCATTAGCACCAAGTGTCATAATTGGTAAATCACTTAGGGAGAATTTTGTTAACGAAGGTGTTTCTGCATCATCCGGTAAATCGCTAATAATGGCATTGATTTTACGCTGTGCATCATTCAAAGAAAAATCGACCTTTGCATTTGATGTTAATGTAATCGATACAATAGATAAACTTTCGTATGATTTTGAGTCAATTTTTTTGACATTCTCTAAGGATGCGATCGCATCTTCAATTTTCTTGGTTACTGTGTTTTCTACCTCACTTGGAGAAGCTCCCGGATAAATTGTAGAAATTGTAATAACGTTTTGTTCAAATTTCGGGATCAGCTCATAACCTAATTGGCTGTAACTGAACAATCCACCAAGTGTTAGAATTGTAAACAATACAATTACCAACGACGGACGTTTTATGGATATTTCGGCTAATTTCATATTTGTTGCTTTAGGCTGTAGGCTTTAGGCAATAAGCTTCTTGCTTACTGCCTATAGCTTATCGCTTTAAATTATTTAATAATTTCTACTGTATTACCGTCTTGTAAGTTAATTTGACCTGTAGTAATTACAGTTTCTCCGTCAGATAATCCATTGATAATTTCTACTTTATCACCTAAAATTCTTCCAGCAGTTACTTTTCTTAATTTTGCAATACCATTTTCAACTACAAAAATCTCGTTACTGCTCACACTTCCTACGAATGCATTTCTAGGTACAACCATCAAGTTTTGCTTTTGTTGGTTTGATGCAAAATTTGCAGTTCCGTACATACCCGCTTTCAGGTCGTTATTTGAGTTGTTTGTAATTTCAATTTCAACAGGAAAGTTCAAAGACTCATCTGCTTTTGAAGCAATGAAAGTAATTTTACCAGAAAAAGTTTTATCAGGATAAACACTTGCAGTTACTTTAATTTGGTTTCCTAATTTTAAACTCGCTACTTGGTTTTCGTTTACTGTAACAACTAGTTTTAGTTTAGATACGTTTACGATATCAAATAAAGCTGTTGCTGGCATTCCTGCTAAAATAGATCCCGGCTCAATATATTTTTTATTGATAAATCCGCTTATTGGCGCTTTTACTTTTGTATCCCCAACATTAATGTTTGCTTGCGTTAAGTTAGACTGCGCATTTGTTAAAGCTAACTTAGCCTGATCTAATTGTTGTTTTGTAACACCACCTGTTTTAAAAGCATTTTCATATCTCTCATAATCAGATTTTGCATTTTGGTAAACTGCCTGTGCTTGTTGTGCACTAACATTAATTACATCACCTCTAACTGTCAATAAAGTTTGACCTACTCTTACATAGTCACCTTCTTTAGCTAAAACGCTGATTACTTTTCCAGATTTCTCAGCAGAGAAAGTTAATTCCTGAATTGGTTGGAAATTTCCATTTGCAACGAAATCCAAAGAAACTTCTTCTGTTTTTACAGGAGAAACTTTAACCGAAACTGCAGCATTTTTCTCTGCTACGATATCTGTTTTTGCTTTGTTCTCCTTCTTATTATTATTTAAGACATATCCAATCACACCCAGTGCTGCGATTATGATTACGATTGTTATAATAGTTTTCTTCATTGTAATTAGT
This sequence comes from Flavobacterium sp. MMLR14_040, assembly GCF_033657265.1. Taxonomy (NCBI): domain Bacteria; kingdom Pseudomonadati; phylum Bacteroidota; class Flavobacteriia; order Flavobacteriales; family Flavobacteriaceae; genus Flavobacterium; species Flavobacterium sp. MMLR14_040. Next base: position 330,889 of record NZ_JAWVWO010000003.1, on the reverse strand, counting down.
TATTTAATAAGAGTTTTTAGTTCGCCTTTTGATTTGATTAGTGCTATTTCGGCAATTTTATAATTTAAAACTGCTCTGGTATAATTATTTTGAGCTTCAAGTGATGCATTTTCAGCATCTAATAAATCTGTTAAAGATGCCAGTCCCTGAAGATAATTGTTTTTTGTATTGCTTAGAATCTCTGATGCCAATTGCATATTTTCTTTTTGATTCTGGATAGTTACAATGTTATTCTCGATGTCAGCCATTGCATTTCTGTAGTCTAAATCAAGAGAAAGCTTTGTGTCTTTAATATCTTCCTGCAAAGATCTGATTTCTACATCGGCTTGTCTTACTTTGGCACGAGTTCCGAAACCTGTAAAAATTGGCACATGTAAGTTTAATCCAATTGAAGAGTAATCAGACCAGTAAACTCCGTCTTTTGGTTTTGCAAACCAAGGCATTTCAGGTCCCTGACCAATATAATTGTAACCTGCCGTTAATGAAAGTGTAGGATAATATCCCGCTTCAACAGCTTTTTTATTGTACACCAAAAGCTCTTCTTGTTTTTTCAAAAGCAGATATTCTGTTCTGTTTTCAATAGTTGGCTGTTCTGTTAATGCTGCAGGAACCACTTCAAATTCTTCTTTTGGCATGTCAATTTGAGTTTCAATAGGCATTCCCATATAAAACTTTAAAGCATTTTCCTGTAAAGTAATTTGATTTTTAATTTGCTGACGTTCTGTATCTATATTTGACATTTTCACAACGATACGGTCTAAGTCAATTTTTTTAGCTAAACCATTATCAAATTGTCCTTTTACGATATCACGAACTTTTGTTGTGTTTACGTAATTACTGTCTAAAAGAATCAATCTTTCTTTTTGTACATAAACAGAATAATAGTTATTTGCAACTCTTTCAATAACCTGCTCTTCTGTTAACTGATTGTTTATTTGATAAAACTCGCGTGTTGATTTTGCTGCTCTTAATCCTGTAAAAACAGATTGATCAAAGATTGTCTGAGTTAAAGAAAGCCCTGCTGTTGAAGTCCATTTTTGACCTAATGGGGCTAAAAGTGTAGTTCCGGGAGCACCAAAAAAATCTCCAGGTAAAGCATTTAACTGTAAAATAGGATTGTAAGTTAAATTTCCGTTTGCAGAAATTTGAGGCAATGCTCGTGAACGTACTTCCTGAATTTGGTACTCACTGTTTTCAACCTGTAGTTTGGCCTTTTTAGCATCCGCTTTGTTTTGAAGCGCATACGTAAGAGCATCTCTTAAGGTTAATGTTTGGACTTGTGCGTTGGCAGCCAAGCCAATTGTACACAAAAATATAAGAATTATTCGTTTCATAGATTGATGATTAAGTAATAATTTTTTTAAGTTGTTTTTCTAATTCTAGTATTCCATCTGGTGTTGCCATTGCTCTGGTATGATATTCCAAAGCTTCTAATTCTATTTCCTGAGCCTCTCTCTCAGAAATTGTATTTTCATTAATGTGAAAAATTAAAGTGTAATAAAATTTCACATACACCTCAATATTGATATCCGGGCGATAAAGTTTCTCGCTAATTCCCTTTTTTATATTTTCTCTAAAATATTGCGTACACTGCTCTATTTCGTGAGACAATACATTTTGATATATTTCGGGATAATGTTTTTTTAACTGATAAATCGGCGAAGTATCCATATTATTTTTAAACATGTCTCTGAACATTTCTCTGATCTCAAAATTTTCCATAATTGCATTGTAGTTTTTATCCACAATAGAATCAATTATTTCGTGTACTTGTCTGTGAACCATCGAGGTACTTTCTTCAATTAAAACCTCTTTGTTACAAAAATATTTGTAAATCGTTTTCTTTGAAATACACATTTCACCTGCAATATCATCCATCGTAACACTTTTAAAGCCTAACTTTAAAAATAAATCGCTTGCTTTTGCTATGATTTTTTCTTTCATCTTAATTATCAAATTGCCTTACAAATATAATTCGGAAACTTTTTTAAAAAAAATAGTTCCCAATATTTTGTAATAATTTTACATTAATTTATTCATCAAATAAGAATTATATGCTAAATTCCAGATTAGCGATCAGCTTAATATCTTTTCCAAGTGCTAATCCACCATTATGATTGTATGAATTATAATCCAGACCAAAATCCTGACCTTTAATATCGCCTTTAATTTCAAAAGCAACTTTTCTCTCTCCGTTATAAGAATTGATTCCAATAAATTCTGCATCAAGTTCTACAACTTTGGTTACATCTTTTATAGTTAAATCACCTTTAAAGAAATTGATATTATTATTTACTTTTTGAAATGAAGTCGATTTAAAACTAATAATTGGATGTTCGTTTACATTAAACAAATCATTCAGTTGCAAGTGAGTATCAATTTGCTGAAAACTATCTGCCTTGTTATTTATATCTAACGAAAATTCAACCGAAGCATCTTCAATTTCATTGTCTTCAATATTGACATAACCATCAAATTTATTTTCAGTTCCTCCTAAATAAGCAAGTATAGAATGTCTCATTTTAATTAAAACATCTGATTGGCTAGAATTTATGGTCCATGTTGTTTTCATAATTATCTGATTTAATGAGTTTATAATTTACTCAAACTCGCCATGGAAACTTTTAAAGTGTTGTAAGTTTCCATTTTGAAAGTGCAAATATAAACAGGAAACTTTAAACACCAAGAAAGTTTCCAAGTTTTTTCAAAAATAATTTTAACACATTAAAAATGAACGGCTTTAATGCCTCTTTTTATGGAAACTAAATTCCTTTTAAACTTTTAAAATTATAATTCACATTTGAATCGTATCTTTGAGGCTCGTTAATCAGAATTTCATTTATGCACGATATTAGTCAGTACCAGGATTTTTTTATTACTTATTTAGAAAGCCAGAGCATTACCAAAGAACCCAAAAATCTTTACGAACCTATTGAATATATCTTAGGCCTTGGCGGAAAACGCATGCGTCCTGTACTAACCTTAATGGCGGCAGAAGTATTTAATACTGGTTACAAAATTGCACTTCCGGCGGCAATGGCGGTTGAGGTTTTTCATAATTTCTCGCTGGTTCACGATGATATTATGGATGATGCGCCTTTGCGAAGAGGCAAAGTAACCGTACACGAAAAATGGAATATTAATACCGGAATTTTATCCGGAGATGCTATGCTTATCCTGGCGTATCAGTATTTTGAACAATACGAACCGGCCGTTTTCAGGGATTTGGCAAAATTGTTTAGCAAAACAGCTCTTGAAGTTTGCGAAGGACAGCAATGGGACGTTGATTTTGAAGAAAGAAACAATGTAACGATTCCCGAATATCTAAAAATGATCGAATATAAAACAGCTGTTTTAGTTGCCGCAGCCATGAAAATGGGTGCAATTGTAGCTAAAACTTCTGAAAAAGAAGCTGATTTAATTTATGATTTCGGACTCAATTTAGGTTTAGCTTTTCAATTACAAGATGACTATTTGGATGCCTTTGGAGACCCTAAAACTTTCGGAAAACAAGTTGGCGGCGATATTATCGTAAATAAAAAAACGTATTTATATCTAAAAGCTTTAGAATTTTCATCTGAAGAAAAAGCAGCAGAATTGCAAAAATTATTTAGTTTACAACTTGAAGATAATACAGCAAAAATAGAAACTGCAAAAGCAATTTTTAACGAATCCGGAGCATCAGGCGCCACTCAGGAAGCAATTGAAATGTATACTTTTAAAGCTTTTGAAACTTTAGAAAAAATGGAAATTAACGCTGAAAAGAAAAATATTCTTAGAGCTTTTGGCGAGAATTTAATGGGAAGAAAAGTTTAGTTTTCAGTTTCCAGTATCAGTTTTCAGTTAAAAAAAAGGCTTCGACTCCGCTCAGCCTGACATCACGAGTGTCATCCTGAGCGGAGTCGAAGGCTTATGAAAACAAATCCTCTGGGTCAACTAAATCCGATAATTTTTGTTTTAAATCCTCTTTTAAAATCGTTAAACCGTATTGATACGAAGCATTCATCCAGCCAAAACCTTCTTCAGTGATGTAATTAAACTCTGTTCCTACGTTTCCGTATTCTGCGAAAATTTTGTGTGAACTTATCGATAAATCAAACTTTTCGGGAATCGTTCCGTTGTAATCAACTGCATTTCTGGTAATCAGCCAAAGCCAGCGATACACCATTTCCTGCGCTTCTTCCTGAAAATTATAATTCAGTAAACCTTCCCACAAAAGCATTTGGTGTGGCGCCCAGCCAAACGGATAATCCCATTGCCGTATTGGCGAATTTTCGTCTATAGCAGCAATTGATTCTTTTGTACTTCCGGCAATTCCGCCTTTCATTTTGAATTTTGGAAGTGTCTTTTTTACCAAAATTTCGGCTTGCTCCGGCGTACTTATTTTCGCCCAAAGCGGATAAAATGTAGGAGCCGCTTCAAAAACATGTTGCTTTTCGTTTACAAAATCATAATCATAATAGATTCCGTTTTCTTCATTCCAACACATTTTGTTGATTTTTTCTTTTCTCGAAGACGCTTTAGAAATCCAATATTCACTTGAAAAAGATTTGTCTTCAAAATATTGAAATTCATTTTTAAAATATTTCTCAATCAAAAAAGCAATATCCGTTTCGTATTTATACAACAAACTATTTATGGCAACCGTATTTAAATTGGCACAAACCCCAACCAATCTGTTTGTGGTATCATGACCGCTTTCGCGCATGCTTCGGTCGTGAATAAAATATTTATCAAGTTCAGCATCAACAACTTCTCTTTCAAGATATTTCTTTTCGAATTCTCGCGTTGAGAGATTATATTTTGGCGCATATTGTTCGAGAATATCATCAAAATGCCCTTCTTCAACCTCAAAAGGAAGCCCGATTCCTTCTGCTTTATAGCGGTTTAATCCATTTGCAGTAAGTCGTTTTCCTTCTTCCATCCAAACCGTTCGATATTCTTTTATGGCGGTTTTTAAATGTCTTTCTATCCAAAAAATATCAGGATTCGACTTTTCTAAAACATCCATAATTAAAGACGTATAAAGCGGTGGCTGTGTTCGGGTTAAATAATAACTTCGGTTGGCATTCAGGATTTTTCCGTAATGATCAATTTGATACTTAAAGTTTTCAGCAATGCCCAAAGCAAGGTCAATTTTATCATCAATCAAAAGTCCTTTGGCAATAAAATAACTGTCCCAGCCGTACATTTCATTAAATCTTCCACCGGGAACCACAAACGGAACTCCTGAAATTTCATTGTTTTTTATTTGAAGTGCCAAAGCCAAAATTCCCGGTTTTTTATTCAAGGATAAAACATATTCCGGTGAAATATTTTTAGGCATTTGAACTACTTTCAATTTCGGAGTTGTTGTTTCTAATTTCTTGAAATAATCAAAAACAATTTCATCGCCAAACGGTACATACAAATACGCGATTTCATTTTCGATTTTATCATCTTCCAAAATTTTCTTTACACCAATGGCGTCAATTGTTCTGGTAAGACCTTTCCAGTATAAATCTTTTATTTTTCTTGAAATTCTTTTTACAGGATCTTCAGTGATTTCATTCAGATCTATTTCGGCGAATTCAACTTTTTCTTTTTTAGCTAGAGCCAATTCCTGTAATAAATTCGAAAGCTGATAAGTTCCCTTAATTTCTGCTGAATTTCCGTTTTCATCCTTCAATAAAAAACTTTTTGGACCGTTATCATCAATCGTAATTTTTTTATCGCCGTCAGTATCTTCCTGAGCCAATAATTTTTCGATGGTTTGGGTTATATGTAATTTAAATTTCATCTTTTGCAGTTATTTTTTTAAGAATAAAAAAGGAAATCAGTAATAAAGTCATCGGAATTAAAGTAAAATAAAACGCTTTTTCCGGTCCTTCATTTTTAAACAGCCAACCCGTAATTCTAGATCCTAAAGTTCCGCCAAGCGCAGAAAAAATCACAATTAATCCGGTCATGGAGCTTTGCAGGTTTTTGGGCAAAGCACTCAAAACAATCGAATTTAATAACGGATAAATAGGCGCAATAAATAATCCGATTAAGGGAAAAGCAAACCCAATTAACGGAATATCTGAAAGCGAATTGATGTTTTTTACTTCTAATCCAACGGTTTTTGGAAGTACAAAAATGACCAGCAACATTGCTGAAATAATACAGAAACTCAAAACCCAAATCCAGTTTACTTTTTTGGTTACAATGCCGGCAATTAATCTTCCAACAGCCAATGAAATGGCCAAAATACTCGCCATCATGATGCTGATATTTTCCGGAAGATGAAGCACTTTTGTATTGAATGTAGGCAGCCACGAAAGAATTCCTTGTTCGATCATAACAAACAAAAAGACGCTGATAACAAAAATAACCGTCAGCAATTTTGCCATTAATTTGAACATTTGCAGAAAATCGTCTTTGATATTTACGCCTGCTGAAATTTCGGCTTCTTCAAATTTTACAAAGAATAAAAACAAGAACGAAAGCAATGATAATCCTGCTAAAAACCAATAGACATTCAACCACGAATTCGGGTCATTTTCGTTATTAAAAGCGGGAAATAAAAAATACGCCAACGCAATTCCCACCATAAAAAAACCTTCAATACTGCTCATTAAAGCGTTGTGTTCTTTTTTGGTTTCAGTCACGGTTCCAATTAATGAATAAACAGAAACTTTGATCAAAGCAAATGAAACCCCAACGGTTGCAAATAAAATTTTAGCATTGTCAAATGAATTTCCAAAATACATAGAAATACAAGCCAAAGTCACCAAAGCCAAACCTGTAAGCATCGCTTTTCTATAGCCAATTCTGGGTAAAAAAGAAGCTATAAAAAAGGAAACTATGGCAATAGGCATGTCTTTAAAAGCTTCTAAAATACTGGCCTGAATTTCATCGACTCCGTAATTTTTTTGCGATTTTAAAATCACAATACCTACGCTGTTTAATAAAATAGCAAAGACAAAATAATTAAGATAAAGCGAGATTTTAATTCCTATGTTTTTCATTTGTTTTATTTGCTTTGCTTTGTGGTTACGGTGCGGAGACGCACTGCTGTGCTTCTCTACAGTAACTGTATGTATATTAGGTTTAACCCTTTGAGTGAAAATTTAACACATAGAAACATAGCTTAGATTGAACTCAAAAGGCGTTTCACTTGCATTAATTCACATAGCTATGTGTGGAAGCTAGTTTCTTTTTTATTCTTTTTTAATGATAAAATCTATGTTTCTATGTGTTTGATTTTTGATGGATTCTATCCAACAGTTTATATAGTTTAAAAATTAACGGCTACAGAAAATCTAAAGGCGCGTCCTAAAATTGGTCTTGCCATAAATACATCGCTTGCTGCAGATGTTGTTTGTCTTGGATCTCCTTCGGTTAAACCAATTTCGTTAAATAAATTGGAAGCATCAACTGCAAAACGAAGATTGTTGTACGTATAATTTAAACCTGCTCCCACTTCTTTATAAGCAGGTAAAACTTGTCTGTTATCCTGATTCGTGAATTTTTTATCATAATAAGAAAACTGAACATAAGCTGTAAAATCTTTTGTGATATCAACTTCCGGTCTCAGGTTACAGAAAAATTTAGGGATTCTTCTGGCTGTATTTCCGTTAAAATCAAAAGTCGAACCGTCTGCATTTGTTCCGGTGAAATTATCATATTCCGGTTTTTGAACAGTGAATGTAAAGTTCAGTTTTACGAATTCGTATCTGGCATTGGTTTCAACTTCAAGTCCAATATTGTTTACGTCAGCAAATTTATTTTCTGAAGATCCGTCAGATAAAATATCGGTGAAAGCCACATTTTTCAAATTCATGTGAAATAAATTCGCATTTACAGAGAAGAAAGAACCTGAATATTTATAACCCAATTCAAACTGATTTACTTCTGTATTTTCAAGTTTGCTCAAATCTGCTGCATTATCATAAAATGATTCTTCAATTGGCGATCTAAAACCGTGGCTGTAACGAACATACGAAGCCATATTATCGTTGAATTTGTAGTTTCCAGCCGCAGTATACGACCATTCGTTTACATCATATCTCCAATAGGTATACGGATTTCCTTTAACGGTTGTTACGGCATCATCAGCCGTATTGTTGTCTAAAATTCCTAAATCTTCGGCAAAAAATCTTGCGTTGTCTCTGTATCCGGAATATTTGTCTTTGTTGTATCTTAAACCTGCGTTGAAGGTTAAATTATCTGTTGCTTTTATTTCAGCATCAGCATAAATGTCATTCAAAAGTCCTTTCGTTTGGGCATCTCTTTCCAACCATGTAATTCTTTCAACGCCGTTAAAAGTATGTTCAACTCCGGTTGTATTATCAGTAACATTCAATAATCTCGGATTGTCTGAAACACTTACTAAATAGGAATTCCAGTTCCAGTATTGGTTTGATTTCCAGTTTGAATAATAATAACCAGCCGTTAATTGTACAGGATCTAAATCAAATGTAAAAGAGAAATTATTCGCAAAGTTGTTCATCTTTTTCTCAATATGCCAAAGATCTGCTCTCATAATCAAGGAATTTGGATCTAAAGCCGCGCCATTATCTACATAAGAATAAGCAAGGTTTCCGGCAGTTGTATTTTGAATATCTGTCGCATAAGCATCTTGTGTCCAAGGTCCGCCATTTGGGAAAATAGCATTGTAATTTAAATCAATAGAAGTTTGTTTGAAGGCATTTTTGAAAGTCACTTTTTCAGAGATTTTCTTTTTAAACTCTGCTCCAATCAAGTTGATTACAGGATGAGAACCGTCTTCTAAATCGGTACTAAAAGTTCCGCCTCCATATTGAGGTACATTTAAATGACTGAAATTTACTGAAGTCAACGTTCCGTAATTTGGATTAAAACCGTCGATTCCTTCAATTTTTCCGTTATTACTTTTTAAAGGAATTGGCAAATAGAACGTATTTCTGTCGTCAAGATGTTTGAAATTAACTCTTAAATAATCGCTGTCATCAAATTTATAGGTTAGGTTTCCTTTTATTTGTCCGCCTTTATTGGCTGTAAAACCTGTGTTTCTTACACCATTATCGGCTCTGTAAAATCCTCCAACATTAAAAAATAATTTATCCTGAATTAAAGCGCCTGATAAATTCAAATCTGTTCTGAACATTCCGTAATCTGAAGTCGTGAATTTGGCTCTTCCCATAAATTCATTCTGACCTGTTTTCGAAATAAAATTGATAATTCCACCGGGAGCATTATTCGCAAAAATCGATGCAGAACCTCCACGAACCGCTTCCATTTTGCTTACTGTTTCGTCTAATCTGTAAAAAGTATCTGCATTGGCAAATTGTAGTGCGCCATCTTCAAAAACCGGCAAACCGTCTTCCTGAATTTGCACATATTCATACGCTCCGGCAGACGGAATTCCTCTTGCAAAAAGGTTGTTTCCAATTTCTCCTCCTGAAGCTTCCACAACAAATCCGGGAATTGTTTGAAGCAAAGCTGCCGTGCTTGACGGCGCTCTGTCTTCGATTGCTTTTGCACCCATTGTAGTAATCGCAACGCTCGATTCTAATTTCGATCTTGGTGTTGATGATCCCGTAACTACAACTTCTTTAAGGTTTTGAGATTCGCCTTCAAGCAATAAATTGACTTGTAACGATTCACCTTCTTTTACTGTAATTCCTTTTGTGTAAGTCTTATAACCAACGTTTGTAGCTTCTACAGTATAGTTTCCGGCAATAACATCTGAGAAAATATAAGTTCCGTTTTCATCTGTAACTGTATTTTTTCCAGTGTCCTTTAGAGATACGTTGGCGCCGGGAACTGTTTGTCCGGTTTCATCTAATACTTTTCCGGAAACGGTGTTTTTTGCCTGAGCAAATACATTATTTGGAGCAAAAATCAGGCACAATAATAAAGCTATTATACCTAAATAAGAATATTGATTTTTCATTTTTTTTGGGTTTGGTTAGTAAAGTTTTTATTAACGAACTTGCGCGCTAGGTGTAATTATTTTTAACACATAGAAACATAGAATTATTGAACTCAAAAAAGGCGTTTCACTTATATTAATTCACATAGCTATGTGTGAGAAACTAGTTTCTTTTGATTTACTTTTTTTTAAAGCATAAAATCTATGTTTCTATGTGTTAAATGAAATTTGCAGATTGCACATAACACGTTTATCAATGTAAACTTAATTACTATTTAACTTCAATTTAAGAATTCGGAACCGAAAACGTTTTCGAAATCACCTAAAACGTTTTCGGAAGTTAATATTTTAGCAATACATTTTATTTTTAGTACATTTATTTCATGAATGACACCAAACTAATAGATATTGCTTCGGCATTAGGAATTTCAGTCACAACGGTTTCAAAAGCACTAAAAGGATATACAGATATTAGTAAATCGACACGTGCAAAAGTGATCGAAATGGCCGAAACAATGAATTATATTCCTAATTCTGTTGCCGTAAATCTTCGAACCAATGAAACCAAAACCATTGGTGTGATCATTCCTGCAACGGTTCATCACTTTTTTTCCAGTGTTTTGAATGGGATTTTGGAAGAAGCCGAAAAAAGAGGTTATCTGGTGATTATTTTACAATCAAATGAAAAATATGAACTGGAGAAAAAGCAGCTTGCTTTACTGATTCAGAAACGAGTTGACGGTGTTTTAATGTCGCTTTCGAATGAAACGGATGATTTCTCTCATATTAATGAAGCCATCCGAAAAAATACTCCGGTTGTTTTATTTGATAAAATTGCTAAAAGAGTGGATTGTTCCAAAGTTGTAATCAACGATGCCAAAGCGGCTTTTGATGCGGTTTCGTATCTTATTAATAAAGGTTTCAAAAAAATTGCGCATTTCAGAGGTTCGTATGTTCCGCAGAATTCTATTGATCGTTTTTTAGGTTATAAACGCGCACTTGAAGCCCACGGAATTGAGTACGATTCTAAGCTGGTTTATGTTTGCGATAACAATACCGATTTTGAAGATGGCTACGAAAATGCCCAGAAAATAATGAACGAACATCCGGATATCGACGCTATTTTTGCGATTACGGATTTAGTCGCTATCGGAATCATAAAATATTTTAATGAAGCGGGAATAAAAACACCCGATCAGGTTGCAGTTTTCGGATTTAGCAATTGGTTTATGAGCACGGTTATTTCACCAAAATTAACGACAATCGATCAACCCGGATTTGAAATGGGACACACTGCAGTTTCGATTTTAATTGATGAAATTGCCGACATCAAAGAACATCGACCGGTTACGCATCAAATTATAGAACTTCCAACAAGAATCATAGAACGAGAATCGACCGTTAAATGATTTTTTAGTTTTAACTTTGCGTCAACTTTAAAAAGCATCAATGTTTCCGATTCCTGAAAATACCGATATTTTATTGGCTGATGCCGAAAACGGAAATCTATACTTAAGTTTGATTGAACAAATCAACAAGGATTTTAATTTGGCGAATGAAGGAATCGATTTTCCGCTAAGTATTTCTCCCGAAGAATTAAAAATTCAGCTTCACGAAAAAATCTACCGAATGATTCAGTATAAATTTGCTGAATATTTAAATCTCCTTTATATCATTGATGTTTCTGAAATTGAAATCAAAAAACTCGATGGTTCTGATTTAGTGATTTTGGCTGAGCAGGTTTCTTTTTTGGTTTTGAAAAGAGAATGGCAGAAGGTTTGGTTTCGAAATCATTACAAGTAAAGGTGCTGAGGCACAAAGTTGCAAAGTGACAGAGGTTTTTTCTCTCTTTGCGATAAGTCTTATTTTTAAAAACTTTGAGCCTTTATTGCTCTGAACCTTTGAACCTATCAAAAATAAACCCTCACAAAAGGCATAAATCCTGATCCATAAAGACTTTTATCTGGATCATATAGTACGTCGTATCGGGCGCCGATTGTCACATTTCCGGTTCTGTAACCAGCTCCAAGATACAAAGCGGTATTCCAATAACTATCAGAAAAAGCAGGTCTGTTGACGTTGGCTTCATATCTTGTATCCACTCGTACTTGTTCTAATTCTGCCGACAATTGAACTTCGGGAATTGGGTTTACGAGCGTAATTAAACTTCCGCCATAAACATAAGATTCATAATAATTTTTTGAAGATAAATAACCAAATTGCAAACCAACTCCAACGGCAACAATCTCGTTAACATTATAAATAGCACTTGGCATAACCGAAATATCAGTATATCCTGAACCAATTCCCAGACCAAGTCCGCCACCAAACTGAACTTTATCCCAAAAATTAGTAGTACTATCTACGGCTGAAATTTCCTGCGCCATTGAATAACTTGAAAACAAGACTGTCAAAATCACAAATAATGATTTGAAAACGTTTGAAATTTGATTTTTATTCATGGCTTAACACTTTTTTTAACAAATTTTTACGTAAAAGTAAGCAAAAAAAAAGATTTAAATAAATGCATTGTTGTACTTTTGCCATTCTATTTAACAAAAAGTATATTCACTAATATTATGGATAGGTTTTCATTTTTAAATGCAGCACATACAGAGTTTTTTGCACAATTATACGATCAATATTTAGTAAACCCAGACAGCGTTGAGCCTAGCTGGAGAAGTTTTTTTCAAGGTTTCGACTTTGGAATGACTACTTATAATGACGAAAATCCTGTGCAGCAAATCGTTGAGTACGTGACTAGCCCCAACACAGATTACAGTCAGGTTTCAGAAAAACTGCAAAAAGAATTCAACGTACTAAAATTAATTGATGGTTACCGTACACGTGGTCATTTGTTTACCAAAACAAACCCTGTTCGTGATCGTAGAACTTCGTCTCCAACTTTAGATATCGAAAATTTCGGATTAACATCTGCCGATCTTTCTACTGTTTTTGATGCCGCTCAAACCATCGGTGTAGGACCATCTACTTTACAAGACATTGTAACCCGTCTTAAATCTATTTACTGCCAACATATTGGTATTGAATATATGTACATCAGAAATCCTGGTGTTGTAAAATGGATTCAGGATAAATTGGCTGTCAATGTTAACCAGCCTAATTTTTCTTCAGAAGAAAAGAAAATCATCTTAAATAAATTAAACGAAGCCGTTTCTTTCGAAAACTTCCTGCATACTAAATATGTTGGACAAAAACGTTTTTCATTAGAAGGTGGAGAATCTATCATTCCGGCTCTTGACGCTTTGATCGAACAAGCTGCAGAAAAAGGTGTTGAACAATTCGTAATGGGAATGGCTCACCGTGGACGTTTGAACGTTTTGGCAAATATCTTTAATAAATCGACTCAGGATATTTTTGGTGAGTTTGACGGGAAAGATTACGATCAGGAATATTTTGATGGTGACGTAAAATACCACTTAGGTCTTACGGCTGACAAAAAAACAAGATCAGGAAAAAACATCAATATCAATTTAGCACCAAACCCTTCTCACCTTGAAACGGTTGGAGCTGTAATTGAAGGAATTACAAGAGCAAAGCAAGATAAATATTATGCTGACGATTTCTCTAAAGTTTTACCTATCGCCGTTCACGGAGATGCTGCAATTGCAGGACAGGGTATCTTATACGAAATTATTCAGATGGCACAACTTGACGGTTACAAAACCGGAGGAACAATTCATATTGTAATCAATAATCAGGTTGGTTTTACAACCAATTACCTAGACGCTCGTTCTTCTACTTATTGTACAGATGTTGCCAAAGTAACGCTTTCACCAGTATTACACGTAAATGCTGATGATGCTGAAGCTGTTGTACATGCTATGTCTTTTGCATTAGACTATAGAATGCAATTTGGACGTGACGTATTTATCGATTTATTAGGATATAGAAAATACGGTCATAATGAAGGTGATGAACCTCGTTTTACACAGCCGGTTTTATATAAAATCATCGCAAAACATAAAAATCCAAGAGATATTTATGCTGAAAAATTATTGTCTGACGGCGTAATTGATGCTTCTTATGTAAATGCTTTAGAAAAAGAATACAAAACTAATCTTGAGGAGAATTTAGAAGCTTCCCGTAAAAAAGATTTGACAATTATAACTCCATTCATGAAAAACGAATGGGATGGTTTTGTTCAGGTAACTGATACTCAAATGCTTCAAAAAGTAGATACTACTTTTGACAAAAATGGATTGGATTCTATCATTAAAACAATCTCGACTTTACCGGAAGACAAAAAGTTCATCAACAAAATCACTAAAATTGTTACGGACAGAAAAGCCGGATACGACAATAATACTATTGATTGGGGAACTGCAGAAGCCTTAGCTTATGGTTCACTTTTAACAGAAGGTTTTGATGTTCGTATTTCTGGTCAGGATGTTGAGCGTGGTACTTTCTCTCACCGTCATGCTGTTGTTAAAGTTGAAGATTCTGAAGAAGAAGTAATCTTATTAGATGCAATCGAAAACAAAAAAGGAAAATTTGGCGTATTCAATTCCCTTTTATCTGAATATGGTGTTCTTGGTTTTGATTACGGATATGCATTGGCAAACCCGAAAGCATTAACCATTTGGGAAGCGCAATTTGGAGATTTCTCAAACGGAGCTCAAATTATGATTGACCAATATATTTCATGTGGTGAAGACAAATGGAACAACCAAAATGGTATTGTTTTATTATTGCCTCACGGATATGAAGGACAAGGTGCAGAACACTCTTCTGCAAGAATGGAGCGTTATTTACAACTTTGTGCAAGACAAAATATGTATGTTGCAGATTGTACAACTCCAGCGAACTTCTTTCACTTGTTGAGAAGACAAATGAAAACAAACTTCCGTAAACCTTTGGTAGTTTTTTCTCCAAAAAGTTTATTGAGAGACCCAAGATGTGTTTCTACAGTTGAAGAATTAGCAACAGGAAGTTTCCAGGAAACAATTGATGATAATACAGTAGATAAAAAGAAAGTAAAAACTTTAGTTTTCTGTACTGGTAAATTCTATTATGACATCGTTGCAGAAAGAGAAATCAACGGAAGAAAAGACGTTGCTGTTGTTCGTATCGAGCAATTATTCCCATTACCTGTTGAGCAATTAAAAGCAATTATTGCAAAATATCCAAATGCTGATGATTATGTTTGGGCTCAGGAAGAACCTAAAAACATGGGAGCTTATAGCTTTATGTTAATGAACTTTGATCTTGTAAAATGGAGATTGGCTTCATTAAAAGCATATGCTGCTCCTGCATCTGGAAGTTATACACGTGCAAAACGTCGTCATGCAGATGCAATTAGAATGGTATTCGATAAAGATTTATTCAGATAAAAAAATGTTTCAAGTTTCAGTCCCGATAGCTATCGGGATTGAAACCATAAAAACCTTAAACAAAAACAAAGATGATTTTAGAAATGAAAGTCCCATCACCAGGGGAATCAATAAAAGAAGTTGAAATTGCAACTTGGTTAGTAAAAGACGGAGATTATGTAGAAAAAGATCAGGCTATTGCTGAAGTTGATTCAGATAAAGCTACTCTTGAATTGCCTGCTGAAATGAGCGGAATTATTACGTTAAAAGCTGAAGAAGGTGATACAGTTGCAGTAGGAGCTGTAGTTTGTTTAATTGATACAGATGCAGCAAAACCTGCAGGTGATGCAGCAGCTCCGGCGGCTGAAGCACCAAAAACTGAGGCTCCGAAAGCTGAAGCTCCAAAGGCAGAAGTAAAAGCTGAGGCACCAAAAGCGGCTCCGGCAGCAACAAGTTATGCAGCTGGGACTCCATCTCCTGCAGCAAGAAAAATATTAGACGAAAAAAACATAGCGCCAACAACAGTTTCAGGAACTGGTAAAGGTGGAAGAATCACTAAAGACGATGCTGTAAACGCAGTACCTTCTATGGGAACTCCAACTGGTGGAAGCCGTGGAAGTGAGCGTACAAAATTATCAATGTTACGTCGTAAAGTAGCAGAAAGATTAGTTTCAGCTAAAAACGAAACTGCAATGCTTACTACTTTCAACGAAGTAAACATGACACCAATCAACCAAATTCGTAACGAATACAAAGATGCTTTTAAAGCAAAACATGGTGGTTTAGGTTTAGGTTTCATGTCATTCTTTACAAAAGCAGTTACAAGAGCTTTACAATTATATCCTGATGTTAACTCAATGATGGATGGTGATTACAAAATTGCTTATGATTTTGCTGATATCTCTATCGCAGTTTCAGGACCAAAAGGTTTAATGGTTCCTGTTGTTCGTAATGCTGAATTATTAACTTTCCGCGGAATCGAAGCTGAAATCAAAAGATTAGCACTAAGAGCTCGTGACGGTCAAATTACTGTTGATGATATGACAGGAGGAACTTTCACAATTACAAACGGTGGTGTTTTTGGATCAATGTTATCTACACCAATCATCAACCCTCCACAATCAGGAATTTTAGGAATGCACAACATTATTGAGCGTCCAATTGCTGTAAACGGTAAAGTGGAAATTCACCCAATGATGTATGTTGCTCTTTCTTATGACCACAGAATTATTGACGGACGTGAGTCTGTTGGTTTCTTAGTGGCTGTAAAAGAAGCTTTAGAAAACCCATTAGAATTATTAATGAATGGCGATGCTAAACGTGCTTTAGAATTGTAATATTAAATAATTTTCAATTTATATCTAAAACCTGTTCATTTGTTTGAGCAGGTTTTTTTATTTAAAACAAAAAAAGTTCAAACTTTAATTATTAATTGTTTAAAGAAATGTAATTTTCACCTTTTTTAAAGTATTTTATTTAGAATAAATAAGAATAGCTTGTTTTGTTTCGTTTCATAACTTAGATTTGCACTATTAAAATCAATTCTAAATAAAATGAAATATAAAATTACAGTTTCTTTTCTAAGTTTTTGTTTTGCTTTGCTGACTACAACAATCGTTTCGGCACAAGAAAAAGCAACGATTAAAGGTCAGATTACTTTAAAAAATAACGAATCTCCAGAGGGTATTTCTGTTGTTTTAAAAGGAACAAAATCAGGAACAACAACTGATGAGCAGGGTAATTATAGCTTAAAGAACATTAAACCCGGTACCTATACTCTAAAAGTTTCTTCTATAGGATATATAACTCAGGAAAAAGCAATTGTAATTAAAGAAGGTGATAACTTAACTCACAATTTCACAGTCACTACAAATTCAGAAGATTTATCAGAAGTAGTTGTAAATGGTGGTAAAACAAATCATTTTGCCCGTAAAGACACCAAACAGGTTTCAAGATTACCACTTAAAAATCTGGAAAATCCACAATCTTATACGACCATTACCGGAGAATTATTAAAAGAACAAGTAGTTACTAATTTTGATGATGCTCTTAAAAACGCCTCTGGTATTACACCGCTTTGGGCTGCAACAGGACGTGCCGGAGACGGAGCTGCTTATTATTCTTTAAGAGGATTCCCGGTTCAGCCAACAATGGTAAATGGTTTGCCTGGTTTAACAAACGGAAGTTTAGATCCGGCAAATATTGACAGAATTGAAATTATCAGAGGTCCTTCAGGAACTTTATTTGGAAGCAGTTTAATCTCTTACGGTGGTTTAATAAATACAACTACAAAAAGACCTTACAAAGGTTTTGGCGGAGAAATAAATTATACCGTTGGAAGCTTTGGTTTAAATCGTGCAACTGTTGATTTAAACACACCTCTTAACGAGAAAAAAACTTTAAATTTCAGAATAAACTCAGCTTACAACAAACAAAATAGTTTTCAGGATGCTGGTTTTAGAGAATCGTATTTTGTAGCACCTTCATTATCTTATGAAGTAAACGACAGATTATCATTCCTGGTTAATACTGAATTCATGAGCAACGAATCTACTAATCCAACAATGTTGTTTTTGGACAGAGGTGCTCCATTAAGAGTTCATAATATTAACGAGTTAAAGTATGACAACAATCGTTCGTATACTAGCAACGAACTTACGATGAAAACACCTTCTTATAATATCCAGGCTCAGATGAATTATAAATTTTCTGATCAATGGAGTTCTCAAACGGTTTTCTCTACCAGTTCAGCAAAATCAGTAGGAAACTATTCTTATTTATATGAAGGAACAAGTAGTCCTTTATTGGCATCAATTAAAAGCGGAATTGTATTAGCTCGTTATTTCACAGATCAGGACAATCAAAATATTACTACAGACATTCAACAAAATTTCAATGGTGATTTTAAAATTGGAAGCGTAAGAAATAGAATCGTTGTTGGTTTTGATTATTTCAAAAGAACCGCTACTGATCACAGTACTGAATATTTTGGAAATGGTTATGTGTATATAGGGGATGATTTAGCATCTTTTAATGCACTTTTTGGCCCTACAAACGGCGATACAGGAGATTTAACAAAAGCCGGAGCTGATGCCATAATTGGGAATAACCCAAGAAACAACAATAGCACAAAACAGGAAACTTACAGTGCTTATGTTTCTGATGTAATCAACTTTACTCCAGGATTATCTGCGATGTTAAGTTTACGTGCTGACCGTTTTATGAATGCCAAAAACGACGGATACAATCAAACTGCTTTTTCGCCAAAATTTGGATTAGTTTACCAGCCAATTTTGGATAAAGTTTCCATTTTTGCAAACTACATGAACGGATTCGTAAACATTGCACCGGGTCAAAATCGTAGTGCTGCTGTTGCAACACCTATAATACTTAATCCTGAACATGCAGATCAGTTTGAAGTGGGAACAAAATTGAATCTTTTTAAAGATAAACTTTACGCTACTTTTAGCTATTATGATATTAAGGTTGTTGATCAGACATATGTAATTGAAACACCTTACATAGATCCTGCAGACCCGACAACTCCACAACCAAATAATCAGACTACCTATCAGGATGGGGGTCAGAAAAACAAAGGTTTTGAAGCAGAATTTGTGGCAAACCCAATTAACGGTTTAAATATTGTTTTAGGATATAGTTATAACGATGCCGTTTTAACAAAAGGAGATGTGGAATTTGTAGACCGCAGATCTGAAAATGCAGGACCTAGAAACCTCGCAAACCTTTGGGCTAGTTACAAATTTACAAATGGTTTCCTGAGAGGTTTTGGCTTAGGCTTTGGAGGAAATTATGTTGGAGACAACATGATCATGAACAGAAAAACTACCGGAACATTTACAATTCCTGAGTACACCGTTTTAAATTCATCTTTGTTTTACAGTGCACAAAAATTTACGATCACAGTTAAATTAAACAACATTGCCAACAAAGAAATTTATGATGGATGGTCAACAATTCATCCTAAAGATCCAAGAGCTGTAGCAGCAAGTTTCTCTTATAGATTCTAATAAAAACCAAACAAAAACACCTTTCCTTAAAGAGAAAGGTGTTTTTTAAATTTTTAAACTTATGATAACAATAGCAAGTCTTATCGTTTTTTTAGCCTTTTATACTTTGTATTACACATCAAAAAGAGCTGCTTTATCGTATGATTTAGGTTTTGAAAAATGGATGAAAAACAATCCAAAGCAAACCAAAATTACCGGGGTAAGTTTATTAGTACTAGCTTATGGATTTTGGCTTTTTACCCAATCTCTAGGCTGTGGAACTCTGATGTTTTTTATTCAGTTAATGGCCGTTGGAAGTTTAATCATCATCTTAACTCCTTTAAAAAAAGTAAGTTCTAAAGCACTTTTAGCATTATTTGTAATTGTAGCTTTATTAGAATTATATTACCACTAAATATTCCTGATTTTATGCCGGCTAATCCCAAATATTTAACCCAATCTAAGTGGCAACGATTTGCCAAAATTACAGCTGCCATTTTAGGAGGCTATTTTGTTTCTGTAACCTTTCATTTGGCTTTGGCTGCATGGTTTGGACGGGCAAATGTTTTGATGACAATGGCCTTTACTGGATTTATTCTTTGGGTAGCGCTTATGGTGGTTGCCTTTTTAGCAAAAAGCGGATGGAAAATTTGGGGTATTTATCTCCTTCTTACATTGGTTTTTTCTCTTTTTATTTATTTAGGTCAAACATATAATCCAATGGCACAATAACATGAATAACCGTAATTATAATATCTATTTTCATACCCATACTGTTAGCGGAATCGTTATTAGTGTGGTTCTTTTTGTGATCTTCTTTGCAGGATCTTTTTCTTTTTTTAGAGATGAAATCATCAATTGGGAAAGAAGTGAATCTACTTCAAATACAAAAGAAATTCAGTTAAACTACAGCACAGCTTTAGATACACTTGACAAAAAATATGTTTTGCACGGAAGAAACATTACGATTTCTAAACCAAGTACAGAAAGAAGAGTTGCCATTTATTTAGAAGGTACCAAAGATACTTTGGCTCCAGCCAAACAAAAAGAGGGAACATTTTTTTATCTGGATACTCAAAATTACAAGTCATTCACTTATGAAGAATCTTATTCTTTAGGCGAATTTTTATACCGTTTGCACTTTTTAGCGCAAGTACCTTATCCGGTTGGGTATTATCTTTCAGGATTTATTGCCTTATTCTTTTTATTTGCAATTATAACGGGTGTTTTATTGCATTGGAAAAAAATTGTATCCAACTTTTATGTGTTCCGTCCGAAGGAAAAATTAAAAACATTGTGGACAGATGCTCACACAGCATTAGGAATGATTGGTTTGCCTTTTCAGTTTGTATATGCGGTGACCGGCGCTTTCTTTATGATTAAACTCTTGATCGTTGCTCCGGCTGTAATGGCTTTATACAAAGGTGATCAGGATAAATTATATAAGGAATTAGAATATAAAGATCCTGAATATAAATTTGACAATAAAAAATTAGCAACACCTTTTAATATCGATCAGTTGGTTGCAAAAGCAAAAAGCAATTGGTCAGATTTTGAAATTACACGTGTTTTCATTCAAAATTATGGTGATGCGAATATGCATGTTGTCGTAGAAGGTGAAATACCACACAATAAAAAATTCACGGGAGTTGGAAAAGTAGTTTACCGTATCGCTGACGGAAAAGAAATCGCCAGAAAAAATCCTATTACACAAAACAATTATTTAGATGTTGTAAAAAACGTATTGTACCGCATTCATTACGGTGATTACGGAGGTTATCCATTAAAAATTGTGAGTTTCATTTTAGGAATTATAACTTGTTTTGTAATCATTTCAGGTGTTATGATCTGGTTGGTTGCCAGACAAAAAAACAATATGCCTGAAAAGAAAAGACGTTTCAATGCAGCTGTTGTTCGCATTTATCTTGCCATTTGTTTAAGCATGTATCCAATAACGGCACTTTCTTTTATTGCTGCTAAAGTTTTTTATCCATTAAGTCAATCTAATTTATTTACACTTTATTTTGGCGGATGGTTATTGCTCATAATCTTTTTTATTATTAAAAAGAATGATGACTTCACGAATAAATTTTGTCTTATTTCAGGAAGTATTTTAGGATTTTTAATTCCAATTGCTAATGGAATTCTTTCCGGCGATTGGTTTTGGAATTCGTTTATAGAAAATCATATTCAGGTTTTCGTTATAGATGTTTTCTGGATTGTTCTGGCTTCGATATCATTGTATGTTGCTTATCATTTAAAGCCTAAAACTGTCGCAAAAAACTAAAAAAAATACAAATTATTTGTCCCTTATAGATTAAGCGTATACTTTTACGCTTTATTCAAAAATGGGATTCAAAAAGAAAATACGTTTTATACATAAATGGCTCGGATTAATTTCCGGGCTTATTGTTTTTATTGTCAGTATTACCGGCTGTATCTTTTGTTTTCATGACGAAATAAAAGATATTACGCGAAAAGAATGGCGTTTGGTTGAACCTCAAAATAAGCCATTTATTCAGCCATCGGTTTTATTAGGTAAGGCCAAAGAAATTCTTCCGAATTATAAATCAATCATGGTTTCCTACTACGGAAGAGATCGTTCGGCAATTGTTTATTCATATTCCGATATAGGTAGTTTATATCTCTACTTTAATCCCTACACAGGAAAACATTTAAAAATCGAAAATCCTGAAACCGATTTTTTTATTGTTGTCGAATACATTCATTTGTATTTGCTTCTGCCCGATTATATTGGCAAACATATTGTTGGTGGTGCAACAATCATCTTTATTCTTTTACTTATAACAGGAATAATTCAATGGTGGCCCAAACGAAAAAGTGATATCAAAAGAAGTTTTATAGTAAAATGGTCAGCCAAATGGCGTCGCGTCAACTATGATTGGCACAATACTTCAGGGTTTTATATTTCGGTAATCGCTATAATTATTGCCATTACAGGCTTAACTTTTACTTATGAATGGGTTGGCGACGGAATTTATAAAACCTTCAATTTTGGTGGAGATAAAGCTCTTGAAACAAAAGCGCCAGTAATTGACACAACAAAATTTAAAAGCAATACACTCGTTGCTATTGATCGTGCTTTTATAGCAACCATGAAATTACAGCCAAAAGCTGAAATGTTTTATGTAACAACGCCACAACAAAAAGGAGACATCATAAATACAGGTGCTTATCCGCATACTTTGCGATACGATCATCAAAGCAATTACTATTTTCATCCTGAAAATGGAAAACTAATACAAAGCGAGCCTTACGATAAAAAAAGTTTGGGTTTGCAGGTTGTCGAAATGAATTACGGTATTCATACGGGGCAAATTTTAGATTTACCGGGAAAAATTATTGCTTTTACAGCAAGTTTAATTGCAGCAGCTTTGCCTGTAACGGGTTTTGTAATTTGGTACGGAAGAAGAAAAAAGAGCTGTAAAAAATTGAAGGCATAAAAAAACCGCCTCGTTAAAAACGAGACGGTTTTTTTATAAATTTTCGAAACTAAATTAGTTTCTATTTGCTAAAGCATTCTTTTGTAAATTTTTAACTGATGCTACCTGGCTGTTTTCAAAAGCCACTTCGCAAAGATTATTCGCATTAAAGAAAATCCATTTTCCAGTTTTCATTCCGTTTGTGTATTCTCCAACGGCAAGTTTATTTCCTTTTTCGTCATAAGATACCCACGCACCATCTAATTTACCATCTTTATAGAAACCTTCTTGTTGTACTCTGCCATTATCATAATAATAAGTAGCTTTTACTTTGTTTCCAACAGCTTCTAATTCTGGTTTTACCTCTTGTGCAACTAAAATTCCAGAGAACATCATTGCAACTAAAATCACACACTTTTTCATATCTTTAGGTATTAATGTTATCAAATCGTTATCAAATATAATTAATTGTTTACATTAAACAAACTTTTACTTAACAATTTGGTAACATTGAATAAAAACTTAACATTGAAAATTAGACACATACAAAAAAACCAGCGCTGAGGCACTGGTTTTACTGGTTTTTTATAAAAAATTCAAATTCACGATAACGTTGTAAATTTGACAATAAATTACTTTAATAATGCATCCAACTGTGTTTGAAGTTCTGGAGATGAAGGCCTTGGTGCTTCTGCATTTAAAATATTTCCTTTAGGGTCAATCAAAATAAATCTCGGAATTCCCGTAACGCCATAACTGGTTACAAACTCAGATTCCCAATCTTTATCTGCAAATAATTGAGTTCCTCCCAGTTTATTATCAATTACAAACTTTTTCCATTTTTCATTGTCTTTTGCTTTATCTATTGAAACACTCACAAATTCAATGTTTTTTCCGTGATACTTTTCTTCAATTTTCTGCAAATAAGGAATTTCGCCTCTACATGGTCCACACCAGGTTGCCCAAAGATCTATATATACATATTTACCTTTTAAATTAGAAAGCTTTGTTTTTCCGCCTTTATGATTTTCATAATCAAAATCCGGAGAAGGTTTTCCAACTAATTTATTTGCTTTCGAAGCCCTGTCATATTCCTGAATCGCATATTGATTAAAACTTTCGAAATTTTGTTTCAATGCAGCTTTAAATTCAGGATCATAATTTCCTTTTTCAATACTTTCAATATCAGTTTTTTTCTTTGCTTCTAATAATGATGCAAATTCAGCGGGTTCTTTCTTAAAAGCTTCATTTTGAAATTTCTCATCTTTTATAGATTGTTGTGCTAAAAAGTTGCTCTCTTCAACACCTTTACCTTTATATACAATAGACTCATCAAATTCCTTAGCATTCATGGTTAGATTTACTTCAGAATCAGGTTTTAAATAAATATTCGACAATTCTGTTCCATCTGTAAAATAATAAAATCCTTTTGGAGCCTCAAAAGTGGCTGCAAAAATTCCTTTTTTATCTATTGGAATAACTTGTTTAAAATTATTTCTTCCTTTAATATATAAAGTATCACTATTTCTATTTTCAATTTTAGCTGTAAATTTAACTTGACTTTTGGCTTGACCGATAACATTCAAAGCGCTAAAAATCAGAAGACCGGTAACAAAAAAATTCTTCATATTTATAAAAGTTTATTTTTAGTGAATCAAATCTAGGCAAATTAGAAGTTTGAAAATTAAGAATTAACAAAATATTTAAAATTAATAGTCATCTAGTTGCATACTTTCTGCATTAATTTGAATTTTGTGTTTACTTTTGCAGTCTAAAATTTTGATCATGTATAGAAGTCATAATTGTGGCGAATTAAACGCCTCAAACATTAATACCGAAGTTACACTTGCTGGTTGGGTTCAAAAATCCCGCGATAAAGGATTTATGAATTGGGTTGATTTACGCGACCGTTACGGAATTACACAACTTATTTTCGACGAAAGCCGTACTGATAAAACCGTTTTTGAACTGGCTAAAACACTTGGTAGAGAATTTGTGATTCAGGTAAAAGGAAGTGTTATTGAGCGTGAAGCCAAAAACAAAAACATTCCGACTGGTGAAATCGAAATTTTAGTTTCTGAATTAAAGATTTTAAATGCAGCTTTAACACCTCCATTTACAATAGAAGATGAAACTGATGGTGGAGAAGATATCAGAATGAAATACCGTTATTTGGATATTCGTCGTAATCCTGTAAAAAACAGTTTATTATTCCGTCATAAAGTAGCGATGGAAGTTCGTAAATATTTATCTGATTTAGATTTCTGCGAAGTAGAAACACCTTACTTAATTAAATCGACTCCTGAAGGCGCAAGAGATTTCGTTGTGCCAAGCCGTATGAACGAAGGACAATTTTATGCTTTGCCACAATCTCCACAAACTTTTAAACAATTGTTGATGGTGGGTGGAATGGATAAATATTTCCAAATTGTGAAATGTTTCCGTGATGAAGATTTACGTGCAGACCGTCAGCCTGAGTTTACACAAATCGATTGTGAAATGGCATTTGTGGAGCAAGAAGATATTTTAAATGTTTTCGAAGGTTTGACAAGACATTTACTGAAAGAAATTAAAGGTATTGAAGTAGATAAATTCCCAAGAATTACCTACGAATATGCCATGAAAACATATGGAAATGATAAACCGGACATTCGTTTCGGAATGGAATTTGGAGAATTAAACGAATTTGCGAAACACAAAGATTTCCCTGTATTTAATGCGGCTGAATTGGTAGTTGGAATTGCAGTTCCGGGAGCAGGAAATTATACCCGTAAAGAAATTGACGGATTAATTGACTGGATAAAACGTCCGCAAGTTGGAGCATCAGGAATGGTGTATTCAAAATGTAATGATGACGGAACTTTTAAATCATCTGTAGATAAATTTTACGATCAGGACGATTTAGCACAATGGGCAAAAATTACAGGAGCAAAACCTGGTGATATGATTTTTGTGCTTTCGGGTCCTGCTGATAAAACTCGTGGACAGCTTTCTGCGCTTCGTATGGAATTAGCAACCCGTTTAGGATTGCGTAAACCAGAAGAATTTGCTCCTTTATGGGTTGTAGATTTCCCATTATTAGAACTTGACGAAGAAAGCGGCCGTTATCATGCCATGCACCACCCGTTTACGTCTCCAAAACCGGAAGACATGCATTTGTTGGAAACAGAACCGGGAAAAGTACGTGCAAACGCTTATGACATGGTTTTAAACGGAAATGAAATTGGCGGAGGATCTATTCGTATTCACGATAAAGCCACACAACAATTGATGTTTAAATATTTAGGTTTTACCGAAGATGAAGCAAAAGCACAATTTGGCTTTTTGATGGACGCATTTCAATTTGGAGCACCGCCACACGGTGGTTTGGCTTTTGGTTTAGACAGATTGGTTGCCATTTTAGGAGGCCAGGAGACTATTAGAGACTTTATTGCTTTTCCAAAAAACAATTCTGGTCGTGATGTAATGATTGATGCACCAGCCAAAATTGATGATGCTCAGTTAAAAGAACTTCATATTAAAGTAGATACAATATAATTTCTAAAGAATTTAAAATAAAAAACTGCAGCTAAAAATTAGCTGCAGTTTTTTTATGCTTGATAATGAAGCAATACCTGTTTTAAAGGAGAAATACGATTTATAAAGTTAAGATTGATGATAAGAAAGCGAATTGTTCTCTTAAAAAAATAATTTTGAAGATAATTTAAAAATTTCCTACTTTTTATTCTTACAATAAATGATTCTCAATTAAAGCATATCCAGATACAAATTGATGCAATATAAATAGCGAAAACACTGTGAATCAATAATTTTTACAAAAAATTAACACCTTATTGTCTTTTGTATGAATTTATATGTTACATTTGCTACATTATAAATTATTATTACAATTACAATGCGTACAGGTACAGTAAAATTTTTCAATGAATCTAAAGGTTATGGATTCATTACAGACGAAGAAACAGGAAAAGATATCTTCGTTCACGCTTCAGGAATTAACGCGGAAGAATTACGCGAAGGTGACCGTGTAAGCTACGAAGAAGAAGAAGGAAGAAAAGGGAAAGTTGCTGCTAAAGTAGCAGTAATCTAAGAAAAATATAGCAATTTATTTTTTTTGCCTCTGAATGGTTTTAAAACGTCTCGATTAATTTCGAGACGTTTTTTTTTGGTCAAATCTTAAAAAAAACATAAAATAGGTTGCTGTTATTTATAATCAATAAAAATTACAATTATTAACCCTTTTGTTACACACTTAAATCCTTTTTTAGCTTGTGATTTACAGAGTTGAAAGCTATCTTTGTGGCTCATTTTTAAGTAAAAAACCCCCAAGATTATGCAATCTGATCAATACAGTTATCTTCCTATTTTAATGCAGTTTATTTTAGCTGTAGGTTTTGTGGTAGGAACCATCATTGTTTCTGGAAAATTAGGTCCAAAAAGAACTTCAGAAGTTAAAGATAAAAACTTTGAGTGCGGTATCGAATCTGTTGGTAATGCCCGTATTCCTTTTTCTGTAAAATACTTCTTAGTAGCCATTTTATTTGTATTGTTTGATGTAGAGGTAATTTTCCTTTATCCTTGGGCAGTAAACTTTAAAGAACTTGGTGTTGAGGGAATGCTTAAAATGATTGTCTTTATGGCTTTGCTTTTAGTTGGTTTCTTCTATATTATCAAAAAGAAAGCTTTAGACTGGGAATAAAACGATTTTAGATTTTAGATTGGTGATTTTAGATTAAGAATTAGCTAATACCTGAACTTAAAAATAAAACACAATTTGAAATTTGATTTCCTCGAATTAATATACTGATTAAAAAAATTGATTTTAACTTTTACGATTTCCCAAATCTAAAATCTAAAATCAGAAATCTAAAATAAAATGAGCGATTCAAATGTAAATATGGTTGCGCCGCCAGAAGGAGTTGTGGGAGAAGGTTTCTTCGCTACAAAACTAAATGACGTTGTAGGTTTAGCGAGAGCCAATTCATTATGGCCTTTGCCTTTTGCAACTTCATGCTGTGGTATCGAATTCATGGCCACAATGGCTTCACATTACGATTTAGCAAGATTTGGTTCTGAGCGTGTGAGTTTTTCTCCTCGTCAGGCAGATATGTTGCTGGTAATGGGAACTATTTCTAAAAAAATGGCGCCTATCTTAAGACAAGTTTACGAACAAATGTCTGAACCTCGCTGGGTAATTGCAGTTGGAGCTTGTGCTTCATCAGGCGGGATCTTCGATACTTATTCTGTTTTACAAGGAATCGATAAAGTAATTCCTGTTGACGTTTACGTTCCGGGATGCCCTCCAAGACCAGAACAAATTGTTGATGGAGTAATGAAACTTCAGGAATTGGTAAAAAGCGAATCTGTGAGACGCAGAAGTTCTCCGGAATACCAAGAATTACTAGCTTCATATAACATTTCATAAGATGGCTTTAGAAAATACCCTGATTCAAGATAAACTTACAGAAACATTTGACACAAGTGTTTTTAACTTTCAACAAGAAAGAGATATTTTTTCACTAGAAACTACTGCTGACAAAATCACAGCCCTGATTCTTTTTTTGAAAAACGATTCTGATTTACGTTTCCATTTTTTAACCGATTTATGCGGTGTTCATTATCCGGACAACGAAACAGATCGTCAGTTTGCAATAGTATATCATTTGCACAATTGGTACGAAAACAAACGTATTAGAATCAAAGTATTCTTAAACGGTGAAAAACCAGAGATAAAAACTATTTCAAATATTTTCCTAAGTTCAAACTGGATGGAAAGAGAAACATACGATTTCTTCGGTGTTAACTTTATTGGTCATCCGCAATTGAAACGTATTTTGAATATGGATGAAATGATCTCGTTCCCGATGCGAAAAGAATTCCCAATGGAAGACAGCGGAAGAACAGATAAGGATGACAGATTCTTTGGAAGAACAACAACAAATTGCTAAAAAATAAATAATTCAACATTATAAAATGTCAGAACTATTATTACCACCAGAGCATAGATATGCTAAAATAATAAAGGAGAAACTAAACGAAGACGGAAGCGAGCTTTCTGTACTAAATTTAGGGCCAACGCACCCAGCTACACACGGTATTTTTCAAAATATCCTGTTGATGGATGGAGAAAGAATCCTTGAGGCTGAACCAACTATTGGCTACATCCACAGAGCTTTCGAGAAAATTGCCGAAAATCGTCCTTTTTATCAAATTACGCCACTTACAGACCGTATGAACTATTGCTCCTCTCCTATAAACAATATGGGATGGTGGATGACATTAGAAAAATTATTAAATATTGAAGTTCCAAAAAGAGCACAATATTTAAGAGTAATTGTAATGGAGCTGGCTCGTATTACAGACCACTTAATCTGTAACTCGATTTTGGGTGTTGATACTGGTGCATATACTGGTTTCTTGTACGTTTTTCAATTTAGAGAAAAAGTTTACGAGATTTACGAAGAAATTTGTGGTGCTCGTTTAACAACAAATATGGGAAGAATTGGTGGTTTCGAAAGAGATTGGTCACCAGAAGCATTCCGCAAATTAGATGTGTTTTTACAAGATTTTCCTGTCGCCTGGCAAGAATTTGTAAACTTATTCGAAAGAAACAGAATTTTCCTTGACAGAACCGTAGACGTAGGCGCAATCTCAGCAGAGCAAGCAATGGCTTACGGATTTACAGGTCCAAATTTACGTGCTGCCGGAGTTGATTACGACGTTCGTGTTGCACAGCCTTACTCTTCTTACGAAGATTTCGATTTTGTTGTTCCTGTTGGAAAATCAGGTGACACTTACGATCGTTTCTGTGTTCGTAATGCTGAAGTTTGGGAAAGTTTAAGCATTATCCGTCAAGCTTTGGATAAAATGCCTGCAGGAAACGAATATCATGCAGAAGTTCCTGATTACTACCTTCCTCCAAAAGAAGATGTTTATACTTCTATGGAATCTTTAATTTATCACTTTAAGATTGTAATGGGAGAAGTTCCTGTACCAGTTGCAGAAATCTATCATCCTGTTGAAGGTGGAAACGGAGAAATCGGATTTTATTTAGTTACAGACGGAAGCAGAACTCCATATAGATTACATTTCAGAAGACCTTGTTTTATTTATTACCAGGCTTATCCTGAAATGATTAAAGGCGCTTTACTGTCAGATGCAATTGTTATCCTTTCGAGTTTAAATGTAATTGCCGGAGAATTAGACGCGTAAAAATTTAGATTTTAGATTGTAGAATTTAGATTAAAAAATTTGTGACTTTGCGCCTTAGTGGCAAAAAAAGAATAAAATGGAAAGAAAACATTACAAACAAGAAATAAATATGACTGAAGCATTGATGACCCGCATCAATGAATTAATTAGTCATTATCCTGAAGACAAAAGAAAATCAGCTTTGTTACCTGTTTTGCATGAAGTGCAGGATGCACACGATAACTGGTTAAGTATCGAGTTGCAGGATAAGGTTGCCGAAATTTTACACATAAAACCAATTGAGGTTTACGAAGTGGTTACTTTTTATACCATGTACAACCAAAAACCAATTGGAAAATACATGTTTGAATTCTGCCAGACTTCTTGTTGTTGTTTAAATGGTGCCGAAAATTTAATGGATTATACTTCTGAAAAATTAGGCATTAAAATGGGCGAAACAACTCCCGACGGAATGTTTACCATTGCCGGCGTAGAATGTTTAGGTGCCTGCGGATATGCTCCGATGATGCAGTTAGGCGATTTCTACAAAGAAAAATTGACAGAAGAAAAAATCGATCAGTTAATTGCTGATTGCAGAGATGATAAAATAATATTACACGATAAATAATATGTCACAAAAAATATTATTAGATAAAATCAATATTCCAGGAATTAAAACCTACGAAGTTTATCGCCAAAATGGTGGTTATGCTTCTGTAGAAAAAGCTTTGAAAACACTTACACCAGACGAAGTTGTTGAAGAAGTAAAAAAATCAGGACTTCGTGGTCGTGGTGGCGCAGGTTTCCCTGCAGGAATGAAATGGAGCTTTATTGATAAAAAATCAGGAAAACCAAGACATTTAGTTTGCAACGCCGACGAATCTGAACCGGGAACTTTTAAAGATCGTTATTTGATGGAATTTATTCCTCACTTATTGATCGAAGGAATGATTACTTCAAGTTTTGCCTTAGGCGCTAACCTTTCATATATCTACATTCGTGGAGAATATATGTGGGTCTTCAAAATTTTAGAAAGAGCAATCAACGAAGCAAGAGCTGCGGGTTGGTTAGGAAAAAATATATTAGGAACAGGTTACGATTTAGAATTACATGTTCACTGTGGAGCCGGAGCTTATATCTGTGGAGAAGAAACTGCACTTATTGAGTCTTTGGAAGGTAAAAGAGGAAACCCTCGTATTAAACCACCATTCCCTGCAGTTTCAGGACTTTGGGCAAATCCAACAGTAGTAAACAATGTAGAAACTATCGCAGCTGTGCCTTGGATCATCAATAATTCTGGAGATGATTATGCTAAAATTGGTGTAGGCCGTTCAACCGGAACTAAATTAATTTCTGCTTCAGGACACATTAAAAATCCTGGCGTTTATGAAATTGAATTAGGATTAAGCGTTGACGAATTCATGAATTCTGATGAATATTTAGGAGGAATGTCTTCTAGCAGACCTTTGAAAGCTTTTGTACCTGGAGGATCTTCAGTGCCAATTTTGCCAGCTGAATTGATTTTTAAAACAGCAAACGGTGAAGACAGATTAATGACTTACGAATCTTTAAGTGATGGTGGTTTTGCTACCGGATCTATGTTAGGTTCAGGAGGATTTATTGTTTATAATGACACTGCTTGTGTGGTAAGAAATACTTGGAATTTTGCACGTTTCTACCATCACGAATCTTGCGGACAATGTACACCTTGTCGTGAAGGAACAGGATGGTTAGAAAAAATATTGTGGAGAATCGAAAACGGTCAAGGCCGTGAAGAGGATATCGAATTATTGTGGAGTATTCAAAGTAAAATTGAGGGTAACACAATTTGCCCGCTTGGAGATGCCGCTTCCTGGCCAGTAGCAGCAGCGATTCGTCACTTTAGAGATGAATTTGAATACCACGTTCGTTTCCCTGAAAAAATTAAAAATAGAGATCACTTTGTTGCTGAACCTTTTTCTCAAGTGAAGCATTTAGTAGGCGGTAAAGTAATCGTATAAAATATGAAAATAATTTTTACATTTTTATTTGTTCTTTTAAGCGTAGTTACTAATGCTCAAAGATTTGATGGGTATGTCGTAACAAACGCTAATGATACTATAAAATGTAAATTTTCATTAGATATGAATATTTTCGACAGTACTTTATTCTATGATGCAGGAATCAGTAAGAGAGCAAAAATTTATAAAGAGAACGGAGAAAAGGTAAAATATATGCCTTCAGAATTAAAAACCGTTTTTATCACTGGACCGAAACAAGGAGATTATAGGTTTGTAAGTTTAGCCGAAGATAAAGATCATTTTTTCCATGAGAAAATTAAAGGAAAAATATCTTATTATATTTTATATAAAGGGAACCTTCAAGGAGGATTTCCACTACAAGAACCTTATGTTTTAAAAGACGGAAAACTTGTAGAAATGACAGGGTTTAGTACACGAAAAAAGTTTGCAGCATTTATAATTGATTATCCTGAATTATATGAAAAGTGGATAGATTCAAATAATAATTATAAGTTAGGTCAAATGGAAGAGGTAATAATATTATATAATGAGCATTTCAAATAGTTAAAAAATAAAGCAGAAAGTTATAAAGTTAATAATATCAAAAAGGACAGCAATTCTTTTCAATATTCCGACTTTCAACATTCAAATCAATAAGAGATGAAAGTAACCATAGACGGTCAAAGTATAGACGTAGAGCCAGGAACAACGATTCTACAGGCTGCACGTATGATTGGTGGAGATTTGGTACCGCCAGCCATGTGCTATTACTCAAAATTAAAAGGCAGCGGCGGTAAATGTCGTTGTTGTTTAGTTGAAGTTTCTAAAGGAAGCGAAGCTGACCCAAGACCAATGCCAAAATTAATGGCATCTTGTGTAACAGGATGTATGGACGGAATGGAAGTAAACAGCAAATCTTCTGACAGAGTAACAGAAGCTCGTAAATCTGTAACAGAATTTTTATTGATCAATCACCCATTAGATTGTCCGGTTTGTGACCAGGCCGGTGAATGTGATTTACAAAACTTAAGTTTCGAGCACGGAAATCCAAAATCACGTTTTATAGAAGAAAAAAGAACATTCGAACCAGAAGATATTGGTCCGAATATTCAATTACATATGAACCGTTGTATTTTATGTCAAAGATGTGTACAAGTTGCAGATCAATTGACAGACAACAGAGTACACGGAGTATTAGATCGTGGAGATCACGCTAATATTTCAACCGGAATCTCAAAAGCGATCGATAATGAATTCTCTGGAAACATGATCGACGTTTGCCCTGTTGGAGCATTGACTGACAAAACTTTCCGTTTCAAATCGAGAGTTTGGTTTAATAAACCTTACAATGCTCACAGAGAATGTACGACTCCTGGATGTTGCGGAAAAACGACAGTTTGGATGTTTGGAGGAGAAATTCAACGTGTAACTGGTCGTAAAGACGAATATCACGAAGTGGAAGAATTCATTTGCAACTCTTGTCGTTTTGACCACAAAAATGTAAATGACTGGGTTATTGAAGGACCAAGAGAATTTGAAAAAGATTCTGTTATCAACCAAAATAACTACACTCAAAAATTAGAGAAAGTAGAAATCGCGACAGAAAAAACTATCCTTATGGGTAGAGATATAGACCGTAAAAAAATTAGTATGGCTGAAATTCCATTAAACACTAACAACAAAATTTCTTAAGATGGTAGATGGTACGTTTATTATAGAGAAAAGTGTTGTGATTGTTGTGGTTTTTGCCATAACAATGATTATGGCGATGTATTCTACCTGGGCTGAACGTAAAGTTGCGGCTTTTCTTCAGGATCGTGTAGGACCAAACCGTGCCGGATGGGGAGGTTTATTACAGCCTCTTGCAGATGGTATGAAATTATTCTCAAAAGAAGAATTTGAGCCAAACACACCTAATAAATTTTTATTTGTTGTTGGACCTGCAATTGCCATGAGTACGGCTTTGATGACCAGCGCTGTTATTCCATGGGGCGACAAATTGCACGTTTTTGGAAGAGACGTGGTTTTACAAGCTACAGATATCAACATTGGATTGTTATATTTCTTCGGAGTTGTTTCTGTTGGAGTTTACGGAATCATGATTGGTGGATGGGCTTCAAACAATAAATTCTCATTGATGGGAGCGGTTCGTGCGGCTTCTCAAATGGTTTCTTATGAAGTTGCTATGGGATTATCGATGATTGCTTTATTGATGATGACCGGAACTTTAAGCTTAAAAGAAATCTCTGAGCAACAAGCAGGAATGAACTGGAATGTTTTTTACCAACCCTTATCATTCTTGATTTTCCTTATTTGTGCTTTTGCAGAAACAAATAGAACTCCTTTTGACTTAGCAGAATGTGAATCTGAGTTAATTGGTGGATATCATACTGAATATTCATCCATGAAAATGGGATTCTATTTATTTGCTGAATACGCCAATATGTTTATCTCGGCTACCATTATATCTGTATTGTTTTTCGGAGGATACAATTATCCCGGAATGCAATGGATGGTAGAAAATGCAGGAGTTAATATTGCTAACATCTTAGGAATCGCAGTATTATTTGCAAAAATATGTTTTTGGATCTTTTTCTACATGTGGGTTCGTTGGACAATTCCAAGATTTAGATATGACCAATTAATGAATTTAGGGTGGAGAATTTTAATTCCGCTTTCAATTATTAATATCATGATTACGGGTGCTGTTATTTTGAGACACGATATAGCTGCCGCTTTAGGATTCTAAAACCGTTTGTCAGCTTCAAATAAAAATAAATAGATTTAGAATTTGATTTTACCGTCAAATTGCGAATCGTAAATCATACATTATAAAATGTCAATAGAAACTATATCATTATCGGGTAGAAAAAAGATGGTCTCCAACAAAGAGATGACTTTTTGGG
Source organism: Flavobacterium sp. MMLR14_040 (assembly GCF_033657265.1). Lineage (NCBI taxonomy): Bacteria > Pseudomonadati > Bacteroidota > Flavobacteriia > Flavobacteriales > Flavobacteriaceae > Flavobacterium > Flavobacterium sp. MMLR14_040. The sequence goes on along the minus strand of NZ_JAWVWO010000003.1, from coordinate 296,132 downwards.
AGCGATTGTATCTTGTGGCGATTGTGAAGGGATTGTTTATTACGCTTAAACATCTATTCAGAAAAAAAGTAACCATTCACTATCCGGAACAAGTGCGTGAAATGAGTCCGGTTTATCGTGGTCAACACCAGTTGAAACGTGATGAGCAAGGTCGTGAAAATTGCACTGCTTGCGGATTATGCGCTTTATCATGTCCTGCAGAAGCTATCACAATGAAAGCGGCTGAACGTAAAGCAGATGAAAAACATTTGTATAGAGAAGAAAAATACGCCTCTATATATGAAATCAATATGTTGCGTTGTATTTTCTGTGGTTTATGCGAAGAAGCATGCCCGAAAGATGCAATTTACCTGACTACTTCAAAAGTTTTGGTTCCATCAAGCTATGAAAGAGAAGACTTTATTTTTGGAAAAGACAGATTAGTGATGCCTCTTGATGTGGCAATCAAAAATGCACAACTTAATAATGCTAATTAAATGATACATATTCCTGATTTTGCTCACGCAACAACTGTTCAAGTTATATTTTGTTTCTTGGCGTTTATCACGGTAATAACCGCATTTTTAACCATTTTTAGCAGAAACCCAATTCACAGTGCCATTTATTTGGTAATCTGTTTCTTCTCTATTGCAGGTCATTATTTATTGCTTAACGCACAATTTTTAGCAATTGTACATATTATAGTCTATTCCGGAGCAATTATGATTTTGTTCCTGTTTACGATCATGTTGATGAATTTGAATGAACAACGAGATGTACACCGACCAAGGATTACACGCTTGGGTGCAATTGTGTCTTTTTGCTTGATTTGCATTGTATTAATTGCAATTTTCATTAATTCAAAACCAATTGTTGGTGATTACGATTCGACTGGAGAAGATTTCCAATCTATTAAAGTATTGGGTAAAATATTATTGAATGAATATATGGTTCCGTTTGAATTTGCTTCAGTTTTACTTTTAGTAGCGATGATTGGAACTGTACTATTGTCTAAAAAAGAAAAATTAAATAAATAATGGGTAATATATTAAATCAAATAGGTATTGAAAACTACATCTTTTTAAGTGTTGTACTTTTCTGTATTGGTGTTTTTGGTGTATTGTATAGACGAAATGCAATCATTGTATTCATGTCTATCGAAATCATGTTGAATGCTGTTAACCTTTTATTTGTTGCTTTTTCAACTTATCATCAAGATGCACAAGGACAAGTTTTTGTATTCTTCTCGATGGCAGTTGCTGCGGCAGAAGTTGCAGTTGGATTGGCTATTTTAGTTTCGATCTTTAGAAATTTAGGTTCGATTAGTATCGATAATTTAAAAAATTTAAAAGGATAAATGGAAATGGATACCAATTTAGCTTTAGTTTTAGTATTAGCTCCTTTTTTAGGATTTTTAATCAATGTTTTCTTTGGAAAAACTTTAGGAAAAACAGCTTCCGGAATTATTGGAACTGTTTCTGTTTTAGTTTCTTTTCTTGTTACAATTTTCTTTTTCAATCAGCTTACTCAAACTGAAAAAGCCATTCAGATAACTTTATTTGACTGGATTCAGATCAGTAACCTACATATCAATCTTGGATTTCTATTAGATCAATTATCTCTGCTTTGGTTACTTTTTGTAACAGGTATTGGTTCTTTGATTCATTTATATTCAATTAGTTATATGCATGATGATGAAAATATGCATAAATTTTTTGCTTATTTAAATCTTTTCGTGTTTTTCATGATTACTCTTGTGATTGGAAGTAACTTACTAGTTTTATTTATTGGCTGGGAAGGTGTTGGACTTTGCTCGTATTTATTAATTGGATTTTGGTACAAAAACCAAAGTTACAATGATGCTGCGAAAAAAGCTTTCATCATGAACAGAATTGGAGATTTAGGTTTATTAATTGGAATGTTCATTCTTGGCTCAATGTTCTCAACTTTAGATTATGCTACTTTAAAAACAGCAATTTCGGGAGCTACGAATTTAAATTTACCATTGCTTTCATTGGCTGCATTATGCTTGTTCATCGGAGCTTGTGGTAAATCTGCACAAATTCCGTTATACACCTGGCTGCCTGATGCAATGGCTGGACCAACTCCTGTTTCTGCGTTAATTCACGCTGCAACCATGGTTACTGCCGGTATATTTATGGTAACGAGATTAAACTTTGTATTTGATTTAGCTCCGGATGTTCAAACTGTTATTGCTGTTATTGGTGCTATCACTTCATTAGTTGCTGCAACAATTGGTTTGGTTCAGACAGATATTAAAAAGGTTTTGGCCTACTCTACCGTTTCTCAATTAGGATTAATGTTTTTAGCCTTAGGATTTGGCGCTTATGAAGTTGCCGTTTTCCACGTAATCACACACGCTTTCTTTAAAGCTTGTCTTTTCTTAGGCTCAGGATCTGTTATACACGGTTTACACGGAGAACAGGATATGCGCAAAATGGGTGGTTTACGTAAAGCAATGCCAATCACTTTTTGGACAATGTTAATTTCATCATTAGCTATTTCTGGAGTTCCATTTTTCTCCGGTTTCTTCTCTAAAGACGAAATTTTAATGACCGCTTTCCACCATAGTATTCCATTATATGTTGTTGGATCTATCGCATCAATTATGACTGCTTTTTATATGTTTAGATTAATGTTCCTTACTTTCTTTAAAGATTTTAGAGGAACTGAAGAACAAAAACATCATTTACATGAAAGTGACGGTTTAATTACTTTTCCTTTAATGATTCTTGCAGTCTTAGCTACTTTTGGCGGATTGATTAGTTTACCTGGGAACAGTTGGTTAAACGAATATTTGGCTCCACTTTTTACAAAAGCTGCAGGCGAAGAACATCATTTAGGAACAACAGAATATACTTTGATGGGTGTTGCTGTTTTAGGCGGATTATTAGGAATTTTAATTGCCTACATCAAATACTTCAAACAAGATAATGTTCCTGAAGCAGATGAAAACATTACTGGTGTAACAAAAGTACTTTACAACAAATATTATGTTGATGAAATTTACGACGCAATATTTGTTCGTTCTATAAACGGATTATCAAGATTCTTTAGAGATACTATCGAAACAGGTTTATCATCTCTTGTTTTCGGATTAGGAAAAGTAACCAATGAAATAGGTTTTCAAGGTAAAAAATTACAAAGCGGAAGCATCGGATTATATCTTTTTGCATTTGTTTTAGGTCTTTGCGCCATTGTTTCCTATATATTTTTAGCTAAATAATTTAACAACTATGAACGTTTCTATTATATTAATTATTCTTTTAATTGGTGCATTTGCCACTTATTTTGTTGGTGACAAACTAGCTTCAAAAGTTGCTTTGTTCTTTAGTTTAGCGGCTTTAGGCTGTTCTTTAGTATTGTTAAGTCATTTTAATGCAGGTGAAAACATTAGTTTTGTCAACGCCTGGATTACACAACCTAAAATTTCGTTCGTTTTAAATGCTGACGGATTAGCAATTGCAATGCTTTTGTTAACTGTTGCGCTAACTCCAATCATTATATTTTCCTCTTTTGGAAATGAATATAAAAATGCAAAAGGTTTTTATGCCTTAATTTTATTTATGGCCTTTGCCATGACAGGAACTTTCCTTGCGGCAGATGGACTTTTATATTATATTTTTTGGGAATTATCACTTATTCCTATATATTTCATTGCCCTTATTTGGGGTAATGGTGATGCTGAAGAACGCAGAAAAGCAGTTGTTAAATTCTTTATTTACACACTTGCAGGATCTTTATTTATGTTGATTGGTTTTATATATTTATATACAAAAGCAAAAAGCTTCCTTATCGAAGATTTATATAAATTAGATTTATCAGCAAATGAACAGCTTTGGATTTTCCTGGCTTTCTTTTTAGCTTATGCTATTAAAATTCCAATTATTCCTTTTCATACATGGCAGGCAAGCGTTTACCAAAAAGCACCAACTGTTGGAACAATGCTTTTATCTGGTATTATGCTAAAAATGGGATTATATAGTGTTATTCGTTGGCAATTGCCAATTGCGCCAATTGCAGCAAAAGAATACATGAACATTTTTATTGCCTTGGGAATCGCCGGCGTTATTTACGGATCTATCGTTGCTTTAAGACAAAAAGATTTAAAGAAATTATTGGCTTATTCATCATTAGCTCACGTTGGGTTAATTGCTGCCGGAACTTATACTTTAACAATTGATGGTTTACGCGGAGCCGTTTTGCAAATGATTGCACATGGTTTTGTTGTAGTTGGTTTATTCTTTGCTGCTGAAATTATCTTTAGAAGATTTGAAACGAGAGAAATTGATGCAATGGGCGGAATCCGTATTCAATCTCCTAAATTTACTTCAATGTTTTTGATTTTGGTTTTGGCTTCGGTTGCTTTACCAAGTACTTTTAACTTTATTGGAGAGTTTACCGTTTTATATAGCCTTTCTCAAATTAATGTTTGGTTTGCTGTTTTAGGCGGAACAACAATTATTTTAGGGGCTTATTATATGCTTAAAATGTTTCAGAATGTAATGTTGGGAGAAACAAATTCTAAAACTTTTGCAGATGTTTCTGTTAATGAAGGAATATCATTTGTGGTAATTATTGCGGTTTTAATATTCTTCGGATTTTATCCAAAACCAATTACAGATTTGATAACACCAAGTTTAGAAACTATTTTAAACGTTATCAATAAAAATTAAAGTTTAGAATAAAGATTAACGTTTTTTGATCATCAGATTTTTATCTGACAATTAAAGTTAAGTTCATTATAGAAAGAAATTAAAAATATATTTTAAATAAAAATAAATTAGGGCGTCATTAGTTTTAGATTTCCTAAATCAAAAAAACAAAAATGAATACATTAATAGCTATAACAGGATTGGGTATTTTCTGCCTATTATTTGAAATTCTTAATTTAAGAAAAGCCATTATTCCATTTACCATAATTGGATTACTGGCTGTTTTGGCACTTAATTTTTCAGAATTTGGTACAACAGAAAGTTATTATAATAACATGATCACAGTGAGTAAATTCTCTACTGCTTTTTCATCGCTGTTTATTATTCTGACTATTTTCCTGATAGCGCTTAGTCATAATTTTTATGAAAACCACCCCACTAAAATCTCAGATTTTATTGCTATAAAAATATTTTTATTAGCAGGAGGTGTTGCCATGGTTTCTTTTGGTAATCTGGCTATGTTTTTCTTAGGAATCGAAATTCTATCTATTGCATTATATATTTTAGCAGCGAGTGACCGTTTGAATTTAAAGAGCAACGAAGCTGGTATGAAATACTTTTTGATGGGATCTTTTGCATCAGGAATTATTTTATTTGGAATTTGTCTGATCTACGGAGCAATGGGAAGTTTTGATGTTGCTGAAATTCACGAAAGTTCATTGTCTGCAGAATTACCAATCTGGTTTCCTATCGGAATGATCTTAATGATTATTGGTATGTTCTTTAAAATAGCAGCAGTTCCATTTCACTTTTGGGCTCCTGATGTTTATGAAGGTTCTCCGGCTTTAACAACAGCCTTAATGAGTACATTAGCCAAAGTAATAGCTATAGCAACATTATTTAAATTAATTTCGGGATTAAATTTCATTCCATCGCTGGATAATCAGGAACTCTTAGGAACTTTTGAAAATATTGTCGTGATTGTATCTATTGCGTCAATGACTGTTGGAAACATTATGGCATTACGTCAGGTAAATGTGAAACGTATGCTGGCATTCTCAGGAATTTCGCATGCTGGTTTCATGTTGATGACTTTCTTAAGTATTTCTACTTCTGCAGGTGTACTATTATATTATACTGCAGCATACGCTTTAGCGGGAATTGCATCTTTTAGTGTGATCTTATATGTTTGCAAAAATCAGGACAACGAAGATATTACCAACTTCCATGGTCTTGGAAAAACGAATCCTTTATTGGCCGCTATTTTAACAGGATCACTGTTATCTATGGCTGGTATCCCAATTTTTTCAGGTTTCTTTGCTAAATTATTCTTGTTTGATCAAACGATTCAGGCTGGTTATATCGCATTGGTAATTGTGGCTGTTATTAACTCAATTATTAGTGTTGGATATTATTTTAAACTAATTCTTGCAATGTACTCTAAAGATGCGAATGAAGAACGTACCGGAAAACCATTTCTTATATATGCTGTTGCCGTGATCTCCATTACACTAAACATTGTACTCGGATTATTTCCTTCATTAGTTTTAGATTTATTGAAATAAAAAATCATTAAAGACATATAGAAAATCCATTCATTAAATGAATGGATTTTTTTATTTTAAGATGAATTTATTCAGAAGAAAAAATCATGTTAAAAAAAATGAAGAACTAATTGCACATCAAAAAAACTCCATATATTTGGGATCAATTAAATGTATTAAAATATGAACTTCAATTCAAAAAATCCATTTTTAAGCAACAAGCGTTTTTCATCAAATGCTGTGTCAAAAGCTGAAGAGGTACACCAGGCACAAATTATTGATTACAATCAGGAAATGAGTGTTTCGGGTACAATCAATAAAACAGCTATTTTATTTTTAATTTTATGCGGAGCTGCTATGGTAACATGGTGGATGGCGTTTAACGGAATTAATATTATGTTGCCAGCAATTGGCGGTGCCGTTGTTGGACTTATTTTAGTTGTAGTTTCTGCATTTAAACCACATCTTTCTCCTTATCTTGCTCCCGGATATGCCTTGTTTGAAGGACTATTTATTGGAGGTATATCGGCTATTTTTGAAGCAATGTATCCTGGAATTGTGATTAACGCTGTTGGTGCAACTTTGGTTACCTTTTTAGTTTGTTTAGGTCTATATAAATTTAGAATTGTAAAAGTAACAGAACAATTCAAATCAGTAGTTGTTGCCGCTACATTGGCAATAGCCACTTATTATTTAATTTCATGGCTGGTATCAATGTTTACAAGCTTTACTCCTGTACATCATGGAAACTCTATGATGAGTATTGGAATTAGTGTTTTTGTAATTATTATTGCTGCATTGAACTTATTTCTAGATTTTGATCAAATTGAAAAAGGAGTACAGCAAAGAATGCCAAAATTCATGGAATGGTATGGCGCAATGGGTTTAATGGTAACATTGGTTTGGTTATACATTGAATTTTTAAGATTATTATCAAAATTATCCAGTAAAGACTAATCTCTTTTAATCATAAAATTAAGGCCTTTTTGAAAATCCAAAAAGGCCTTTTTTATTGGAATTATTAGGAACTCTCCAAATCGCTTTTTTATTGGATTATTGTTGTAATTTAAATTCTGCACAATATATTATCAATAAAAATTTGAATGCTAAAAAGCAAAAATCCATTCTTGTTGGTCAAAATTTAAATCAAAATTGATTCCAAATTATAGGACCGGTACCTATTTCAGGTTAAAATTAACAATCTTTTTCTTTATTTTTCTTCCTTTTCCCTATTTTGGTCAAATCTCCTATTTATCTTTATAATATTTATTTATAATATTTAAAATATGCTGAAAAGTGTAGTAAAAATAAGACCTAAGCAATATTTAGAATGTTATGTAATAAATTACAATTAATGCAATTTATTACATAATACATAAATAAATAGATTATTTTTTATAGTATATGTTTTTTTATGACAAAAATATTTTGAATATCGAAATTTTATTTATTTTTGTGTAATCGATTACAATAAAACCACTTTTTGTAATTAGTAAATAACCACAAATTATTCTTTACTAACCTTAAACCAACTATTATGAAAAAAAACTTACTAATTTTGATGTTTTTGCTAACCATACAATCATGGGCACAGCAAATTACCGAATCTACTGGATGGCTCGAATCTGTATTTGTAAAATGGCAACCTGTAAGCAATGCGCAATCGTATAATGTATACTATACAGGTGAAGGAATTACTGATCGAAAAATCGACAATCAGCTTATTCGCAGTTATGGATCTTATTTCCGTGCAGATATTCCCGGACTAAAAGCTGGTACCTACACCGTAAAAATAAAACCTGTAGTTTCAGGAACAGAAGGAACAGGCACCACGACAGGCTCTCTTACAGTGAAAGCACAAGACAGAACTGGCTTCGCTTTTTCAAACGGACGTGTGCCAGGTGGCTACAATGCTGATGGTACGCTAAAAAGTAATGCTGTAATTTTATACATTACAGAACAAACAAAAAACACCGTATCATTAAATGTTACGGGAGCAACAACAAATCCCTGCGTTGGTTTACAAACTATTTTGGACGGATACAAGAAAGGTCAGGATTTGCGTCCATTAATTGTTCGTTTGGTGGGACAAATTACAGATCTATCGTATATGCAAAGTGGCGATATAGCGATAGAAAATAATAAAAACGCATCCAGCTATATTACTTTTGAAGGTATCGGGAACGATGCTGTAGCGGACGGATGGGGAATAAGAATTAAAAACGCTTCTAATATCGAAATCAGAAATATTGGAACTATGAACTGTAATAGCAGCGAAGGTGATAATATTGGATTACAACAAAACAACGATTATGTCTGGGTACACAACTGCGATTTATTCTATGGAGATGCAGGAAGCGATGCAGATCAGGTAAAAGGAGACGGAGCTATGGATTGTAAAAAATCAACCTATGTTACGTTTTCATACAATCACTTTTGGGATTCGGGAAAATCAAATCTATTAGGATTAAGTGAAGGAACAACTGCGGGACTATACATCACATATCATCACAATTGGTACGACCATTCTGATTCTCGTCATCCTCGTGTGCGCTATTATTCTGCTCACGTTTATAACAATTATTATGACGGAAATTCAAAATATGGAGTAGGATCAACATTAGGTTCATCTGTTTTTGTTGAAAATAACTTTTTTCGCAATTGCAAATATCCAATGCTAACTTCGATGCAGGGAACTGATGTATATAATGGTGCTGAAGGAACTTTTTCAAGCGAAAATGGTGGAACAATAAAAGCATTCAACAACACGATTAGCGGGCAAACACGTTTTGTAGGTTATGACGCAAGCACAAATCCAGTTGAATTTGATGCTTATATTGCTTCAACAAGAAACGAAACTATCAGCAGTAGTATAAAATCTAAACAAGGCTCTAATACTTACAACAACTTTGATACTAATTCAAGTGTTATGTATTCTTACACTCCTGATAGCCCTGAAACTGCAAAAACAAATGTAATGCAATATGCAGGGCGTGTTTCTGGCGGAGATTTAAAATGGACTTTCAACAATGCTGTAGACGATACTGCAGATGCTGTTAATACGGCTCTTAAAGCTGCCCTCGTAAATTATCAGACGACTTTAGTATTTGTCCAGGATGGTACGAATAATCCTCCTGTAAGTTCTCAAACTTTAACTTCAACTCCAAACAATAATCAAACTGTGACAACTGGCACAGCAATTGGTTCTATTGTATTTACATGGGGAGGAGACGCTACTGATGCAACTGTAACCGGTTTACCGGCATCAGGAATAAGTTTTGTAAAAAACACAACAGCAAAAACAATTACAATTACAGGAACACCAACTGCAAATGTAACCTATTCTATTGCTACAACAGGAACGGGAACACCGGCAACAGGATCTGGAACTATAACGGTTACAACTGCTTCGGCACAAACTTTAACTTCAACTGCCAATAACAATCAAACAGTTGCAAGCGGGACTGCAATAGGTTCGATCGTATTTACATGGGGAGGTAGCGCAACAGATGCCACTGTTACAGGATTACCTGCATCCGGAATTAGTTTTGTAAAAAATACAACAGCAAAAACGATCACAATTACCGGAACACCAACTGCAACTTTATCTTATTCAATCGCCACAACCGGATCATCAGGATCAGCTGCAACCGGATCGGGCACAATAACGGTAACGACAAATAATCCAGGGGGAAATGAAATACACAATTTTACAACTTCAGGAAAAACGAGTTCTTTCTACAACATAACAGGAAATCTCTCTACAACAAAAGGAACTGTAACTTACAATGGCTTAATATTGACACAATGTCTTAAAATTGAGTCGTCTACAAGCATAACTTTTACAACAACGCAGCCAAGCACTTTGACTTTGGTATTTGTTGAAGCGGCAGGAACAATTAAAGTGGACAACGTAGATAAAACTGCTTCAGGGGGAATTGTGACTGTGACACTTGCTGCAGGGAGCCATACAATAACAAAGAAAGATACTGCTAATTTATTTTATATGAGCACACAATATAGCGGAAGTACTTTACGTATAGCAGATACACCAACTGTAGAAGCAGAAACTGCAAAAGTCGTTTTATATCCTAATCCTGTTACTAATGTATTGTATCTCTCTAATTCTGACCAAACAGTAGAGAAAATCGAGATTTACAATATTTCGGGTACATTGGTCAATTCATCAGGAAAAAATACTGAAAGTATCGATATAAGTAAACTTATTCACGGAACTTATCTTGCGAAAATTTACACATCCAATGGTACAATTAATCAAACCATTCTAAAGAAATAATAGCAAACTAAATTTTAAAAGAAAGGCTTCCATATTTGGAAGCCTTTCTTATTAATTATCATTTAATTTAACTACAAATCAAATTTTATACCTTGTGCCAATGGCAAACTTGTTGTATAATTAATGGTATTGGTTTGGCGGCGCATATAAATTTTCCAGGCATCAGAACCTGATTCACGCCCGCCTCCTGTTTCTTTTTCTCCACCAAAAGCTCCGCCTATTTCTGCTCCTGAAGTTCCGATATTAACATTTGCAATACCACAATCAGAACCTACAACAGATAAAAATCTTTCTGCTTCACGTAAATTATTCGTCATAATAGACGAAGATAATCCCTGACCTACTCCATTTTGAATTTCGATTGCATTATCTACATCACCCGAATATTTAATTAAATATAAAACCGGCGCAAATGTCTCATGCTGTACAATTGCAAATGAATTTTGAGCCTCGGCAATTGCAGGTTTTACGTAACATCCACTCTCATATCCTTCGCCTGAAAGCACACCGCCTTCAACTAAAATTTTTCCTCCTTCGGCAACAACTTTATTTAATGCAATTGCATACATTTCAACCGCATGAGTATCGATTAGCGGTCCAACGTGATTGTTTTCGTCAAGCGGATTTCCTATACGTAATTGCTTGTAGGCCGCAACCAAAGCATCTTTTACTTTATCATAAATACTTTCGTGAATAATCAAACGACGTGTTGATGTACAACGCTGACCAGCAGTTCCAACAGCACCAAAAACAGCACCAATTACGGTCATTTTAATATCTGCATCCGGAGTTACAATTATAGCATTATTTCCTCCCAATTCTAAAAGCGATTTTCCTAAACGTCCTGCAACTGCCTGAGCAACAATTTTCCCCATTCGGGTTGAACCTGTAGCTGAGATTAAAGGAATTCGTGTATCTGCCGTCATTAATTCTCCTATTTTGTAATCGCCATTAATCAGGCATGAAATACCTTCTGGCAAATTGTTTTCTTTGATAACCTGAGCAATAATATTTTGACAAGCGATTCCGCATAAAGGAGTTTTTTCAGAAGGTTTCCAAACACAAACATCACCCGAAATCCAGGCTAAAGCTGTATTCCAAGCCCAAACTGCAACCGGAAAATTAAATGCAGAAATAATCCCTACAACTCCCAATGAATGATATTGTTCATACATACGGTGTCCAGGTCTTTCAGAGTGCATCGTTAATCCGTGTAATTGACGTGATAATCCAACCGCAAAATCGCAGATATCAATCATTTCCTGAACTTCACCGTAACCTTCCTGCAATGATTTTCCCATTTCATAAGAAACCAATTTACCAAGAGCTTCTTTATTTTGACGTAATTTTTCTCCAAACTGACGTACAATTTCTCCACGTTGCGGAGCAGGAATCAAACGAAATGTCTTGAAAGCTTCCGTAGCAGCCTGCATTACTTTTTCGTAATCTTCCTGAGTTGACATTTTTACCGAGGCAATTAATTTTCCGTCAACCGGTGAAAAACTATCTAAAACTTCTCCTGACGAAAAATTATTGATCCCTGTTGATGTTCCTTCATTTATCAATTTGATGCCCAATTTATCCAGAGCCTCATTCATTCCAAATTGCGATGCTATTGTTGTCATTGTAACTTTTTTAGTTAAAATTGTTATATTTTCATGTAAAGATATTGTTTTCGAGCTGAAAAACAATCTAAATGAGATTTTAAAATAAACGTAAATTTAGCGTTATTTCATATGAATTTTAGAAATATGCCCTTATTTATTCGCTTTAATTGATGAAATTTGCATTATAAAATTATCCAGACATGACTATTTTCAATCGATTTTTACTTTGTTTCCTTTTAATATCTTTTAATGCATTTTCTCAAAAAGAACAAAAAGCATCATTCCAAATTGTTCCTTTAGGAGTAAAAGGCGGAATTGACGAAAAAAATCTATCGGCTTATTTGTTGGCTCCGGCCAACACAAAAGATTTTATCTGTCTTGACGCGGGAACTGTAAATGCAGGAATTGAAAAAGCAATTGAAAACAAAGTTTTTAAAGCTTCAACAAGTGAAGTTTTACGAAAATACATAAAAGGATACTTGATATCGCACGCACATTTAGATCACGTTTCTGGTCTAATAATTAATTCCCCAGCCGATTCTTCAAAAACAGTTTATGCTACGAATAAATGTATGGAAATGATGGAAAACCATTATTTTAACGATCAAACCTGGGCCAATTTTGGAGATGCCGGAGTTGGTTTTCCTTTGAAAAAATATCATTTTCAAACTTTGAATATTGGAGAAGAAACTCCTTTAACGAATACAAAAATGACGGTAAAAGCGTTTCCGTTAAGTCATGTAAATCCGTTTGAAAGCACTACTTTTTTAATAAAGAATGGCGAAGATTATGCTTTGTATCTTGGCGATACAGGACCTGATGCTGTAGAAAAAAGTACTGATTTACGTGATTTATGGACAGCAATTGCTCCACTAGTAAAAAACAAACAATTGAAAGGAATTTTTATCGAAGTTTCTTTTCCAAATGAACAGCCCGATAAGTTTCTATTTGGCCATTTGACACCTAATTATTTAATGCAGGAAATGCATGTTCTTGAAGAACTGGCCGGAAAAGATACTTTAAAAGGTTTTAAAATTATCATTACGCATTTGAAACCACCAACAAAAAATATTATTAAAATTAAAGAGCAAATTAAAAATCAAAATGATTTAGGATTGAAGATTATTTATCCTGAACAAGGAAAGCGTTTTGAGTTGTAGTTTTTTGCCACAGATTATTAGATTATAAAAGATTTTTCTTGTGTAGACCTTTGTCAAAGTTTAAAACTTTGACAAAGGTTTTTGAGTTCAATCTACAATTAAGATTTATATAATTCCTTTATTTTTCAGCTCAATAAGCATTTCTTCATGAGTAATAAATCGACCTTCTTTAATATCTAATTTTCCTTGTTCTATTTCTGCTTTTAATTCTTCAAGATGAATTTCTTTAATGATATTCTCAACAGAAGTAGTTTCCTTTATTTCATCTGGATTTTTCATTCTAATTTTATTTACTCATTAAATTTTATTTTGAAAACTAATGCCCTAGCCCCGATAGAAGTGGAAATCCTTTTGTGTTCGCCGCTGCGGACACAAAAAGATTGGAACGAATAGCGGGATTAGCTCCTAAAAAAATTATTTCTTCGCAACAAATCGAGGATCACTTTCCATTACTGTTCCGCAATTATCGCAGGTTCTTAAGTCTTCAGAATTATAGAAATGTTCGAAATGCGGCAAAAAGTCTTTCTCAATATTATGTAATTCAAAAAACACTTCATAAAGTTTATGATTACAATTATCGCAATGCCAAAGCAATCCATCAGTATAGCCTTTCCCGGCACGTTTGCGTTCAATTACCAAACCTATTGAACCTTCGGAACGAACAGGAGAATGCGGAACTTTTGCAGGATGCAAATACATATCGCCTGCATTCAGTTCCATTTCCTTGCGCTCGCCATCTTCCTGAATGACAACTTTTATATTACCTTCAAGCTGATAAAAAAGTTCTTCAGTTTCATTATAATGATAATCTTTTCGGGCATTTGGACCTGCAACAATCATTACAATATAATCACCGGAATCTACATAAAGATTTTTGTTTCCAACAGGCGGTTTAAGTAAATGACGGTTTTCGTCGATCCATTTGGTAAGGTTAAAAGGTTTTGCTATTGCCATTTTATTTGAAGTATGTTTTATGTAGCTAAGTTAATGAAAAGTTTTCAGTCGCAGTCGCAGTTTTCACTACTAAAAACTGAAAACTGAAACTCAAACTGTGGCTCATCTCATCTCTTTTATCAAATAAATATAGACCGGAAAGTGGTCACTAAAACCAACTTCTGTCAAAGTATGCCGCAACGGATATCCCTTATATTTACCCGACGTCTGAATGAGATAAGATCTGTTGAAAATACCTGCTTTCCAAAATTTAAATGATTCAAAATCAGGATTAATCAATGATTTTGACACTATAATCTGGTCAAAAATATCCCAGGAATCCCGAAAAGCCAAAGTTCCCATCCCTTTATAAAACATTTCTTCAAAGGGATTGAAAACGCCAAATTCTGGAACATCTGCTTTTTTGGCTTTTGCGCCCAAAGCTTCTTTTACGCTTTTATTATAAGGCCCATCATTTAAATCTCCCATTGTAATTACTTTGGCATTAGGATTTATACGCTGTAGCGAATCGATAATTCTTCTGTTTAATTTGCCCGCTTCTTCCCGAAATTTACTCGAAGCTTTTTCTCCACCAGAGCGCGATGGCCAGTGATTGACAATTATACTTATTTCTTCGCCTTCTAAATAGCCCGTCACTAAAAGCTGATCTCTTGTAAAAACCCTATTATTTTGAGGTTTTATTTTTACTTCCTCGTTTTCAGTTTCATCCTTTTCCTCTTCCTTGATTGCTTCTTTATTTTTGAAAATATATAAAGGTATGTTTGAATAGGATGTTGGTTTAAAATATTTCTTCTGATATAATAAAGCTACATCAATCCCTCTTTTATCCGGCGAATCGAAATGAATGATTCCGTAATCAAATTTAAGCAATTTGGGTTCTTTGATCAAATCTTCCAAAACACCTCTATTTTCAATTTCAGAACCACCAATTATTGTTGGTGCATTTGGGTTTTCGGGAGTTCCAATATCTGACAAAACAATCGAAAGATTTTTTAATTTTTGCTGATATTTTGCTTTCGTCCAATTTTGAACTCCGGCTGGCGTCCACTCGTCGTCATGTGTAGTTGGGTCATTTATAGTGTCAAATAGATTTTCGAAATTATAAAAAGCTACAGTATGAATAGTGTACTTTTTAGACTGGGCTTGTATATTTAATATTGAAAGGACGAATATTAATAAGAACTTTAACTTAAGCGTGTGCATATATTTTGATTGAATAAAAATCTAAAGTAAAGAATAAAATTATCTGTAAGAAATTTATATTAAATTTAATTTTCATTTGGCATTTTTTTATTGTAATTTCTCTTGTAACTTGCTGACTCAATTCTTCTATTCAAAAAATGAAAAAAATCTTTTTTGCTCTTATTTTATTTACCTTTTCTAATGTTTTTTATTGTCAAAAAAATAGCGCACTTGCCGACAGCATCAGAATAAAATATCATATTCCTGAACTGGCTTATGCTGTTGTTTCATCTGATACTGTTTTAGAAATTGAAAGTTTAGGAAATCAAAGAATTAATACTGATTTTAAAGCAAAAATTGATGATCGATTTCGTTTAGGATCAATCACAAAAACAATCACAAGCTATTTGGCAACGGTTTTGGTTAAAGAAGGAAAAATAAAATGGGACACCAAATTCTTTGATTTATACCCTGAATTAAAAGCAAAAAGCAATCCGGAAACTTACGATTTTACTTTACAGGATTTCATCACTTTTAGAGCCAAACTAAGTATTTGGTCGTATGGAAATGAAACGCCAACCCAAAAAGAAATTAAAGGAAATAACCAACAACAGCGTTATGAATTTATAGCCTGGTTTTTACATCAAAATCAGAATGTAAAAAAACAAGATGTTTATTGGTCAAATCCAAGTTATGTTGCTGCTGGATTAATGCTCGAAAAAGCAACAGGCAAAACTTATGAAACTCTGGTAAAAGAATTAGGCAAAAGTTTAAATATCGATTTTGATTTTGGTCAGCCAAATTTAAAAGATATTAATCAGCCCTGGGGACATGATGAAGATTTAAAACCAGAAGCTCCGGCATTAAATTACAAACTCAACTGGCTTTCATCGGCAGGAAATGTAAACCTTAGTTTGCCTGATTATTGTAAATTTACACAAATGCAATTGCAGGGTTTATTGGGGAAATCAGAACTATTAAGCGCCGAAGAATTTAATAAAATGCATTACGGTTTACCTGAATTTTCGTTTGGATGGGAATCAGAAATCAAAGAAAATAACAAATTACGATATTCATTTCACAACGGAAATCCGGGAACTTTTTTAACCAAAGTGTATATTTGCCCTGCAATTAACAAAGCTTTTATTCTTTTTGCCAATGTTCAATCTGAAGAAGCAGATAAAGGATTAATGCTTCTTTTAGAAAAATTGCAAAACAAATATGGTGGTTAATCAGTTAACCAAAATCTGATTTAAAAAATAATTTATAATTTTAAGGAAAAGAAAAAATATGAAAACGAACAATTTACGTCACATGAAGAAACACTTTGGTTACTTTAAATTCGTATTTCTTATTTTTGCCTTACAATCATTCACCTGTCAATCTCAACAAAACATGATAACACCACCTTATTTACAAAAAGGAGATACTGTAGCCATTTTAGCAACTGCCAGAAAAAATATCGATGACAACCTAAAACCAACAATCGATTTATTGCATAGTTGGGGTCTGGAAGCAGTTGTTGGAACTACAATTGGACTCGATTTTAATCAATTGGCAGGAACTGATGAACAACGTGCAACTGATTTTCAAAAACAATTAGATAATCCCAATATCAAAGCAATTTGGTGTGTTCGTGGCGGTTATGGAACTGTTAGAATGATTGATTTACTTGATTTTACCAAATTTAAACAACACCCAAAATGGATTATTGGTTTTAGCGACGTTACTGTTTTACACAACCATTTAAACACGATGGGTTACAAATCTATTCATGGTGTAATGCCCGTAACGATCCCGCGTGCGACTCCTGCAGCTATCAGCTCAATGAAATCGAGCTTGTTTGGTGAACCGCTTTCCTACTCTGTTGGACCTGATAAAATGAATCGTTTTGGAACTGCAACCGGCGAATTAGTGGGCGGAAATCTGTCTATTTTATATAGCTTATTAGGTTCACAATCGGCAATAGACTGCAAAGATAAAATTTTATTTATTGAAGATTTAGATGAATATCTATATCATATCGATCGTATGATGATGAATTTACGCAGAAATGGCTGTATCGAAAACCTAAAAGGTATAGTTGTTGGCGCGATGACCAAAATGAAAGATAACGAAGTGCCATGGGGAAAAAATGCTGTTGAAATTGTAGATGATGTTACTAAAAAATACAATATTCCGGTAATTTTTAATTTCCCTGCAGGACATATTCAGGATAACAGAGCTTTAATTATGGGAAGCACGGTTACAATTGATGTAAACGCATCCAGTAGTACGCTTACTTTTAAAAAATAATATAAACTCAAAATAGCCACGAAGTCGCAAAGACGCAAAGAAATTAACTTTGTGTCTTTGCGACTTCGTGGCTAAAAAGCAAAAATGGCAGAACACAACGAACTTGGAAAAAAAGGAGAAGAACTTGCGGTAGAATATCTCCGTGAAAATGGTTATAAAATACTCGATAGAAACTGGATTTTTCAGAAGGCAGAAATAGATATAATTGCACAAAAAGATAATTTTTTAGCGGTAATAGAAGTCAAAACAAGATCAAGTACAGATTTTGGATTGCCACAAGATTTTGTCAAGCCAAAAAAAATTCAATTATTGGTAAAAGCAATAAATGCCTACATAAACTATAGGGAAAAGGATTTTGAAGAAGATTTAGAAATTCGTTTTGACATAATTGCCGTACAAAAAAAGGATGAAACATTTGCAATTGAACATCTTACAGACGCTTTTTACCATTTTTAACATAATTTTTTATTGTTATATTTGTAACAAATTGTTTTTTTATTTATATTTGCAAGGTTTTATAACAACCCTATTAAACTAAACCAACCCAATTACGTTACAAAAAAAAAAAAGAATTATGAAAACCGTTTCATCAATTGTAGAAAATTACATCAAAACAAAGCCATTTCTATTAAACGCATTGTCGCTTGGAATTATCAACTTAACTTCTCTGTCAAGGAACATTATGACCGAGCTTGAAAGTGAATTTGGTAAAGAAGTGAAACAAGGCGCTGTTGTAATGTCGCTAAAACGGCTCACAGAAGAATTAGATTTTAAATTGAACCACAAAATTAATAAGGTAATTAAGAATATTGGTGAGATTACAGTTCGTTCTGAATTGACAGATTACACTTTTGCAGCTTCAGAAACCGTATTGAACAAACAAGCAGATTTAATTTCTGATATTAATGTTTTATCTGATATTTTTTATACCTCATCTCGTGGTGTAAATGAAACTAACATCGTGGTTAGCAGCAGTGTAAATCATTTGGTTGAAAAACATTTTATGCGCGAAAAACTAATTCAGAAATTAGATAATCTGGCTTCGATAACAGTAAAATTACCAAAAGAAAACATCGTAGTTCCTGGTATTTATTATTTCATTTTCCAGCGTTTGGCTTGGGAAGGAATCATTATAAATGAGGTAATTTCGACTTCAAATGAATTCACCATTTTAGTTGGAGAAGATCAGGTTGACGTTGCTTTTAAAGTAATTAAAGATTTGAAAAACTAATTTGAATAAAAAATAGAATCTTAAAATTCTTCTTCATAAATCCTTTTGTCTTTTAGATAAAAGGATTTTTTCTTTTCATCCTATTGTAAATTGGGCCATGTTTAAAGTTAAGCATAAGAATATTCCTTTTAAATATCAGCATTTACAGCTTTTTAACAAATTTCATTAAAAATTTTATAAACCAGTAAAATCAATTCCTATGCGCCGTTACTAGGGATTCGTTAAAATTTTATTAAAAAAATTTTAATTATATTTTTTTATATGCTATTTGTTGCGAATTATATTTTTATATATTTGCTAACCCGTCAACAAATAAACTACTCATTTTACAGTATCCTAATATAATTAGAATTAAATAAAGACTAATTAAATTAATGTTAGAAGCGAAAAACAATAGCGAAAAATTATTGGTTAGTGCACTCAAAGATGGTAACGAAAAAGCATTTCGTCAACTTTTTGATTTATACTACCAAGACATCTATGGTTATAGCATTAGCATTTTAAAATCAAAAGAAGCTGCGGAAGAAAATGTGCAGGATGTTTTTATGAAAGTCTGGCAGAATCGGGAGAAATTAAATCTGGAACAATCTTTTAAGGCCTATATTTTTACAATTGCCCGAAATCAGGCTTTTAATTTCTTAAACAAAGCAGCAAACGAAGTGCTTCTTAAAGAAGAGATTTTCTATGAAAGCCAAAAATCCCATGAATATGGTGATTACTCGATTCGTGAAGAAGATTGCAAAAAACTTCGAAAAGAAGCTATGAATCAATTACCGCCAAAACGGAAACAAATTTTTAAAATGTCACGAAAGAAAGGCATGAGTTACGAAGAAATAAGTCAGGAACTCGGCATCTCTATAAATACAGTCAGGAACCAAATGAGCAAAGCATTAGAATCGATGCGAGTCTTTTTCCAGGTTCATGATGAAATTATCTAAACCAAAATACGCTTTAACCATCAAAATCACTCTTTCGGGTGATTTTTTTTGTTTAACCGCAAAGAGTTCCGCAATATTGTCATCCTGACGAAGGAAGGATCACATTCGAGACTCCGCATGCTATATCGCCAACCTTTGTCGAGTTACGAGTGCGATCCTTCCTCCGTCAGGATGACAAAAAATGCGTTTAAATAAAAAATCCGCGACAATCTGTGTTTTCGCAAGGCGAATCCGTGTTATCCGCGTTCAATTTTGCGGGTTAAAACACAGTACGTCGCTTTCTTCATGCAATTTTCCTTCGCCCGAAATGACAAAACTGTTTGTTTCTTCGAAAAAAAAATCACAAAAGCCCTAACAAAATCAGTACTTCACGCATTTTTTTTATCATCAATATGTTAAAATTAAAAAATTTACAACGTCTGAATAGTACTCAACTTTCTTTCAACTGTATTATATAAAACCCGAACTAAAATCAATTCGTAATGAATTCAAATTCTGAAATAAAAGATCTTTTACAAAAGTTTGTTTTAAACCAATGCACACCCGAAGAAACAAACGAGGTAATTGCGTATTATAAAAAAAACAAGCTTACGGATGATTTCCCTTCTGTAGAAGATATCAAAAATCTTTTGGGCGAAATGCCAAAAATGAGTCAGCAAACTGCCGATGGTATTTTTATGAATATTTTGAGTTCATCAAAAGAAAATGAAACTACTATTGATATTGCTCCTAAAAAATCCCACTTCAAAAAATACATTGCAATTGCTGCTTCGGTTGTGGTTTTATTGGGAATTGGATTTTTCTACAAACAGAATATCCAAAACAAAATATCTGAACCAAAATTCGACTTTAAAAGCACTGATATTGTTTTGCAATTGGAAGACGGAAAAGTGCAGATCATTCATGAAGATAATTCTGTTCAGGTTTTGGATTCAAAAGGAAATGTGGTTGGAAATCAAGCTGGAAACAAATTGGTTTATGAAAATAATTCAGATTTAGAGAAAGTTTCGTACAACACAATTAAAATTCCGTATGGAAAAAAATTCCAATTGCAATTGTCAGACGGAACGCTTGTTCACCTGAATTCAGGAACAACTTTAAAATATCCTGTAAGATTTATTGCGGGCGAAAACAGACAGGTTTTTCTTGATGGTGAAGCCTTTTTTGATGTTGCCAAAGATAAAAAACATCCTTTCATAGTAAACGCTGACAACTTGAATGTACGCGTTTTAGGAACTCATTTTAATGTTTCGAATTATCCTGAAGATGCCGCAACAGATGTTGTTTTGGTTGAAGGTTCTGTGGGAATGTACAATACAAATGAAGAATTTAATGCTGATAAAAACACGATTCTTAAACCAGGTTACAAAGGAAGTTTCAACAGAGAAAACGCCTCAATTATAACAAAACCCGTTATTACAGACATTTATACTTCATGGATAAACGGCGGTTTGACTTTTAGAAATATGACTTTCAAAAATATTATTACAAAATTGGAAAGACGCTATAATGTGACGATCATCAACAAAAACGAAAAACTGGCCAATGAAAAATTCAACGCAAGTTTTAAAGAAGAATCAATAGAAAATGTAATGAGTTATTTTAATGATATTCATGGCATTAATTACACAATAAAAAACAATCAGATAGTAATTAAATAACCACAAAAACATGACAAACTATGAAGAACTAAAAGTACAGGAATAAAAAAATCGGAAAGAGCTGCGAACAATTTCCGATTTACTAAGTGATTGAATATAACGAATTAACTACAATCAATTAACAAAATTATGAAAAAAAAATCAAAGAATACTGGGTTTTTATACCGAGTGTTCCAAAATGACCTAAAATTGAAACTAACTACATTACTTATTTTGGTCGCCATGTTTAATATTAGAGGAAATACTTATGCCCAAAAAACAAAAGTTACCCTCGAATTAAACAATTCAACAATCGAAAAGGTTATTGAGACCATTGAACAAAAAACAGATTTCAGGTTTATTTACAAATTAAACGACATTGATCTTGATCGCGTCATTTCAATTTCGGTAAAAAACCAAACTATTGATATTGTTTTAAATAAACTTTTTAGAGGAACTCCAACCGAATTTAAAGTTCGAGATACACAAATTATACTTAAAAAACCGGAATTAAGAACTGAAAATATTCAGTATGAAAAAGTAACTGTTTCGGGAATTATTACTGACGAAAATGGTTTGCCATTGCCCGGCGCTTCTGTTATCGAAGAAGGAACCAAAAACGGAATGGTAACTGATTTTGACGGAAAATACAAACTTACTGTTGAAAGCAGTGCATCTGTAATCGTAGTATCTTTTATAGGATATAAAGAGAAAAAAGTAACAGCAAATCAAAATATTATCAATATTCAGCTTCTTCCGGATGCTACTAACCTGCAGGAAATTGTAGTGGTTGGTTATGGTACTACAGCCAGAAAAGATGTTACCGGAGCAGTTTCTTCAATTGCTGCAAAAGATATGAACCAGGGCGCCATTGTAAATCCGTTATCGTTGATTTCAGGAAAAGCTGCGGGTGTAAATATTACGCAAATTGGTAGTGAGCCAGGTTCAGGACCAAGTGTTCGTATTCGTGGTATTTCTTCCTTAATTGGAGGAAATGATCCGCTTGTTGTTGTTGATGGAATTCAGGGAAACATGGATTTATTAAATCAGGTTCCGCCAAGTGAAATCGAAAGTATCGATGTTCTAAAAGATGCTTCGGCTACAGCAGTTTACGGTTCAAGAGGAGCGCCCGGAGTTATCATTGTAACTACTAAAAAAAATAAAGCGGGAAAAACAACTATGGAATATATCGGCTATACTTCTATAGATTTTATTCCGAAAAAACTAGAAATGCTTGACGCAAACCAATGGTGGGAAACTGCGCAAAGTGTTGGTGTTCCGGCATCTGCAAATCACGGTTCTGACACAGATTGGTACGGACTTTTGACTCAAACAGGAATTACGCAAACGCATACACTTTCGTTTGGCGGAGGAACTGATAAATTCAATTACAGAGCTTCTATAACTGCAATTATGCAGGATGGTGTTGTAATTAATTCAAACAACCAAAAATATATTGGGCGCGTTCAGGCAACGCAATTGGCTCTTGATGACAAATTAAAACTGACTTTTAATTTAAATACAGGAGTAAATAATGTAACAGGAAGTATTGCCAAAATTGGTGCTGTTTCTTATCAGTCCAACTTAATTACAAATTCATTATTGGCCAGACCAACAGATCCGGTTTATAATACTGACGGAAGTTATTTTACTGATTCAACCGTATTTCAATACTTAAATCCTTATGCAGCAGCACAGTCGGTAAAGAATGAAAAACAAGAAGATAATTTATTTGGAAGTTTAAAAGCCGATTTAGATTTGGGTAAAGGATTCTCTGCAAACTGGTTTGGAAGCTGGAGAAAAACAAATTCAACTCAAGGTTATTTTTTGCCTGTATCGTCAACAGAAGCTTTTGCAGTTGAACAAAAAGGATACGCCAATATTGATAATAAAAGACAAAACGAAAAATTAACCAATTTCAGTCTTACTTATAAAAAAACTTTTGGGGTTCATAGTTTTAATGCGTTGGCTTTATACGAATGGCAAAGTCAGACCTATCAGGGAAATTTTGCTCAGGCAAGAGGTTTTATTAGTGATGAAGCAACTTACAATGCACTTCAGTTTGGTGATTTGTCAAAAGTAAGACCCTCAGATATTAGATCTTATAAAAACGACAGGTCTTTAGTTTCTTATTTAGGAAGATTAAACTATTCTTTATTAGATCGTTATTTACTTACAGCAAGTATCAGGCGAGATGGTTCATCGGTATTTGGTACAAACAACAAATGGGGAAATTTCCCTTCAGCATCTGTTGCGTGGCAAATAAACAAAGAGTCATTTATGCTGAATCAAACTTTGTTTAATGAATTAAAATTGCGTGTTGGCTATGGTGAAACCGGTAATCAGCAAGGTCTTTATCCGCAAACTTCATTACCGCTAGTGGATAGTGCAGGAACTACCTACTTTGGAGGAGCGCTTATTACCAACTTTGGAATTTCTCAAAACGCAAATGCTGATTTGAAATGGGAAACTAAAAAACAAACTAATTTAGGTCTTGATTTTTCTCTTTTCGACGGAAGACTAAGAGGTAGCGTAGACGTTTACGATTCCAGAACAGATAATTTATTATTTAATTATACGGTACCTCAGCCTCCTTTTCCATTCAAGGAAATTAAAGCAAACGTAGGAAGTATTTCAAACAAAGGTTTGGAGATTGCTCTTGGCTACGATGTCATCAGAACTGAAAACAGCACACTAACATTAGCCGGAAACGTTTCTTTTATGAAAAATGAAGTGCTTAATTTAAGCGGAAGCATTAACGGTATTCCATTAAATACTGATTATGTGGGATGGGGAGCGGCAAACTCTTACTTAGTGCAAGGGAAACCAGTTGGTGCGTTTTATATTTTAGAGCATACCGGCGTAAACGACAATGGTGTGGAAACAGTTTTAGATCGTGACGGAAACGGCCTAATCGATCAGGGTGTTAAAAGTCCGGATCGTTATTATGCAGGTTCAGCATTGCCAACGTACACCTTTGCTTTTAATCCATCTTACCGTTATAAAAACTTTGATGCTTCGATGTTAGTAAGAGGTTCCGGAGGAAATAAAATTTACAACGCGCTGAACCAAAACTTAAGTATGCTGGAAAATACCGGTAAATCAAACATTTTAGAAAGTGCTGTCGACAAAGGAATTCACTCTTCTCCATACGGATCTGATGTATGGCTGGAAGACGGTTCATTTGTACGTTTAGAAAATCTTACGGCCGGATACACTTTCCGTTTTACCGATAAATATATAGACAATGTTCGACTTTCTCTTACAGGAAACAATTTATTGCTGATTACAGATTATACAGGTGTGGATCCTGAACTGAACATCAGCGGAAGTGGTGATCCTAATGATAATTTTGGTGGAGACCGAGGAATTTATCCGCGTACCAGAAGTGTTGCATTTGGTTTGACTGTAAAATTTAAATAGTAAAAGAAATGAAAATAAAAAATATAGTAATAGCAGGAAGCGCATGTTTCCTAACCCTTTTTAGCTGTACCGATATCAACGAAAATATATACGACAAATACCAACCAGACAGCTTTTATGGAACTCCTGAAGGAGCAGATATTGCTCTTGCCAGCGTTTATGCCGAAATTCCGGGTGACTTTCAACGCAATAATATTCCGGGTGTTGGTTACGCCGGAGCAGATAACGGCTGGTATGATATGAACTGTATGTCATCAGATGAGCAGGTAATTCCGCATAGAAATACCGGCGACTGGCAACAGGATTTTGCCCGCTTACACAAACACGAATGGCTGCCAACAGATTTCATCATTAACAATACCTGGAACTGGCTGTACAAATCTATTTTCAATGCCAATTTAGCCATCGAATTATTAGAAAAATCAAATGCCGAAGCTTCAAAAATTGCCGAAGCAAAAGTATTACGTGCTTTCTTTTATTATTTACTGATTGATGATTTTGGTAACGTTCCTTTTTATACAGATAATAACATTACAGTCGATAAAATTCCGCAATCAAGCCGTAAAGAAGTTTTTGATTTTATTGTAAAAGAAATTACTCAAAACGTCGATTTGCTTTCTGTTACAAAAGGAGGAAATTATTACGGAAGATTCAACAGGTGGGCAGGTTACACACTATTGGCAAAAGTATATTTGAATGCCGAAGTATATACCGGAGAATCAAAATGGAACGAATGTTTAATCGCTTGCAATAAAGTTAGCGAAGGCGGATATAGTCTTCATTCTGGTGCGGAAAACAGCGCTAGTCCTTTAGGAAACAAATACTACGAATTGTTTGGAGATGTACTTCCGGATGATGAAACTATTTTGCCTATTTACGCAACACTTGATGTCGTTTCGCGTAATATTTATGCAACGCGCAGTTTATACGGTCCGCACGGTAAAAATTTATTTGGATATGATGGCTGGAACGGAACTATTGTCCCTAAAGAATTCTTCCTGAAATACGATGCAAATGATATTCGAATAAAACAATTTTTAGTTGGAGAACAGCCAGGCGGATTCAATTACACGCTTGATGTTGCTTCTCTGGACAATCCGGGAGCTGCGCCTCAGGCTGGTGTTCGTAATGTGAAATTTTATCCGGTAGCACCAAGATCCGGTGGTGGAGCTTCAAATGACTTTCCGATTTTTAGATATGCCGATGTAATTTTAATGAAAGCAGAATGTCATGTCCGTTTAGGAAACGCCGGTGCTGCAAAACCTTTTATTGATGAAATCAGACTTCGTGCAGGTTTAAACGAATTAGCTGCAAACCCAACTCTTACAGATGTTTATAACGAAAGAGGATTTGAGCTAAACTGGGAAGGCCACAGAAGACAGGACATGATTCGTTTTGATACATTTTTATTGGCAAACGAGTTCAGACCGGCATCTCCAGCTTATAGAAAATTATTCCCAATTCCAACATCTGCTTTAGATGCCAATAAAGGATTAAAACAAAACGAGGGTTACTACTAAAAACAAAACGATCATGAAAAAATATATAAATAAATTACTTCTGTTGGGCGGCTTGCTGTTTTTAGGTTCATCCTGCGAAACTGATGGTCAGTTAACAACTTTAAAGGCGGTAAGTTTTCCTTCTTCATTCGAAGTTTCGTCAAGCGAAATAATACTTACTGAAAGTACTGCAGAAGATCAGGCTTTGCTTGTTTCCTGGCCTGCCGTTACTTTCCCTATTACTGCACCGGTTACTTATGCCATACAATTTGATTTAGTAAATGATATAAGCGGAAGTCAGGCGTGGCAAAAAGCAAAACGAATTGTGGTTGGCGAAGACGTTCTAAGCAAATCATTTCTTGACAGGGATTTAAATAAAATCGCAACAGATTTAGGACTTCCAATAGATGTTCCGGGGCAATTAGCCATTCGTATAGAAGCTACAATGGATCGTAAAATCTATTCAAACACCAGTACAATAACGGTGACGCCTTATGAAAAAAGTGTTGTTTTTGGTGAAATTTATATGCCGGGTGCTTATCAGGGTGATTGGAATGTAGACACGGCATTGGCTTTGCCAGAAATTTCAAAAGGTATTTATCAGGGTTATGTAACCGTTTTACCGGGTTATGGTCCCGTATTTAAATTAAATACAGGTAGAAACTGGGAGCAATTTTACGGCGCAGGAGCGACAAACAGTGACCTGAAAAACATGAGTACGACTGATTTTGCACTTCCGGGAGAAGGTTCTTATCAGGTAAAAGTAAATTTAAATACTTTAAAATGGAGCTCAATTGCCTATTCGTGGGGAGTTGTTGGAGATGGAACACCCGGTGGCTGGGATACCAGTACACCAATGAACTACGATTATCAAACAAAAACATGGAAAGTAACCGTGAATTTAGTACCTGGAAATGTAAAATTCAGGCTAAATAACGATTGGGCAATTAACTACGGTTCTAAAAACAATACAGACTTTGTTGCTTATCTTGATAATTCGGGAGCACACTATATTCCTGATGCTGGCAGCTATGAAATCACATTTCAAATAAACGATGTTGATCCGCTTGGTCTTGGGTATCCTGCAGAAGCAAATTACACCATCACAAAAAAATAACAAAAATTTAGTTTGGTTTGAGTTGTACCTGTCTTTCCATTTTGAAAGGCAGGTTACTTTAAATCATTTCTAAAACTTAAAATTTAGAAAATATGAGATATAATATAAACATCATCTACACACTACTTCTTACGCTTACACTGGCGTTTGTTTCCTGTAGTTCATCAGATGACAATAATACAAATACAGAACCTGCCTATCCGCAATTTGGTTCTTCATTTGAAAAAATGCCAAAAAAGGAAGACGCAATCATTTATCAGGTTAATATTCGTGCTTTTAGCGAAGCCGGAACCTTAAAAGGAGTTCAGGATCGATTGACTCAAATTCAGGAATTGGGTGCAAATGTTATTTATTTAATGCCCATTTTTCCTGTTGGAAAAGAAAGAGCTTCGGGAGAATTAGGTTCGCCTTACGCCGTGAAAGATTATAAAGCCGTAA
Organism: Flavobacterium sp. MMLR14_040; assembly: GCF_033657265.1. Classification (NCBI taxonomy): domain Bacteria; kingdom Pseudomonadati; phylum Bacteroidota; class Flavobacteriia; order Flavobacteriales; family Flavobacteriaceae; genus Flavobacterium; species Flavobacterium sp. MMLR14_040. The sequence goes on along the minus strand of NZ_JAWVWO010000003.1, from coordinate 268,152 downwards.
ATCCGGATTTTGGAACTCTGCAAGATCTTCAGACTTTGGTTGAAGAAGCACACAAAAAAAACATGGCTGTAGTTTTAGACTGGGTTGCCAATCATACAGCTTGGGATAATGTCTGGATTACACAACATCCAAATTGGTATCAAAAAAATGATAAAGGAGAAATTATTATTCCACCCGGAACTAATTATAATGACGTTGCACAATTGGATTTCAATAATGTTGAAATGAAAAATGCCATGATCGACGCGATGTCTTATTGGATTTACACAGCAAATGTAGATGGTTTTAGATGCGATTATGCTGATTTCGTACCACAAGGTTTCTGGACAGATGCGATTACAAAATTAAGAAGCATCAAAAAAAATCAAACTATTTTAATGTTGGCCGAAGGTTCTAAAGTAAGCCATTTCGTCTCCGGTTTTGATTATATATTTGGCTTTAATTTCTTTAGCACATTAGAAAAAGTTTTTAAAGAAAATAAATCCGCCACTACCCTGCAGGATTCTAATGCTACAGAATATGCAAGTAACTACAATACAGGAAACAGAGTTGTACGTTACACCACGAATCATGACGTAAACCTTTCTGACGGAACGCCTTTAGAACTTTTTGGAGGTAAGAAAGGATCTATTGCAGCATTTGTTGTGGCTGCTTATTTAAAATCTGTTCCGATGATTTACAACGGTCAGGAAATTGGATATGCAAAAAGACTGAATTATTTCGCACGCACGCCTATCGATTGGTCTGTTGCAGATACAGAAATGCTTGCCGAATATAAAAAGATTATTTCCTTCAGAAATACAAGCAACGCTATTAAAAAAGGAACTTTTACAGGATACAGCAGCGATGCCGTAAGTGCTTTTACAATGGTAAACGATGCCGAAAAAGTGCTTGTACTTTCAAATTTAACCAATAATACAGCAAAATATTTGGTTCCGTCTGCCTTAAAAGGGACCTGGAAAGATGCTTTTACAGGAACAACTGTAACCGTTGGCGCCGAAATAATGCTTGAACCTTTTCAATATTTAGTATTGAAAAACTAATACCAAAGCAACTTAAAAAATTAGATTTGCAAAAAATTAAAATAACATGAATTTTCAATCCCACAAATCATTGCTTCAAATTCGTTTAGGCAAAAAAATCGCGTTGTGTCTTATTGTTTGTGCCCATTCATTTTGGATTCAGGCGCAGGAAATAACTTCGCCAAACAAAAATCTTTCTTTAAAATTTGAATTGAAAGAAGGCGGAGTTCCGTCTTACCAATTATCATATAAACAAAAAGCACTTATAAAACCAAGTTCTTTGGGTTTAGAACTTCAAAATATGCCTTCTTTTATGGATGGTTTTACCATCACAAATACAGCACAATCCTCTGTTGATGAAAATTGGAATCCTGTTTTAGGTGAAGAAAAAACAATACGCAATAACTATAACGAATTGGTTGTGACTTTGGCTCAGGCCAAAAACAATAACAGATATATTCGCATTCGTTTCCGTTTATTCAACGACGGATTAGGTTTTAGATATGAATTTCCGAAGCAAAATGATTTGAGTTATTTTGTAATAAAAGAAGAACGTTCTGAATTTAATCTGGCCGGAAATCATAAAATTTTCTGGATTCCGGGAGATTATGATACGAATGAATATGCTTATACGACTTCGAAAATTTCTGAGATTCCTTCGTTGATGAAAAAAGCTACCATTGAGATTAATTCACAATGGCCTATCAAAGAATTATCTGTTCAAACGCCATCCATGATGAAATCAGACGACGGTTTGTACATCAACATTCACGAAGCGGGATTAATCAATTATCCGGCAATGTATCTTGAAGTTGATGCTGCAAACAACAAGATGAAAAGTCATTTGGCGCCAGATGCTGTTGGTGCAAAAGGTTATATGCAAACAGACGCTCAATCGCCTTGGAGAACCATTGTGGTAAGCGATAAAGCAACTGATATTTTGGCTTCAAAATTAATTTTGAACCTCAACGAACCAACAAGTTACAAAGATGTTTCGTGGATCAAACCGGTAAAATATATCGGAATTTGGTGGGAATATTTCGTTGCCGGAAAAAGTACCTGGGCTTTCGGAAAAGAAAACAACGTAAAATTGACAGATGATTTTTCTAAGCTTACGCCGAATGGAAAACACGGAGCCACAACAGAACGTGCAAAAGAATATATTGATTTTGCTTCAAAAAATGGTTTCGATGCCATCTTAATCGAAGGCTGGAACATTGGCTGGGAAGACTGGATTGGCAACTGGAAAGAAGAAGTTTTTGATTATGTAACCGCTTATCCGGATTTTGATGTAAAAGCGGTTCATGAATACGCGGCTTCAAAAGGAGTAAAAATTATCATGCACCACGAAACTTCAGGATCAGCAACCAATTACGAACGCCGTTTAGATCGTGCTTTTCAATTTATGAATGACAACGGTTACGATGCCGTAAAAACGGGTTATGTAGGGAAAATTATTCCACGTGGCGAACATCATGACGGACAATGGATGGTGAATCATTACATTAACGTAGCCAAACGTGCCGCCGATTATAAAATTATGATTGACAGTCACGAAGCGGTTCGCCCAACGGGTTTGCACCGAACCTTTCCAAACTGGATTGCTCAGGAATCTGCTCGTGGAACGGAGTTTGAATCCATGGGAGGTTTAGCGCCGGATCATACCACAATTTTGCCATTTACCCGTTTAATGGGAGGACCAATGGATTACACTCCGGGAATTTTCCAAACTGATCTTTCGTATTACGGAACCGGAAGTTCGCAACGTGTAAACACAACTTTGGTAAAACAATTGGCATATTATGTTACGATGTACAGTCCGTTGCAAATGGCAGCAGATATCCCTGGGAATTACGAACGTTTTCCGGATGCTTTTCAGTTCATTAAAGATGTTGCTGTCGATTGGGATAACAGTTATATTCTTGAAGCTGAACCGGGAGATTACATTACAATCGCCCGCAAAGCCAAAGGAAAAGATAGCTGGTTTGTTGGAGGAATCACAGATGAAAATGCCAGAACTGCCAACATCACATTTGATTATTTACCTGCCGGAAAAAAATTCATAGCCACTATTTATGCTGATGCCAAAGAAGCAAATTGGGATAAAAACCCACAAAAATATACCGTGACTAAAGTTGTTGTAACCTCAAAAACAATTTTAAAACAGTATTTAGCTCCGGGCGGAGGTGTTGCCATCAGCATCAAAGAAGGAAATGCATCAGAATTAAAGGGATTGAAAAAACTATAATTTAGGAACTAAGGTTCTGAGACACTAAGGTTCTAAGTTTTTTGCCACGAATTTCACGAATAACACGAATTAAGGCTGCAGATTAAAATTTGTTCTAATTCGTGAAATTCGTGGCAATACGCATGTCTTTTTTGAACGAAAATTAAGAATTTTATTACTACTTGAAAACTATTAACCACAAATGTTTGTCAAATTTAAAAACAATGCGAGTGAGAATGAATTTTAGTTAGAAATGCCGACAAGCATTCAAAAAACAAAAATTATGAAAATCAACATTACCACCAGATTTTTTCATTTCACGAAAACACTAATCTGTTTTCTATTATTATTTGCAAGTTCAGTTTTTGCGCAGGATCCGCCTCAATACGGCACACCATTCGCCGGCGTTCCGGATACCCGCGATGTCAACATGTATCAGGTACATATTCGTCCGTTTAGTGCCAACGGAAATTTAGCTGGAGTAACCGCCCGATTAGATAATATAAAAGCGCTTGGCACCAATGTTATTTATTTAATGCCCATTTACCCACACGGAACCGATTCCAGAAGTTCGCCTTCGCCATATTGTATCAAAGATTTTAAAGCCGTTGGATCAGAATATGGTTCACTTGCTGATTTAAGAACTTTGGTCGATGGGGCTCACAGTCGCGGAATGGCCGTTATTTTGGATATTGCCATCAACGGAACATCTTGGGATAATGCGTGGACAACACAGCATCCCGAGTATTATTTGAGAAGCGGAACAACGATTCAGCAATTAGGCAACTTTTCAGATATCGCCGCGCTGGATCTTAATAATTCGGGTACAAGAGCTGCTATAAAAGATGCCATGCGTTATTGGATTCTGGCAGCAAACGTTGACGGTTACCGTTGTGATTATGCCAATAATCCACCGCTTGATTTCTGGTCTGAAGTTATCGGAAACATTCGTGGAATTTCTTCTCATAAATTATTAATGCTAGCCGAAGGAGACAGACAAGCCAATTTTACGGCTGGTTTTGATATGAATTTTGGCGACAGATGGTTTTGGAATGCTTTGAAAGATGTTGCTGCCGGAGGTCCGGTTTCGCAGCGTTTTCAAACCATAAATGATTACGAATATGCAAATGCAACAGGTTCAAAACAAGCAGTTCGCTATACCGGAAATCATGATACTTATACAAATGATAATGGTGTGCAAAGACCTTTTGTAATCTTCAATAATCATAATGGAATCGTGGCTAACTTCTTGGTTTCTGCTTATATGAAAGGCGTTCCGTTTTTAATGAGCGGTCAGGAAATTGACTACGAACCCAAAACCGACTGGCCGTGGCAAGGCTTTAAATTTAACTGGTCGCAAAACCCAACTGCTGCAGCTGATTTTGCTAAAATTTTAAATTTCAGAACTGCAAGCGCAGCCATCAGACGTGGCGATTTAACGATGTATGCCAACGATGATATTAGCATTTTTACCAAAACATTAGGTACAGAAAAAGTAATCGTAATGTCGAATTTGCGAAACGCTTCAAAATCGTATGTTATTCCGGCAGCTTTGGCCGGAACTTATGTAAATCCGTATAACAATAATGCATCGTTAACACTAACTGCAGGCGCAACAAGATCGTTTGCCGCTTACGAATATTTGGTTTTGACCAATACAAATGCACCAGTTGTAGCCGTTACAGGAGTTTCGGTTAGCCCAACAAATGCAACTGTTGGTTTGGGTTCGACGCAACAATTAAATGCAGCAATTGCTCCGGCAAATGCAACAAACCAAAACCTAACCTGGACTTCAAGCAATACCGCAGTTGCAACTGTTAATGCCGCTGGATTAGTTACAGCAATTGCTGCAGGAACAACAACCATTACAGTAAAAACGGTTGACGGAAATAAAACAGCAACTTCGGCAATAACGGTTGCTGCAATTCAGGTCGCTTCTGTAAGTGTTACACCAACAACGGCAACTTTATATGCAGGAAATACACAACAGCTTTCGGCAATAATTTCTCCTGCAAATGCAACGAATAAAAATGTAACATGGAGTTCCGCCAATACTGCAATTGCAACTGTAAATTCATCTGGATTGGTAACAGCGGTTTCTGCAGGAACAGCTACAATTACAGCTACAACGCAGGACGGAAATAAAACGGCAACCGCAACAATTACGGTTAACCCGAATAGTAATTTTACAGTCTATTTCTACAAACCATCAAATTGGGGAACCGCAATTAAAATTTATTATTGGGATGCTTTGCCAACAGGAGTTTTAGCAAATGCAACCTGGCCGGGTGTAAACATGGCCAATGCCGGAAATGGCTGGTACAGTTACACGTTTACAAATGTAACTTCGACTAATTTAATTTTTAACGATGGAACCAGCCAATCTGCTGATTTAAGCAGAAATAAAACAGGTTGGTACATGAACGCCACTTGGTATGATTCGAACCCGGGAACAGGTGTAGCGGTTACAAGCGTGAGTTTGAATCCGGCTTCTGCATCATTATCAGTTGGGGCTACACAACAATTAACACCAACAGTTCTTCCAACAAATGCAACAAATAAAAGCGTTACGTATAGCTCAAATAATACCGCTGTGGCAACTGTAAACAGTTCTGGATTGGTAACGGCTGTCGCAAACGGAAGCGCAGTAATTACCGTAACAACTGTCGACGGAAGTAAAACAAGTACATGTGCCGTAACTGTTTCTACGACTTCAACCGGTGGAACGTATTACACCATCAAAAACAGATGGACAGGCGCTTATTTATCTGATGCCGGTAGCAATGTGGGTTATGGAACTGCCGTTTCTGGTAACAGTTACAAATGGCAAAAAATTGCTATCGACGCCACTTATTTTGTCTTGAAAAATGTAGCAACAGGTGAATTAATCAATATCGAAGGTCAAACCGGAAATGTTCAATGTAATATAACCGATACTACTTTTTGGAGCGCACAATGGTCAAGCGATTATATTGACGGAACATGGACCAGACTTAGAAACAGATGGCAATCCGGAAATATTATTCATGTAGAAAACCAAACCGGATCTGCACAATATGGTAACTCTCAAGATGGCTGGTTTAGTGCACAATGGCAATTGGAATCAACTACAGTTGGAACAGGAAAATCTGCTTTAAAAGTTGATGAAGTTTCTGAAACTGAAAAAACGATTGCTATTTATCCAAACCCATCAACAGCTAATCAGTTTCAAATTTTATTACCTGAATTAGAAAATGGAGATTCGGCTTCAATTACAGTTTCTGACATGAATGGAAGGATTGTTTTAACAGAAGTTCTTTCGGCTTCTGGGCAAATTAATCACCATTTGGCTTCTGGGATATATATTGTAAATATAAATTCTAAAGGTTTAAATGTGAATAAAAAACTGATTGTTAAGTAATTTAAATTTAGTTATAAAGTAAATGGCGTATGAAAAATTTCATACGCCATTTTGTTTTAAAAGTTATTTTTTCAAAATACTTTAATCTTTTTGCTTAATTAACCATAACCTTAAAAGAAATAGTATCCTTAATAACTGTTTTTTCTTTATCGTTAAATTCATATTTAACGATAGCTCTTATTGTATTGATTCCTTTTTTTGTCAGAACTTCTTTAACATCACTTTCCACTGGCGGTATTTTTCTAAGTATTCTTTTGACTTTAGAATTATCAACATCAATATTTTCTATTTTAAAACTGCGCTTGGTATTTGGTATATTAGCTAGCAAATATTTATATTTTAAAGTATCTCCAACTTTAAGATATTGGTTGATCTTTATTTTAAATCCTTCTTGATGTGCTATTTTATATTGGTATACTTCCATTAACACAAGACCTTCATAGCTATTTATATCACCTGATTCATCATATTTTATAATGAATGCTGTGTTTCCAAGATCATCGCTTAATGCGTATTTTTTAATTTTTCCACTCTCATAATAATACTTTGTTTCTTGAGATAATCTTTTCTCATTTTTGTAATCAATGCTTTCAATATTACCATTATTAAAATAAAAAATTAAGGGCCCAATTGCCCTTCCGTTTTTATAAACACCTGATTTAATTTTTATCCCGTCATATTTACGGACAATATAATTTCCATCCAGAATAGTATCCCCATTTTTAATAATATATTCAGAAAATACTATTTGTTTGTCTTTTGGGAAATAAGTTTTTAGTATATTAACTTTTTTCTCATTTTCACAAGAAGAAAAAACAAACCCTAAAAAGAATATGAATATAAGATATCTGTAAAATTTATTTTTTAATTCCTTAATCATTTTTTTTCAACTTTAACAATTTTTCCATTAACTAATTTTTCTGTCTTTTGAAGTGTGTTATTGCTTCCTCCATAATGAAGAATTTCTACAGTATCATTTACTTTTGTGGTTTCATCTTTTTGTTTTTTAATTCCTCCAACAATTGTCTTTACACCAGTTGCCCCAAAATCAACAGCATTTATTCCATCATCTACTTTATTCTCATATGTTGGTTTTCCTTCATTTGTTCCTTTTCCTTTTGATTTACTGCCTTTTACTTCAAACCCCAATATAATAATAAGAGCTTCAAAAGCACCTCCAAAATCAATCCATGTTACATCTCTGGATCCTCTGCGCAATGAGCTTGGGTCTTGATTATTTCCTCCATCAGAAAATGCAATTCCTGCACCAAACCGCTGTGATTTTTTACTGAAATTATGAATAACGTCTCCGTTATAGGTTATTTGTTTGGTGTCTCCATCTAATAATAATCTGTTGCCATTGGCAAAAGTTTTCCCCCACGTATGCCCTAAATTAGAGTAGTTGTCAATTTTAGCATGTCCATCGAGCCAAATTATTTCCCCTGTCTTTTTATTTCGATACCAATCAAATGGAGTTCTTCCGTAAAAATCTACCAATCTCAATAAATCGTTGTTATAGGACGTATATGAGGAATACTGACCAAGACCTTCATCTTTTTTAAAACCATCAAAGTTTCTAAACATGGCAAATAATCTTATTGTAAGTTATTACTTATTTTTTAGTAATAATACATAGAAATTATTTGGTTTGCAATACCAACTTAAGGTGATTAACATACTTTCGAAAATAGTATTAAACGAAAGTACAAAAATTAGATTCCATTTTTCGTTTCTAAATCCAAAACCATTAACCGATAATAAAGTAAGCCCGAATGAAAATTTCATTCGGGCTTTTATTTTTGTTTGCCACTAATTTCACTAATTAGCACTTATATTTTTATGTGTAAAACTAAATTTAATTCATGGGGTTGTGAAATTTGTGACAATCTTTTTCTAAAACGAATAATTCAAAGCAACTGCAAAATCATCTTTTGATGTTAATGTATTCCTATTAATAGCAGGTTTAAAAGCTAAATTCTCGCTTACATTAAATTGAGATAAGGCAGCATCAATATTAGCGTCGATTATATTTAAAATATAAAATCCAACAACAAACAAAGCCGATAAATCTCTGTTTCTCTGAAATTGTTTTTGAGCAGTTATTAATTGACTTTCACTTAATCTGGACAAATATTCAGAATCACTTGTGTTTCCTGCAAGTCTGTTTTTATATTCGTCTCTGTAAATATTATAGTTTTTCTGACTGTCAAAATAAAAATAAGCACTTGTTCCAATTGCTCCGTAAACTAAAGGAAGTTTCCAGTACTTTTTATTGTATATCTGCCCTAAACCCGGAAAAATAGCCGAATAAAATGCAGCTTTTGCCGGACGAAGCGGATCTATAGTTTCAGATTTTAAAGTATCGACAGCTATAATTTGAGGGTTTTCCTGTGCGGAAATTGAAGTTAATCCAAAAAATAAAAACAAAAGAATAAAGTGGTATTGCATATAAAGTTGGTTTGGAAATTTGATCCAAAGAAACCTTATTACTTCTAAGTTTTTTCTTAAGTAAAAGATAAATAAAACTTAATTTTGAAGTTTGCCACGAATTTCACTAATTAGCACGAATAAAATTCAATCTTGGTGTATAAAAATTAGCGAAAATTAGTGAAATTCGTGGCAAACTTTTTTCTTTTATTCTTCAAAAAGCTCCATCAATTCCAAAGCTCGTTTTATCGATTTAACATTTTCGAAAGTCAACAACAAACGTAGTCCGTTTACGGTTTGTTTTTCTTTCATTTTGCAGAGAGAACTATGCTTTTGAATAAATTGCAAAACGTTTCTGAACTTAGAGGATTGATAGTAATCTGATTGCTGATCTGAAACAAAATAACCGATCATTTTGCCTTGTTTTAGAACCAGTTTTTCAATTCCCACTTTCGTAGCAATCCATTTTATACGGATGCTATTTAGTAATGCTGTTGCTTGTTTTGGCAATGGTCCGAAACGGTCGATTAGTTTTCTTTCGAATTCCTGTAATCCGGCTTCGTCTTTTATGGCGCCCAATTCGTTGTATAAAACTAAACGCTCTGAAACGTTATTGATATATTCATCTGGGAATAAAAGTTCGAAATCGGCATCGATTTGAATATCTTTTACATATTCTTTGGTGTCGATATTATTTTCTTCCGGATACAAATCTTTGAATTCGTTTTCTTTTAATTCTTCGATGGCTTCGTTCATGATTTTTTGGTACGTATCAAAACCAATTTCGTTGATGAAACCGCTTTGTTCGCCTCCTAATAAATCTCCTGCACCACGAATTTCAAGATCTTTCATCGCGATATTGAAACCACTTCCGAGTTCGCTGAATTGTTCCAAAGCCTGGATACGTTTTCTGGCATCTTCGGTCATAGACGAGTAAGGGGGACAGATGAAATAACAGAATGCTTTTTTGTTACTTCGACCAACACGCCCGCGCATTTGATGCAAATCTGACAATCCGAAATTATTGGCATTGTTGATGAAAATCGTGTTCGCATTTGGTACATCCAGACCACTTTCGATGATTGTGGTTGCGACCAAAACATCAAAATCTCCGTTCATGAAAGCTAGCATCAATTCCTCCAGTTTGGCACCGTCCATTTGTCCGTGACCAATTCCGACTCTGGCATTTGGAACCAAACGCTGAATCATTCCCGCTACTTCTTTTATATTTTCGATTCGGTTATTGATGAAGAAAACTTGTCCGTTTCGCTGAATTTCATACGAAATGGCGTCACGAATAATCTCTTCATTAAAACCAACCACATTCGTTTCAATAGGATAACGATTTGGCGGAGGCGTTGTAATTACAGATAAATCACGCGCCGCCATTAATGAAAACTGAAGCGTTCTCGGAATTGGTGTTGCTGTTAATGTCAGCGTATCGACATTTGCAGCAATCGTTTTTAATTTATCTTTTACGTTTACGCCAAACTTTTGTTCCTCATCGACAATCAATAAACCAAGGTCTTTAAAAACCACATTTTTGTTAACTAATTGATGCGTTCCGATGACGATATCTAGTTTTCCTTCGGCTAAATCTTTTAAGGTTTGTGTTTTTTGTTTTGCTGTTCTAAATCGGTTTAAGTAACCAACAGAAACCGGCATATCTTTTAATCTCTCGGTGAAAGTTCTGTAATGTTGGTACGCCAAAATGGTTGTCGGTACCAAAACGGCAACTTGTTTACTATTGTCAACGGCTTTAAAAGCAGCACGAATCGCGACCTCCGTTTTCCCGAAACCAACATCACCACAAACCAAACGATCCATTGGACGATCGCTTTCCATGTCGGCTTTTACTTCTTGTGTCGATTTGGTTTGATCCGGCGTATCTTCATAAATAAACGAACTTTCTAATTCATTTTGCAAATAACTGTCCGGCGCAAACTGAAACCCTTTTTCTAAACGGCGTTTCGCATACAATTGAATCAGGTTGAATGCAATATGTTTGACACGTGCCTTGGTTTTTTGTTTTAAAATTTTCCAGGCGTTCGATCCTAATTTATAGATTTTTGGAGGCGTTCCGTCTTTTCCGTTGTATTTTGAAATTTTATGAAGCGAGTGAATGCTCACATACACAATATCATTATCGGCATAAACCAATTTTATGGCTTCCTGCGTTTTGCCTTCCACCTGAATTTTCTGTAGTCCGCCAAACTTTCCAATTCCGTGATCGATGTGCGTAACATAATCGCCAACCGAAAGTGCAGTTAATTCCTTTAGCGTAATATTTTGCTTTTTAGAATAGCCGTTTTTAATGTTGAATTTATGATAACGCTCAAAAATCTGGTGATCCGTATAAGCTGTTATTTGATTTTCTTCATCAATAAAACCCTGGTAAAGAGGCAATACAATAGTATTATACTGTTTTCTGATGTTTTCAGAATTTGCTTCATCAAGCGATTCAAAAATATCATGAAAACGTTTTGCCTGCGTTTCATTCGAACAGAACAAATAATTTTTATATCCGTTAAAATGATTTTCGCTCAAATTATTCAGCAATAAATCAAATTGTTTATTGAAAGATGGCTGAGGCTGAAAATGAAATTCGAATTTCTTAGTCGTTTTAAAAATGGGTTTTGAAGCCAATTCTACAATTGAAAAATCCAAAGCGCGTTTTATAAATGAACTTTGGTTTAAGAATAATTGCTCTGGTTCGGCATGTTTTATTTCTCCGGAAAGTTTTCCAAAAGCTTCTTCTGCCCTTGCAAATTGTTTGTCTAACTGACTAAAAAGTCCGTCGGTATTTTGAATAAAAATAACCGTTTTCTCGGCAATATAATCTAAGAAACTTTCGCGGTTTTCCTGAAATATTTTGTTTTCAACATTCGGGATAATCGTAATTTTTTTGTGCGTTTCTACAGATAATTGTGTTTCTACATCAAAACTTCTGATACTGTCTACTTCATTACCAAAAAACTCGATTCGATATGGATGGTCGTTTGAAAATGAGAATACATCGACAATTCCTCCACGAACCGAAAATTCTCCCGGTTCTGTAATAAAATCGACTCTTTTAAACTCGTATTCGAACAAAACTTCATTAATAAAATCAATTGAAATTTTGTCATTTAAAGAAACCTTTAAAGTATTTTTATCCAATTGCTGACGCGTCACCACTTTCTCAAAAAGCGCTTCGGGATAGGTAACAATTATGGCTGGCTTTTTTCTTGAATTTATTCTGTTTAAAACTTCAGCACGAAGCAAAACATTGGCATTATCGGTTTCATCAACCTGATATGGACGACGAAATGAAGCGGGATAAAATAATACATCCTGCTCGCCAATCATTTGTTCTAAATCATTCAAATAATAAGCGGCTTCTTCTTTATTGTCTAAAACAACTAAAAAAGGCAATTCGGTTTTTTTGAAAACTCCGCGAATTATAAACGAAACAGCCGATCCTAACAATCCGCTAAGATGCATTTTTACCTGATTCTGTTCCAGTAATTGTGTGGCAATCTGCTGTGTTTTAGGCAGATTGTCATACGTTGTATATAAGGCGTTTTTACTCAACTTTTGGTGAATTTTGATCTATATTTCGTGGCGGCGGCATTATTGGTGCTGCTGTTGTGTTCGGAATGGCACGTGTTGTATCTAACATTCTCAGGAAATCTTCTTCTCCTTGTTCTTTCGGAATCTTACTTTTCTCTACAATTTTGTCAAATTGTCTTTCTAAAGAAACCATTTCCTTATTTATTTCTCCAATTAAAAAAGTAACCTTTTCATCCGGAATTTGATTTAAATGAATAAATAAATCCATCATTTTAACTTTGGTAATTAAAATTGAAATTCGGGCTTTTATTTGGGGCTGATTAAATTGCGCCGGAATATTGGTGTTTAAAGCCATTGCTTTTTTTGAAATTGCTGCTGATTTTTTTTGAAATGCACCAATTGTCTTTCTAGGTTTCTCTCCAATTTCTTTTAAAAAATCACGCCATTCAGTCCATTCTCTTTCATTTTTTTCGGAAACTTCATTGATCGGTTCATCAATAAAAATCCAGGCTTTATTAATATTATCGAAGATTTTTTCTTTCTTTTTTGCTTCTTTTTTGTTCTCAGCAAGACGTTTTTCGTTTTCATCCTGACAAGAATTCAACACAAAAATTAAAAGTAGAAAAAGAGATATTTTATATTTCATTTGGCAAAACATTAAGCTACAAAGTTACAAAGTAAATTTACAATTACGAATTCTGATTTTTGCTATGTGATGCAGAGATTAACGTATTTTTAAGGAGCATAAAAGATTTTAAAAAGTTTGCCACTAATTTCACTAATCTCCACGAATTATTTTAAGTTTTAAACGCAACGATTTGTGATAATTCGTGCAATTCGTGGCAAAAAAACTTGTTTAATCTGTGGCTAAACTTTTTCAGCGCTTCAATTATAAAATTTTAATCAGCAACGAATAATCCAAAAAACAAACTTCATTGTTATTAATTTTATAATTTAGTGGTGTAAAAAATAAAATTATTTGCGAAAACGTTATATTTGCAAGACTAAATCTTCTTAAATGAATCCAAAAATATTGATCATTGGCGCTTGCGGTCAGATTGGGACAGAGTTGACTCAAAAACTGCGTAAGTTATACGGAACAGAAAATGTAATTGCTTCTGATATTCGAAAATTAAATACTGATGTTGTAAATTCAGGGCCTTTTGAAGTGGTCAATGCATTAGATTTTAATCAAATTGAGCATCTTGTTGAAATTCATCAAATTACTGATATTTATTTGATGGCAGCGCTTTTATCGGCTACAGCTGAAAAAAACCCTGCTTTTGCATGGGATTTGAATATGAATTCTCTTTTTCATGTTTTGAATCTGGCGAAAGCAAAAAAAATAAAAAAGATTTTCTGGCCATCGAGTATTGCTGTTTTTGGACCAACAACTCCTAAAGAAAACACACCTCAATATACCATAATGGAACCTTCAACGGTTTACGGAATTAGTAAACAAGCGGGCGAAAGATGGTGTGAATATTACCATAATATTTATGGTGTTGACGTTCGCAGCATTCGTTATCCTGGTTTAATTAGCTGGTCTACTCCTCCGGGCGGCGGAACTACAGATTATGCGGTTGATATTTTTTATAAGGCTATTGCCGATAAAAAATACGAATGCTTTTTATCTTCAGAAACCAAAATGCCAATGATGTATATGGATGATGCAATTGAAGCGACTATCAATATCATGAAAGCTCCTGCTGAAGATATCAAAATACATTCGTCATATAATTTGGCTGCAATGAGTTTTACTCCGACTGAAATTGCTGCTGAAATTAAAAAACATATTCCTGAATTTGAGATTACTTACAAACCTGATTTCCGTCAGAAAATTGCGGACAGCTGGCCGGCAAGTATTGATGATCGTTCTGCAAGAGAAGACTGGAACTGGAAACATACCTTTGATCTTGAATCGATGACAAAAGATATGCTTGACCATTTGAGTTAAGCTCCATTATTCATCAACCCTTTAAAGCGCGATAATCTAAAAGTAATTCTTTAGATTATCGCGCTTTTTTTATGAAAGATATTTTAAAGATAATTATTCGATTAGATAATTTCATATTTTTGGCTGTATCAGAATAATTTCAAATTTATCTAAAATCATCAATCAAATCACAACAAAAACGTTAATCAAATGACAAATTCTTATCATCCTATCGAACAAGGCAAAAGAACTGCTATTGTCGATATTCTTCGTGGCTGGGCCATATTAGGTGTAGTTATTGGCAATTATGGTGGTCTTCCGCACATTAGTGTACCAAACGAAACCAACAATGTTTTATCTGAAATATTATCTAAGTTTGATCAGTTTTTTTTCGCCGGAAAATCATGGACTTTATTAACCATTTTATTTGGCTATGGCTTTGCTATTTTAATTAATAATGTCACTGCAAAAGGCAAAAACCCTGTTACCTTTTTTAGCTGGCGAATGTTTTTGCTTTTTATACTGGCTTTTATCCATTCTGCTTTTTGGTTTGGGGACATATTAAAAGATTATGCTTTTTTAGGACTTGTATTATTGCTCTTTTATAAATGTTCGACAAAAACATTGGGCATTATTTCTGCTGTCCTAATCCTTATCGTTCCTTTTGTAATGGCTTACATCAAAAGTTTTAATTTTGAAAGGATTGACATTATTTCAAATCCTGACTATTTAAAACTCTATTATTCCGGAAACTGGCTGGAGTTTTTTAAATTTAATTTACTGGCTACTTTTCACCAACAAATCATTTCTCCAGGTTATGCTATTACAGCACATATTGTAATGCTGGGCTGCATGCTTTTTGGGGTTATGCTTCAAAAATTAAACTTTTTTGACAGGTTGAACGAAATGAAAAAACTTTTGAAATATGTACTTATAAGCAGCTTAGTTATTGCCATTATAATTGGTGTTGTTTTCTTCGTCGCTATTGAATACAAAGCTGGCTTTCTTAAATTTTTCCACCCTTATTTCTGGCTAATTTTAAGTACAATGGTTTTTATCGCAACCGGAATTACGCTCTTATTCGCTAATGGAAAACTCAAAACGGTTTTCAGTTATTTTAGTGCGGGCGGCAAAATGACATTGACCAATTATATTGCACAAAATATTTTTACTGCTCTTATTTTTTCGGGAATTGGTTTGGGAATCAAAGCGACAATGCCCTATTGGTTTTTCTTTGCACTGGCTATTTTTGTCTTTATTCTCCAATTATTTATAAGTAAATGGTGGTTGTCTAAATACAATTACGGACCACTTGAATGGCTTTGGAGATGCGCGAGCTACAAGCAATGGTTTCCTTTTAAGAAAACTAATTCTGATACCATTATTGAAGTAAAAACAATATAAATTACTTTTAGATAAATTTGAAAAAAACCAAAAAGCCCTTAAAAATATTTTTAAGGGCTTTTTTAAGTTTTCTAAAACTCAAATTCTCCAATAAGAATTTTACTGTCGTTTTCGCGTTTATTTTCTTTCTGACTCTGGAAAACAGCAATTTTACGTTCTTGTCTTCCATCAGAGTAATACAAATACACTTCTGCCATCACTGTTGTTGGGCCGGAAAGTATATTCTGTCTCTCTCCAAAAAAATTGGTTTTAATTTTATATTTACCCTTTATGGCTTTTTTTAGTAAAAACTGTTCAGGGCCAAAACCCTGAGTAAAATCATTACTTAATCTTCCTCCAATTTCTGTAGATTTATGAGAATAGGAGCAATCTTCTCCTCTTGGATCTGTAACCCAAAGGTCTATATCTGTATTGTCTTTATTCCAGTTAATTACAATACGAATGTCTACCGGAAGATTTGCTTTTAGACGATCATCTACTTTGCTTGCATCAACATTCTTGTTTTGGTTCAGAATATTGTTAATTTCCATAATCAAAATCTCCTCTATACCGTTGTCTCTTACTGAAATTTCATCTGTATATTCCTGATAAAGCATGGATTTATAGACATTCAGAGCTTCCTGAGGTCTTTTATTATCAATGAGGGCCAATGCATAATCTCTGTGACTTTGAGAATCGAATGGTCTCCATTCCAAAATTTTCTGGGTAATCCATAATTCTTTTTCGTAATTACCTCTCTGTTTCAAAAGATAATATATAGTCTTGTATAACTCTTCATTTTCCAGATCAAGCTCTGCTAATGTACTTAAAACCTTTAGAGAAAGTGCTTTGTCTCCTTTTTTAAATAACAGTTTAGAAACATCAAAATAATAGGTTACCTGATTTTCATATTTAGGACGATTTTCAAGATATTTCTGATAAATCAATTCTGCAGACTGTAAAGTCTGAAAATCTTTCATATACTCTTGATTGCTCTCTACATCTACCAAAGTTATTTTACCTGTAGATTTTGTTGACCTAGCCATTTCTTCACTACTATAAACAGCATTATCTTCTAGCTGATCTTTATTTGTTGATTCTGATAATGACTGATTTGAAATCTTAGGATATTGCTTTTTTTCGACAGGTTTAAACTCGCTATTCCACCAGGTTACCAGTTCACGGGTTATATCAAAAGACTTGGATAGAAGGGTTTTTCTTTTTTCTAAAATTTCTTTTTTGTTTCTTGAAACAATTTTGTTGTATTCCGATAATAATTCCTGCGGAGGTTTAATTCCGTAACGCACATAATCATTAACATCATCCAATACGATAAGACTGGTATTTTTACTTACCACGCCAAACTGTTCGCTCAAATTTGTGATTTCAACACGGTTTTGAGTTGAATTCAATTCAAGATCATTGATTTTTCTTTGTGCCCAAAACTGTGCAATTGGCCAGTTATCAACTTTTACAGCAGTATTAAAATCTACGGGAACTTCAAATTTCTTATTTCCTACAGAAAAAAGAGCCGTAAGTTTGCCCAAATTTGGAGATGAAATTCCAAATATATTCACTGGCTCATTTACTGCAGTTCCAACATTTGGAAATAAATCTTGTATATCAGCACTTTCTTTAAATCCTAAAAATATAACAGGCTGTTTATTGTATGTTTTTAGAGCAGACTGAGTGTCTAATTCATTAAGATTGATAAAATTCCCTCCTGATTGCGATGCCAAAAGTTTAAGAAGGTTAAAATCTGAAGTTGGCGTACTTACTATACTGTTTACCGGTTTTTTGAATTTTAAAGTCAAATCACCAAAATTTGAAATTCCGTCAGAAAACAAAAGATATTCTTCTATTCCTGAAATCTCTTTTAATGCACCAAAGTCGGTTCCACCATCATATTTCAAGTCAGCAATTCTGTTTTTTAATGCACTCCAGTTTCCACCAGAAACAGTAAATTCTTCTGTTTTTTCGAGAATATTATTTAAAAGCACAAATGATACTGCAACATCCTTATTCTCTAAAAAATAAGAATTAAGAAAGTCAAGCTCTTTTGAATGGCTTCTCTTTGATCCGCTGAATGAATTATCCCAAATAATTGCAATCTTATGAGATTTTGATTTTTCCTTCACAGGGAAATCCGTTGAAACACTCGCTGCAAAATAAAATTTATCACCAGATGCTTTTTGCAACAGCACTTTTGAAGACTCGTTTACTTTTGGAATAGTTATTTTGAGATTTTCATTTGGCGTAAAGTTTGCTTTATTAATCTCAGCAATCCATTGATTTCCTTGTTTTTGAAAAGTAAAACTTCCATCTGGATTTTCCGTAATTTTAGGAGTTGTCAGACTTTCATTAACCAATACTTTTAAATTAAATTTTGGAATATTGACTGCATTGGCAAAACTTAAAAAATACTGATAATCGGTAGCAGAATTTTTTAGTTCCTGATTGTATGTAATTTTAATGAATCTTGTGCCTCTGGCCGTAATTGGATAAATTCTGGTTCTAAAATTATTTCCGGCTACTTTTTCAATAATACCGGGATCTATATTTCTTTTTTCAACACTTTCAAATATTTCTTTAGCTCGTTCTTTCGGAACAGGAACTGCATCTCTTAAGCTTCCGTTGATATCTAAAGCATAGCCGCTTATACTTACTCCTTCCGGTAACGGAAGTGTAAATGTTCCTTCTAAAATTCTATCACCAGGATTGAAAAATATATAAGTTGCGGTAGTTGATGCAAGATTTCCTAAAATTTTGGTTTCAATTTTTACTTCCTGCAGGATTACTGGATGTTTTTTTTGATTTTTTACATCCAAAGTTGGTATTTGAGAAAAAACTGCACTATAAACCATTAATGCACAAATAGTAAAAGTTTTATTCATATTAAAAAAGGGATTTTTTATTTAATTACAAAGAAGAAAAAACAATAAATTCTTAAGAGGTTCTAATTAGAAAGTATGAATATGCTTTGCTACAATCCCAAAATTAAAACCTTGTACCTCATCTACTCCGCTGAAATTGACTGCAATTAGTTGACCGCACTCATTAAATACCGGTGCGCCACTGGCACCATGCGTAGAAGTGATACTGTATTGAATTTTATTCCCGTCTGATTCTTTACTTATTTTACCATCATAAAGCTGCACTTTTATACCTGAATTTGTCTGTGCTAAATCCATTCCTAAAGGATAACCAACCATTATTGCTTTCTGTCCGGGATTTAAAGAAGCATCATCTTCAACCGCATTATCAAGATTGATGATATTCACAACACTTTGCGGGGTTTTATGATCCGTCAACAGTACAGTACCTAAATCAATATTGGCATCTTCTGAAATTTTTTCGATCTCACAACTAAGCCATTGGTCATCCGAATCATGAAGAGCTACCGCAATTTCTACAGTTTTTACATATACCTCAATATCTTCTTTAGATACATATTCTTTAACAGGTATAGCAGCTGCAATATCTGTTGTTACTTTGGTTGTATCTTCTTCTGTATCATTTGAACTCACAAATTCTTCACCCGCTGGCTCTTCAGTTCTTTCTTCACCTTCTCCTTCGCCCTCATAATCACCTTCGCCTTCACTTTCGTCATAAGCAGATGCAACTTTCCAGTTATTTTCAATAAAACTTTGATACTCCTCTTCTGAAATATCAGTAGTAAGAATTGAAGCAATTTTCAATCTTAGATTTCTTATAGTAGTGTTTACTTTTTCCTGCTCTTGTTCTGATGAGTTCCATGGCTGTAAAACATGGCTGTTTGTCAATATTTTTCCGTCTCTGTCTACGAAAAAACCTGTTCCGAAAACCGTTTCTTCTTTTGCATCTTCAGTAGTAAGCTGAATTTCCTTTCCTTTAATTTTTGCAAAATAACCATAGCTGTGTTTTATAAGTACAACTGCGTCTTTGTATTCGTTATAGACTTTTGTATCTGAATCTAAACAAATAGCAACGGGTGGTTTTTTTAAATATTTAAAGCCAAAAAAAGTTGCTGTTGAAAGAATGATTACAGCAAAGACGATAATTTTGTAAGGTTTTCTTTTCGTATTTTTAATTTCATGTAAATCATTATTGGGTCCAATTTTTCTAATTTTCATTTGTAAACAGATCGGTTTTGTTAATTTGTTTTAGCTCGTAAATTCGCAAAAATTCTCAATATTTGCTATTTTAATGGCGCCAAGGTAGTAATTTAATTATTAAATTTCACTAGTGGAAATCATTGTATTTGGCATTGATACTATATATATCTGCACTAATTCTATATCTTAATTGTATTCTAATAAAGGTGTATAGATTATAACTTCCTGTGTGCTGAAGGCATAGCAATGATTATTAAAATAAAGTACTATTTTTTTAAAACAATAAAGCCAAAGCCAGAATAAATCTTGCTTTGGCTTCATTAAAAATAATTTTAAATTTTTTACTTTACTTCAAAAACATTATTGGCAGCTTTTATATCAGCCATTAATCCGCTTGGATCAATTGTGATTTTTTTGATTGCTGTTTTGTTTTTGTCGATTGCAAAACTATAGTTTGATTGTGCCCAAGCCCAATCTTCTAAAACTGTTCTTTTTTCGTTTGAATTTGGATTTGGTTTAATGAAATTCATCATTCTCAAAGGAATATAGAAATTTTCAGAAGTTCCGTCTTTATATTCTACCTTTAAATCGATTGGCATTGGCATTCTTCCAATTCTTTCCAGAGTAACGGTTGTTTTTCCTCCATTATCAGCAACATCTTTAATACCATAATCAATAGTATTGGCTGTTTGTGCCCAATCGATTAAATACCAATCTAACTCAGCTCCAGAAACTCTTTCTGCCGATCTTTTGATATCATTTGGCGTTGGATGCTTGAATTTAAAATCGTTAAAATATCTTTTTAAAGTAGCGTCAAGATTTTCTTTTCCAATTACATATTCTAATTGCGACAAAAAGATACTTCCTTTTACATAAGATGAAATACTATACGGTCTGTTTTCATCGTAACGATCGCCATGTGTTGTTTGTGGCTGCTCTTTTCCTGATTGAACCAATTGATAATAAGCAGCATAATTTCCTTTAAACGGATTTACTTCTTTTTTATCTCCTTTTAATTCATTCAAAGCGCTATCTTCAATATAGGTTGTAAAACCTTCGTCCATCCATGGATGTTTAGATTCGTTTGAAGCCAAAATGTGCTGAAACCAAGAGTGACCCAATTCATGAGTTGCAGTTCCCAGAATTCCTTCCAGCGTTCCGTTTCCTAACATTAGCGTACACATTGCATATTCCATTCCGCCATCTCCACCCTGAATAAATGAATATTGTTTGTATGGATATTGCCCAACTCTGTGATCATAATAATCCATAACTTTCAGCATTAGAGGTTCTAATTGTTTCCAGTTTGCCGTTGTTTTTGGATTGTTTTTGTAGAAGAAATGCAAATCAACATCATTTGGTCCTTTTACAATATCATGAGTATATTCTTTATCAGCGGCCCAGGTAAAATCATGAACATTTGGCGCTATAAAATGCCAGGTTAATGTTTTTGCTTTTTTAGGATAAGTAACCGTTACACCGGCATCTTCGTAACCATGACCAATTTGGTTTTTATCCTGCAAATATCCTGAACCTCCAATTGTGTATTCTTTATCAATTGTAATTTTTACATCAAAATTACCCCAGACACCGTGAAATTCTCTTGCGATGTATGGATCTGCGTGCCAGCCTTCGAAATCAAATTCGGCTAATTTTGGATACCATTGTGACATTGATAATTCAACTCCTTCAGAATTATTACGTCCTGAACGGCGAATCTGAACCGGAACTTGTCCATCAAAATCTAATGTAAAAGTTGATTTAGAATTTGGTAAAATTGGTTTTGCCAAAGTTACTTCCAGAATTGTTCCTGAAACTCTTGTTTGTGCAGAAACACCATCTTGTTTAAAATTGTTGATTTTTAAAAAACCGATTTCGTTTGGTTTTAAAGTTTCAATTCTGCTTTGTTTTACATCTTTTCCATCAGCACCTTTTACTTTATTGACCATTCTTCCGTCGGGATCTTTTATAAAATGAAGACGGGCATCCATTTCACTTCCGGGCTGAAAAGCGTTTGGAAATAAATGATAGAATACCTTTCTTAAAGTATCAGGAGAATTATTGGTATAAACCAACTCTTGTTTTCCTTTGTACTGATAATTTTTTACATCCATCGAAACCTCCATTTTATAATCAGCATGTTGTTGCCAATACGGAGCGCTTTGTGCAAAAGCTGAGTTTAAACCAAAACTCAAAAAAGAAAGTAGAATAATTTTATGCATGATTTTTATAATAAAAAATGGAAGAGTTCGCACTCTTCCACTGGATTAGTATATTTATGGTGTTATTTTTTAGACATTTTTTCAGCCATTAATAATGCATTGTAAGCATTTACCATTTTAGCTGTTTTTGACGACTCTGCTGCTGGTTTTATATCGCTATTTTCTCCCAAAGCAACTGTTCCGGGAAGTGCAACTCCTGAATCCATTAAAATTTGTTTTACTTGAGAAGCTTTTAATTTTGGATAGTATGATCTAATTAAAGCAGCAACTCCTGCAGCATTTGGTGATGCCATCGATGTTCCTTGCAAGTATTTGTATTTATTGTTTGGAACGGTTGCATAAATTTCTTCACCCGGAGCAAAAACATCTACATTTATTTTTCCGAAGTTAGAAAAATTAGCGATTACGCCTTCTCCGTAAGATTTATTAATGGCTCCAATAGTGATTACGTTATCTGAAAATTCTTTGATGTTATCTTCTGAATCATTTGGATAGTTGATGTTTTTTGTTTCGTCAATATTATAACCATCATTACCAGCAGCATGAACAATTAAAACATCTTTTTTCTTAGCATATTTAATTGCATCATAAACCCATTGTTTGTGCGGTGAAAAACTTTTCCCAAAACTTCCGTTGATTACTTTTGCACCGTTATCAACCGCATAGCGAATGGCCAATGCAATATCTTTATCATACTCATCCCCATCAGGAACTGCTCTTACGGTTAAGATTTCAACATTCGAAGCAACTCCGTCTCCGCCTAAATTATTACCGCGAATTTGCGCAATGATTCCTGCAACGTGTGTTCCGTGAAGTGCTTTTTCTTTGTCCGGACCAAAAACAATATTATTACCATAATGATTGTCTTTTATATCTTCAGGATTATCTCCTACGACTTTTCTTCCGTCAAATTCTTTATTTAAGTTGTAATTTAACTGATCGTAAACTTGTTCTCTGTATTCTTCAAAATCAGCTTCAGGATCAAAAGTTGGCCCTGCATTTGTAAAAACCTGAGTCATGATCATTTTACTTCTGGTCACTTTTGGATCTGTAGAAGTAATAGCGCTTAGATCTTCAACTTTATAAGTCGTTTTGTTTAACTCTTTTTTAATCGTTGCGTGAACATCTAATAAAAAATCTACCTGTTCTTTATCTTTTAGTGCTTTCTCGTATTTTTCAGTATACTGAGCTAATGCATTTTTATATTCAGCAGATCCGTCATCTTTCTTTTTGATGATACGAGTCATTTCAAGATTTTCAGCAACAGCATTTCCAAGGAAATTCCATCCGTGAACATCATCTATAAATCCGTTTTTATCATCATCGATTCCGTTACCGGCAATTTCTTTAGCATTTGTCCAGATCATTCCTTTCAAATCTTCGTGCTCAATATCAACACCAGAATCAACGATGCCTACGATTACTTTTTTACCTGTTTTTCCTTGTAATAATTCGGCATAAGCCTTATCAACACTCATTCCCGGAATCGAATCTTTAATCAGATCAAGATGACTCCATCTTTTTAATTCATTTTCGGTAACCGGAGTTTTTTTAACAACCGCTAAAGGAGCTGTAATAAATTCTTTAGAAGTTGAAACTTGCGCTTGCATAGTAGCGCTGCAACCTGCTAAAACAAGTAATGCAAAAGCAGATAATTTGAGAGGTTTTATATGACTCATGTATCTATATTATAAATGTAAAGTTAAAAGATGGGTCTAAATTATACTTTTTTGTTACAAAAAACTAGCCCTTAACACTGTGTTATGATTTATTTGCAGCAATTTAAGTGGTTTTTTGCTATAAAAGAAAGCTTTTATTTACAAATGTATTTTCGGTAAGTATGCTAACGATTTCATATTAATCTCTTTAATGCGTCTTTCCGTAATTAAAATTCAATTCTAATTCGTATTCTTGTACTGCCAAAAACGTAAAATCCTATTTATGAAAAAAACTTTACTCTTACTTTTAATTTTTTCCTGTTTACAAATAAATGCTCAAATACCAACAGATGGTTTGGTTGCTTATTATCCTTTTAATGGAAATGCAAATGATACAAGCGGTAACGGATCAAGTGGAACTGTTACAGCAGCTACTTTAACATCAGACAGATTCGGGAATAGCAATGCTGCCTATAATTTTGATGGTGTAAACAGTTATATTGATGCTGCTATACCAAATATTCCCAAAAACAATGCGGCAAGAACAATTTCGGGATGGTTTAAGACTAATGATGCTTTTTCTGATCCGAATAAATATGACGCATCTATTTTTAATTATGGTTCTTTAGCCAAATTACAAAGACTTTCCCTTTCTGTTTATAGTAAAGGTTATCTACAAATGATAAGCGGAGCGAGTTTTTCTAGTGACGACTTTTACATCAATAATTTTGATTATGCTAACAATGATTGGTACTTTTTTACGGTTACTTATGACGGAACGAAACTTTCGATATATGTAAATGGCAAGTATGTTGATCAAAAAGCAGTGAGTTTAAATACTATTGGAAATATCTTTAGAATTGGACAAAGAATTTCAGGAGATACTGTAAAAGAAGGCTTTAAGGGAACAATAGATGATATTGCTATTTGGAATCGTGTATTGACTCCTGAAGAAATTTTAGCTTTGTATGTTCCAGGCAATACAACTAATTACACATTAATTCCTGATGCAAATTTTGAGAAAAAATTAATTGATTTAGGTATTGATTCTGGTACTGTTGATGGAAAAGTACTTACTTCCAATATTAGCACTGTAAAGTTATTAGACCTTACCAAAAGTAATATTTCTGATTTAACAGGAATACAAGACTTTGTATCATTAACTGATTTGTATTGTGGTCAAAATTCATTAACAACAGTAAATGTAAGTAAAAATATAGCTCTGACTACTCTAGACTGTAACAACAATAAAATAACCTCTTTAGACGTAAGTAACAATATTGCTTTACTTAATTTGAGCTGTTATTCAAATCAATTAACAGTATTAGATGTAAGTAAGAATACAGCGTTAACAAAATTAGATTCGGGTTCAAACAAATATACTGCTTTGGATGTAAGCTCAAATACTGCGTTAACATTTTTGGGATGTAATACTAGTCAATTAACCAGTTTGGATGTAAGTAGGAATACAGCTTTAAAACTGCTGGATTGTCGCGAAAATAAATTAACCCAATTGGATGTTTCTAAAATCACTACTCTAACAGAGCTATATTGTCAATCTAATCAATTAACAAATTTGAATATAAGCAAAAATAAAGCTTTAGAATTTTTAAATTGTTCTAAAAATCAGCTAACCACTTTGGATGTTAGCGTAAATACTGCTTTAGTCGGTTTATATTCTAATTCTAACCAATTAACGAGTCTAAATTTGAAGAATGCAAACAATGTTAAATTTGCATATCTAAATCTTACAAACAATCTAAATTTAACTTGTATTCAAGTTGATGATTTAGCGTATGCCAACACAAACTGGAGTGCTAAAAAAGATGCCACAGCTTCTTATAATGAAATCTGTACTTCTCCATATACATTAATTCCCGATATAAATTTTGAAAACAAATTAATTAGCGAAGGTCTTGATTCGGGCATTGCTGATGGAAAAGTTTTGACTTCAAATATTGCTTCTGTTACTGATTTAGAACTTTATAATTCTTCTATTAGTGATTTAACCGGTATTGAAGCATTTAGTGCTTTAGAAGTTTTAAATTGTGGAAAAAACCAAATAACATCACTTGATTTTTCTCAAAACACCAAGCTTAAACAACTTGAATGTTATGAAAACAAATTAATGAGTTTAAATTTGACCGCAAATCCTGATTTATGGTATTTAGATTGTTTCACAAATAAATTAACAACTTTAGATTTATCTCAAAATAAACTATTGCAAACAGTATACTGCTTTGAAAACTTATTAACTAACCTAAATATCTCTAACCTAACTAATTTAGAATCATTAGATTGTCCTGATAATCAATTAACAAATCTGGATGTATCTACCAATACAGCCTTGAAAGAATTGCATTGTTACAGAAATAAATTACAAAGCCTTGATGTTTCTAAAAATGTTGCTTTATATGATTTAGTTTGCTATTCGAATGAACTGACTTATTTGAATTTAAAAAATGGAAACAATACAAATTTTGTAGTTGAACAGCACAAAACAATATTTACAAATAATCCAAATTTAACTTGCATTCAGGTTGATGATGTTGCATATTCGAATGCAAATTGGGCTGATAGAAAAGATGTAACAGCAAACTATAGCTCAGATTGTTCTTCTTCTTTTGTTGCAATTCCAGATCAAAATTTCGAACAAAAATTGATTGATTTAGGAATAGATACTGATGGTTTAAATGGAAAAATTACTGCTGCAAACATCAGTGGTATAACTGTTTTAGACCTTTCCAACAGCAATATCTCTAATTTGTCAGGTATTGAAAATTTCACGTCATTGACTTATCTAGATGTGAGTAATAATCAACTTAAAACTTTAGATGTAAGCAACAATGGTCTTTTAGAAATATTAAATGCTTCTTCAAATCAGCTTACCACTTTAGATTTATCTAAAAACACAAAACTTACAATTGTTTATGTAGCAAATAATCCATTGGTATCACTTAACCTAAGAAATGGCAATAACAGAAACTTCATTCTGCCAACACAAACCGGCAAAAATGCAGCAACTGGTTTATATACAAGTTTTTTAGGACTTACAACTTTAAGTTGTATTCAGGTTGATGATGCAGATTATTCGAATGCTAATTGGTCAAATATTAAAGAATCAACAACTACTTATTCTAATACTTGTAAAACATTAGGCATCGAAGATTCAGTTTTTGCAAGAGCTACGATTTATCCAAATCCAACAAATGGTGAAGTAAATATTCTAAATATCACTTTAGAACAGGCAAACGTTTATAATGAATTAGGACAACTCGTAAAAACGTTTACTTTAAATTCAAACAATACAAATAATACAATCAATTTATCTGGATTGCCAAAAGGTGTTTACTACATTTATTTAATCAATCACGATGCGGCTTCGGCTAAGAAGGTAATTGTGGAATAATTGAATTCTTTAAGCTAAAAAGTCTCATTTTCATTTACTTGAAAATGAGGCTTTTTATTTTTATGCTCTTTAAACAAAAAACATTTTTTTACCATATATCACAGCTATTTAACTTAAAATCAATACTTTAATTACAAACAAAAAGACATACAATTATTTGTCTTTTAATACGGGATCCCGTAATAAAACTCCAATTGTAATTCGTACTCTTGTATTTCCAAAACCATAAATGTAATCTATGAAAACAAAACTACTCTTGTTGCTATTATTAGCAAATTTTTCTTTTTATGCGCAGACCAATTTAGTCCCGAATGGAAACTTTGAAATTTGGTCTTCATCCTCGCAGCCAGATAACTGGTATCGTTATTTTAACGGCTTGGTTTCTCAGAGCACAACAGCTCAAAATGGTTCATCAAGTGTCAATGTAGGGATTGTTACCGGAACTTTCAATTACATTAACAGCGAATATTTTCCTGTTACGGCAAATAAAACGTATCGTGTAACTTTATACCATAAGATTTTAAGAGGAGCGTTGTATTCTGTTGATTTGAGTTTATATCATAAACCAAGTACTTTCAAAGAAGAAATAATTAAAAAATCTGATGTTACTTCTTCTTCTACAGAATGGAGAAAAATTGAATTTGATTATACCCCGACTGTTTCAGAAAACATTGAAATAGATATCTACGCTAACGGCTCTGTAAATACTGAAGTTTTAATTGACAATGTTTCTGTTGTAGATGTTGCTAGTATTCCTTTGCAATATACTTTGATTCCAGATATTGAATTCGAAAAAAAATTAATCTTTTTAGGTATTGACAGCGGTGCAACAGATGGAAAAGTGTTAACATCGAAAATCCAAACCGTCAAATCATTAACAGTCGATACAAGAGTGATTTCTGATTTAACAGGAATTCAGGATTTTACAGCTTTAGAAACATTGTCTGCAACTGGAGGCAATTATTATTATGCTACTGCAGAAGCTGATGGCTTATTAAAAACATTAGATGTCTCTAAAAACACTAACCTAATGTCTTTAAATTGTTCCACAAATAAATTGACCAGTTTAGATGTTTCTAATAATAAAAAATTAACAACATTAATTTGCAGAGAAAATAAAGTTGCTACAATTAACATAACTAACAACCCTAATTTACAAACATTATCATTAGATAACACTTTAATCGATACAATTGATATTTCAAAACATCAGGCGTTAACAACATTCACTTGTTCAGGTACAAAAGTAACTTCTTTTGATGTTAGTAAAAATACAGGATTACGTCTTATAAACGTAAGCAATAGCAAATTAACTACTTTAGATGTCTCTAAAAATACAAATCTATACACCTTATATTGTGACTCTAATTTATTAACTTCAATTGATGTCTCAAAAAACCTGAATTTAATTGATCTCAACTGTTTTATAAATCCATTGACAACTCTTGATTTGTCTAATAACATTTTATTAGATCGTGTTAATTTTTCTGATACTGAAATAGCAAATATAGATCTTACAAAAAACATCAATCTAACATCAATTTCTTGTGGAACAAAAAAGCTAACAAGCATTGATGTCTCTAAAAATTTAAAATTAAATTATTTTAATTGTAACTGGGGTCAGATTAAAACATTGGATTTATCTAAAAACACTAATTTAACTACAGTAATTTGTCAATACACTACCACATTAAGTGAAATAAATTTAAAAAACGGTAACAATACCAAAATTACAACTATAAATTTAATAGGAGATCCAAGTTTATATTGTGTACAAGTTGACGATGTAAATTATTCAACACAAAACTGGATAAAAAAAGATCCATACTTTAATTATACTTCAACAGCTTGTTCTGCACCATCATATACACTTATTCCTGATAAAGAGTTTGAAAAAAGATTGATTGAGCTGGGTATAGATTCCGGTGAGCCTGATGGAAAAGTGTTAACTCCAAGAATTGCTACTGTAAAATCATTAAAAGTTGAACCAACACTAGTTGCTGATTTAACAGGAATACAAGATTTTACTGCATTAGAGGTACTAGAATGCAGAAACGGCTGTATTTCAAGCAATGGCGGTGGTTGTGGAAAAATCACTAAACTGGATGTTTCTAAAAATACTGCATTAACACAATTATACTGTGAAGGTAATCTACTGACTACTTTAGATCTTAGCAAAAATACAAAGTTGAATAACCTGAACTGTTCTTCAAACAAGTTAACATCTTTAGACATTTCAAATAATACAGATTTGTCTTATATAGATGTTTCTCGCAATGCCCTAACAGAACTGAATGTGTCTAACAATAAAAAGTTAGATCAAATTAGCTGTAAAAGCAATAAATTAAAAAATCTGGATATAACAAACAATAAATTAACTTTGTTAGCTTGCAGCAACAATGAATTGACAAGTCTGAATCTTACTAATCAAAACAACTTAGTGCAGTTATATGTTGAAAATAATAAATTAACCGGATTAGATACAACTAATAAACCAAGTTTAATTTACTTCAACTGTAGTGGTAATTTATTAACTGATATAAACGTAACTGCATCACCAAACTTATTAGATCTAAATTGTTCAAATAATAAATTAACTAGTTTGGATGTTACAAAAAACATCAATCTGGCAATCCTTTCTTGTGGTACAAATACAATATCTGGATTTGACATTTCAAAAAATCTAAAACTTAAGGAATTAGAGTGCACATCGCTTCAGTTAAATGAATTAGATGTTACGTTTTTACCTGAATTAAAAAAATTAACTGCTAGTAATAATAATTTATCTACTATTGATTTATCTAAAAATTTAAAACTAACGGATGTTTATTTATCTCAAAATCAACTTACTGAAATAGATATAACAAAAAATATTTTATTATCTTATTTACTAGTTTCAAACAATAAGCTTAAAGTTTTAAACCCTGTAAATAATTTAGTGTTAGAATATGTTGATTTTTACAATAATCAGTTAACTACTTTTGATATCTCAAAAAATAAGAAGGTACATTATGTAAATTGTAATAATAACAAGCTTACCAATTTAAATTTACAAAATGGTATAAAAGAGCTTTACATCAATCTTGATGTTCCTAATTACAAAAACAATCCAGATCTAAAATGTATTCAGGTTACTGATGCTAAATATGCCAAAACAAACTGGTCATATTATGCAGATCCTAATGTTAGATTTTCTGAAGATTGCGCCGGACCTCTTACTCTTCCTGCAAATAATTTTACTATAGAAGCAAAAGGAGAAACTTGTCTTGGTGAAAATAATGGTCAAATAAGTATCACTGCCAAAGAAACTTATGCTTATGAGGCAAAAATTAATGGAAAAACATTAGCCTTTACCAATAATGTTTTGAATTATTCCAATTTAACTCCAGGAAACTACACCATTTCAATTACTATTCCTAACGAACTTTTTGAACAAAACTTTAATGTAACAATCGCAAAAGCAACAACTGTTGCCGGAACATCTAAAACTACATCTAAAACTGTTGATATAGAAATCACACAAGGAACTGCACCTTTTACAGTTTTTGTGAATGGCACAGAAGAGTTTCAAACTAATGATGCTGCATTTTCTATAGATGTAAACAAAGATGCATTAGTAGAAGTTGCAACAGCAAAAGCTTGTGAAGGTATTTATGCTAAAAAAGTTTCTTCTTCGGATTTTGAATCTCAAATAGAATCACTTTCAGCTTATCCAAATCCAACATCCGGAAATTTTGAAATTGAAATTCCAACGAGCAAAAATGAAGTTACAATAGAATTATACAATTTTGGAGGTCAATTAGTTTCGACTAAAGCCTATAATATCGAAAACGGAAAAGCACAATTAAATCTTGAAAATCAACCTTCGGGAATTTATGCAGCCAAAATCTATTTAGAAACTCCGGAATATATTAAAATTATAAAAAAATAAAAATGAAGAATTTTATATACTTATCAATCATTAGTTTGCTTGTTTCAGCTTGTGGCGGTGGAAGCGATGACCCTGAAACTCCTAAAAATGAAGCACCAACTGTACCCACTTTGGTTGCTCCAACAGATAATAAATTATGTGTAGACAATACTGTTAACTTTCAATGGAATGCTTCTACAGATGCTAATAACGATGCAATAACATATCACATTGAGGTTGCGAAAGATAATTCATTCTCACAAATTGCGAAAACAGTTGATGTTGCAACAAATAATACATCTATTACATTAGAAAAAAATACAGCTTATTATTGGAGAATAAAAGCAACAGACAGCAAAGGTTTGTCAAGCATTTCTTCATCCACTTTTAAACTTTATACTTCTGGCGAAGCTGTAGTTAATCATTTGCCTTTTGCCCCGGAATTGGTTGAACCATCAATAAATATTGTATTGACTACAGCAACTGCCACTTTACAGTGGCAAGCTACGGATGTTGACGCTACAGATGTTCTGACTTATGATGTATATTTTGGAACAACAAATCCTCCAATAGCAAAAGTAAGTGAGAATACAAGTTCAACCTCATATGCTGTTACGCTTGAAGCCACAAAAGAATACTTCTGGAAAGTTGTTGTAAAAGATAATAAAGGCGGAGAAACTATTGGTCAGGTTTGGAAGTTTAAAACCAACTAATCATTACCATTACAAACTAAAAAATCCCATTTTCAAATTCATGAAAATGGGATTTTTTTATATTTTAAATTTCTCTACAAAATATCTTCGCAAGTAAAAATATCTTTTAAACGAACACCTTTTTCGGTATGTTCAACCGTTATTATTTGATTGTGTGCATCGTGTTCCAGAAATAAATAATAATTATGATCTGCAGCTGCGTTCAAAAACTTCGATTTCTCGGGCATTGTCAATAATGGTCTCGTATCATAACCCATTACATACGGTAACGGAATATGTCCGGCTGTTGCCAATAAATCGGCACAAAAAACTATTGTTGTATCTTTATATTTTATATGCGGAATCATTTGTTTTTCGGTATGACCGTCAACGTAAAAAATGTCAAATCCTAATTCTTCAGAAAATGCAAAATCACTTTCAGGACGTTTTATAAAATTCAATTGTCCGCTTTCCTGCATTGGCAAAATATTCTCTGATAAAAAAGAAGCTTTTTCACGAGAATTAGGTTTTGTTGCCCATTCCCAATGATTTTCGTTGCTCCAGTATTTGGCATTTTTAAACGCTGGCTCATATCCCGTTTTGTCCAAATTCCATTGAACACTTCCTCCACAATGGTCAAAATGCAAATGTGTCATAAAAACATCCGTAATATCATCCCGGTGAAAACCATATTTTGCCAACGATTTATCTATAGAATGCGAACCCCAAAGCGAGTAATATCCAAAAAACTTTTCAGATTGTTTGTCTCCCATTCCGGTATCAATCAAAATCAGGCGATTTTCGTCTTCAATAAGCAGGCATCTCGCTGCAATATCAATTAAGTTATTGGCATCGGCAGGATTCGTTTTGTTCCAAATTGTTTTTGGTACAACACCAAACATAGCACCACCATCTAATTTAAAATTTCCGGATTCTATTGGGTAAAGTTTCATAAGAGTATATTTCTAATTGAAAAACAAAACTAGGAAATCCAATCTCCTTATGCTAAGCATTCAATCATAATATTCTCAGGCATATATAAAATTACCCACAGATTTTTACGGGTTCTGCTGATTTTCACTGTGTTTTTTTATTCTTAGAAAGCTTGGTTAATTAAAAAGAATCTGTGTAAATCAGTAAAATCTGTTTAATCTGTGGACCAAAATGAGTTATTCAAGCGTAATGGAAGAACTTCCCATAATTTCTTGTTTGTCGAAGAAGTTGACAAAATAAGTTCCTTTTTGAAATTCATAATCATAAGAATTTAAAACTCCATAAACATTTGCCGGTTTTCCCTGAAAATCTACCGCCACAATAAAACTGTAAACGAGTGCTTTATCATTGTCAAATTCAACTAATTTATTTTCGCCCAGAACCTTATTTTTCTGATCTAAAACCTGAACATAAAAAACCCTTTTTCCTGTTTTGGCAGCAGAATTTCCGTTAACAGAAAAACTTACTTTAAGTTTATCAGTGTTTTTAGCTTTGTCTGTTTCAAGTTCTTTTCCAGATTTTTTTTCGCGAAGCGCTATCACTTTAAATCCATTTAGAGACAACCTTGAGGCATCTTTTAAAATTGATTCTAACTTTTTTTGTTTAGAAATTAAAGTATCATTTTCAGCTTTTTGCTTGTACATTACAACATTCTGACTCTCAATTTCGGTTAACAAATTTTTATTCTGAGATTTTAGATTTGAAATTTCTACAATTTTAGATTCCAATGAAGTTTTTAAATCTGATAATTGCTTACGATAAACCTCTATTTGTAAAGTAGATGGATTCCTGGAAATTTTTATAATTTCGATTAAGTTTTCTACCTTTATTTTTTCCAGCTCCAATTCCTGAGATAAAGCTGTTTTTTCGAGAATCGCTACATCGTAAGCTAATTTTAAAGTATTTAAAGAATCTAAAATATTCTTTTGCGCAAGTGCTTCAAGGCTCAATCGTAAGGCTTCATCACTTCTTCTTTTTATAGGTCTCTCTACAACATCATAAGATTCTTTACTTAAAATAAAGAGCGTAGAACCAAGCCCAAAAACTAAGAAGATTGCCAAAAGAACTTTAAACCAATTGTTTTTATTCTGTTTTTTCATAATTACTCACAATTTTCTGCAAAAATATCTTATAATTAACAACCCACAATGCGTATAAATACCCATTTTTAACATATTATCAGAATAATTGATATGTAAATCTTACAAAAACATCATTTTTTTCTTTTTTTCACAATTTTTAAAAAACAAATGAAAATATGCTTGGAGAACAAATTGATTTTCACAAAATAACTATTATCTATTTTAACATTTGTTATAATAATGTGAAGCGTTATGGAAAAAGGTTTTTAAGTCGTATCTTTGCAGATAATTTAATTTCAGCATTGAAATACAGCACTTTAAAATGTAATAAATTCATTACCATTTTTAAATGCAAATTAAAATGAAGGAAAAACAAATACCATAAACAATGATAAAAGTTTCTGATACAGCCAAAAAGAAAATCATCGACCTGATGAGTGATGATGGTTTTGATGCCGCTCACGATTACGTACGCGTAGGTGTGAAAAGCGGTGGATGCTCTGGTTTGTCATATGATTTAAAATTTGATAAAACCAAAGGCGACGACGATAAAATATTTGTAGACAACGACATAACAATTGCAGTTGAAAAAAAATCATTTCTATATTTAGCCGGAACAATTCTGGAGTTTTCAGGAGGGTTGAACGGAAAAGGATTTGTATTTAATAACCCAAATGCAAGCAGAACTTGTGGTTGCGGTGAATCTTTTTCACTATAAATTAAAAGAATCTAAGCACAAATTTAAACGATTTGAATTTCTTTTTAAAGCGTTTTAAAAAACTAAAAAATGTCAAAATATACTGAAGACGATTTAAAAATCGAACTCGAAACCAAAGAATACGAATACGGGTTTTATACCGATATCGAATCGGAAACGTTTCCTATTGGCTTAAACGAAGATATCGTAAGAGCTATTTCTCTAAAAAAAGAAGAGCCGCAATGGATGACCGACTGGCGCATCGAGGCTTTTCGTGCCTGGAAAGAAATGATCGAACCGGAATGGGCAAATGTACATTATGAAAAACCTGACTTTCAGGCAATTTCATATTATTCTGCACCAAAACAAGTAGATCCTTCAAAAACATTAGACGATGTAGATCCTGAACTTTTAGAAATGTATAAAAAGTTAGGTATTTCTGTCGATGAACAAAAAATGATGAACAATGTCGCTATGGATATTGTTGTCGATTCTGTTTCTGTGGCAACTACTTTCAAGAAAACTTTGGGAGAAAAAGGAATTATATTCTGTCCAATTTCTGAAGCAATAAAAGAACACCCGGAATTGGTTCGTAAATATTTAGGAACTGTTGTACCTCAAAAAGACAACTTCTACGCAGCATTAAACTCAGCAGTTTTCTCTGACGGAAGTTTCTGCTATATTCCAAAAGGCGTTCGTTGCCCTATGGAACTTTCAACTTATTTCAGAATTAATCAGGCAGGAACAGGACAATTCGAAAGAACTCTTGTTATTGCAGATGCAGGAAGTTATGTTTCTTACCTTGAAGGTTGTACCGCTCCAAGTCGTGACGAAAACCAATTGCATGCAGCTGTAGTTGAATTAATCGCTTTGGATGATGCAGAAATTAAATATTCTACCGTTCAAAACTGGTTCCCAGGAAACAAAGAAGGAAAAGGTGGAGTTTACAACTTCGTAACCAAAAGAGGTTTATGCGAAACAAACGCTAAAATTTCATGGACACAAGTAGAAACAGGTTCTGCTGTAACCTGGAAATATCCTTCTTGTGTACTTAAAGGAGATAACTCGGTAGGAGAATTTTATTCGATCGCCGTTACCAATAATTACCAACAAGCTGATACCGGAACTAAAATGATCCATTTAGGAAAAAACACTAAATCGACAATTATTTCTAAAGGTATTTCGGCTGGTAAATCACAAAACAGTTACCGTGGATTAGTGCAGATTAGCCCTAGAGCTGAGAATGCAAGAAACTTTTCGCAGTGTGATTCTCTTTTAATGGGGAACAATTGTGGAGCGCATACTTTCCCTTATATTGAAAGTAAAAATCCATCGGCAAAAATAGAGCACGAAGCAACTACAAGTAAAATTGGAGAAGATCAGGTTTTTTATTGCAACCAAAGAGGTATACCGACAGAAAAAGCGATTGCCTTAATTGTAAACGGTTTCAGTAAAGATGTATTGAACAAATTACCAATGGAATTTGCGGTTGAAGCTCAAAAATTATTAGAGATTTCTTTAGAAGGATCTGTTGGATAATTGCAAGATGGGAAATAAAACAGTCATCATTTTAGGTTCATCAAGAAAAAACGGAAATACAACAAAAATTGTAGACGAAATTTCTAAAGAACACGGAATAGAAGTAATTAATTTGAGTGATTTTAATATTTCCTATTACGATTACGAAAGCAAAAACAGAGAAGATGATTTTTTTCCTTTAATAAAAGGTATCATCGAAAATTATGACACTTTAATTTTTGCAACGCCAATATATTGGTATAATATGAGTGGAATTATGAAGGTTTTCTTTGATCGCTTTTCGGATTTAATTCGAATTGAAAAAGAAACCGGACGAAAGCTTAGAGGAAAGAAAATTGGCGTGATATCAAATTCTCACGACGATGAAATTGAAGAAAGTTTTTACATTCCGTTCAAAAAAACAGCCGATTATTTAGGCATGGAATATTTAGGACACGCGCATTTTAATGCCAACATCCTAAACCAAACAACAAAAATAGAATTGACATTTATATAAAATAAAAAAACAATGTTATCAATACAAAACCTTCACGCCTCAATTGGTGATAAAGAAATCCTAAAAGGAATTAATATAGAAGTTAAAGCTGGCGAAGTACACGCCATCATGGGACCAAACGGTTCTGGAAAAAGTACACTTTCGGCTGTTATTGCCGGAAACGAAAACTATGAAGTTACAGACGGACAAGTTTTCCTTGACGGAGAAGATCTTGCTGATCTTGCTCCAGAAGAAAGAGCACATAAAGGAGTTTTCCTTTCGTTTCAATATCCTGTAGAAATTCCTGGAGTAAGCGTAACTAACTTCATGAAAACAGCTATCAACGAAACTCGTAAAGCAAACGGTCAGGAAGAAATGCCCGCTAATGAAATGCTGAAAGTAATTCGTGAGAAATCTGAATTATTAGAAATCGATCGTAAATTTTTATCTCGTTCTTTAAACGAAGGTTTTTCCGGAGGAGAGAAAAAAAGAAACGAGATTTTTCAAATGGCAATGTTAGAACCAAAATTAGCAATCCTTGACGAAACCGATTCTGGTCTTGATATCGATGCTTTAAGAATTGTGGCTAACGGAGTTAACAAATTGAAAAGCGAGAAAAACGCAATTATCGTAATCACGCACTACCAACGTTTGTTAGATTATATCGTTCCAGATTTCGTTCACGTTTTATACAATGGAAGAATCGTAAAATCTGGAGGAAAAGAATTAGCTTACGAGTTAGAAGAAAAAGGATACGACTGGATTAAAGCAGAAAACTAAAATTTTTGTTTCAGGTTTCATGTTTTTTTAGTTTCAAGTTAAACTATATTTTGTAGGTTTAAACTTAAAATTATAAAACAGAAATTATGGCAACAATAACTCGATTTGAGGATTTAGAAATTTGGAGAGAAGCTCGACGATTAGCAAAAGAAATTCATCTTATTGCAATTGAAACAGAATTAAAATCGGATTTCAGATTTAAAAATCAAATAAAAGCTTCTTCAGGTTCAGTAATGGATAACATTGCTGAAGGTTTTGAAAGAGATGGCAATTTAGAATTTCGACAATTTCTATCAATCGCAAAAGGTTCAGCTGGAGAAACAAGATCTCAGCTTTATAGAGTTTTTGATTTTGAATATATTTCAGAACAAAAATTTGAAGTTTTAAAAACAGATTATGAAAACTTAAGTGGTAAAATAAAAAACTTTATCACTTATCTCAATAAAAAAGAGTTCAAAGGAAATAAGTTCCAGTAGATCAACCTGAAACTTGAAACCTGAAACTCCGAAGGAAACAACTACAGAAATGGATTTAAAAGAAAAATTAGTATCGTCTTTTATGGCTTTTGAAGAGCGTGTCGATGTACATTCAGATTTGCATGACATACGCACAAATGCCTTAAAAAACTTCGAAAATAAAGGTTTCCCAACCAAGAAAGAAGAAGCTTGGAAATATACATCGCTAAATGCCATCTTAAAAAATGACTTTACGGTTTTTCCTAAGCAGGAAAATGCAATTGAATTTAATCAGGTAAAAAAATACTTTTTACACGAAATCGACACTTATAAATTAGTGTTTATTGATGGTGTTTTCAGCTCACATTTGTCTTCTACAACACACGACGGAATCGATGTTTGTTTAATGTCATCGGCATTGACAAAACCAAAATATAAAATGGTAATTGATACCTACTTCAACCAAATTGCAAG
Source organism: Flavobacterium sp. MMLR14_040 (assembly GCF_033657265.1). Taxonomy (NCBI): domain Bacteria; kingdom Pseudomonadati; phylum Bacteroidota; class Flavobacteriia; order Flavobacteriales; family Flavobacteriaceae; genus Flavobacterium; species Flavobacterium sp. MMLR14_040. The sequence goes on along the minus strand of NZ_JAWVWO010000003.1, from coordinate 229,725 downwards.
CAAAGACGAAAGTTTAACTTCGTTAAATACGGCTTTTGCATCTGAAGGAGCTTTTATCAATATTCCGCAAAAGAAAGTGGCTGATAAACCTATCGAAATCATGTATTTCTCTACAGGAAATGAAGCTGCATTGATGGTTCAGCCAAGAAATTTGGTTATTGTGGGCGAAAATTCACATGTTCAGATTATCGAGCGTCACCAAAGTTTGAACGAAAATCCGGTTTTAACCAATTCGGTTACAGAGATTTTTGCTCAAAAACGTGCGATTGTTGACTATTACAAAATTCAAAATGACAATAGCGAAGCGAACTTAGTTGATAATACGTATGTTTCTCAACAACAAGAAAGTCACGCTTCTGTCCACACATTTTCTTTTGGAGGAAATTTGACGCGTAACAACTTGAACTTCTATCATTTTGGTGAAAGATTGACAAGTACACTTAACGGAATTTCCATATTAAATGACAAACAACACGTTGACCATTATACTTTGGTAAACCATGCAGCTCCAAACTGCGAAAGTTTCCAGGATTATAAAGGAATTTTCTCTGATCGCTCAACCGGAGTTTTCAACGGAAAAGTATTGGTAGAAAAAGAAGCTCAAAAAACAAATGCTTTCCAAAAAAGCAATAACATTTTATTGAGTGACAAAGCAACCATCAATGCAAAACCACAATTAGAAATTTTTGCAGATGATGTAAAATGTTCTCACGGCTGTACTGTTGGACAACTTGATGAAACAGCAATGTTCTACATGCAATCTCGTGGAATCCCTAAAAAAGAAGCAAAAGCTTTATTGATGTACGCATTCTCAAATGCCGTTATCGAAAGCATTAAAATACCGGAATTAAAGCAAAGAATTACTAAAATCATTGCCATGAAATTAGGTGTGAATTTAGGATTTGATTTGTAGTTTAGTTTTACCACAAAGTCACAAAGGTTACACAAAGTTCGCAAAGGTTTATTACAAAACTTTGCGAACTTTGCGCTTTTTACTTTGCGTCTTTGCGGTAAAATTTTATTTTTTCACTGAAGAAATTACCTCCTTCAAAAACCCATTAAAGTCAAAACTTTTATCTCCTTCCCTCACTCCCATTCTCACAATTACCATATCTAAAGACGGAATAATCGCTACCATTTGACCTTGATATCCACTGCAATAAAACATATCACGCGGAACATCAGGAAATTTCCCTCCTGCGTTTAGCCAAAATTGTGCTCCATATTTTCCTTCAGAAGTATTGGTTGGAGTTGCTGTGTATTTTACCCAGCTTTCGTCAAGAATTTGTTCACCATTCCAATTTCCTTTTCTTAAATATAATAATCCAAATTTTGACCAGTCTCTTGGCGTTGCCCATCCGTAAGAGGAACCTACAAAAGTTCCGCTCATATCCTGTTCAACTATCATCGAATTCATTCCAATTTTGTCGATTACGGCGCTGTACCAAAAATCAAGGTATTCTTGTTGCGTTTTAAACTGGTTTCTTAAAATTCGGGATAATAAATTGGTGGTTCCAGATGAGTAATTCCAATGTGTATTTGGCTTAAACTGCGCTGGTTTGTCCATTTGTACTTTTCCCATATCTTCGGCCTGAAAAAGCATTTTTGTGGCATCGCAAATCGTGCTGTAATTCTCTTCCCATTCTAAACCGGAATTCATATGAAGCAAATCATTTATCGTGATAATTTTGCGATCGTCAGTTTGCCATTCTGTAATTGGTGCCGGTTTATAAATATCAATTTTCCCTTCCTTTTGAAGTACTCCAAAAGCCGAACTCGTAATACTTTTTGTCATCGACCAGCCTAAAATTTTACTGTCTTTATTAAAACCGGTATCGTATTTTTCTGCAATCAATTTGTCTTTATATAAAACCACAACCGCTCGCGTACGTTTTGATTTTCCTCTCGTTTTATCGAATGCATTTTCTACGGCATTCTTTAATTTCGAATAATCGACATTCGCAAAAAGCGTATCTTTTGGTTCATTATTCCCGTAAGGAAAAGGAAGATTATTAACTAACTTTGTGCGTTTTGGTAATAAATAAGGTTTCGAGATATCATAATCGTCATTAATCAAAGTCGCTCCCAGGCCTTCTCTGTAAATTGCTTTTCTTTCTTTTAATCCATAAACATTAGAAGTCGCAAACTTTCCGGCATCGTTAATTGAATTTGCTGCCAAATCAATCATGTCAATATCATTGTCTGTTTTTTCGATTAATTCTTTCGAACGATTATCAATAAAATGTCCCGAAGCAATGCTTTTGGCTGAAAACCCAGAAATTAAATCCAACTTTGGATAAGTTGTAAATCCGAAATACAGAAATGCGAGAACTAAAACGAGAACGAGTAATTTTAGAAATTTTTTCATAAATGATGCAACTATTTTTAATGCAATATAATTAATTTATGGTCACGATTTTAGGAGTCAATTTTGAATTACATTTCATATATCAAAAAAAATAGAATTAAAATTACATAATTGATATTTACTCCTGCAATCGATGGTACCATAAAAGGAAATTATAGTTTTCATGGAGAAACCAATTTAGTTTTAGTACTTTTGTAAATAGATTTTTTCTAAATAAGACATGCTAGATATTCAAAAAATAAGAGCTGATTTTCCAATTCTTACACAAAAAGTAAACGGAAAACCATTAGTATATTTCGACAACGGAGCAACTTCGCAAAAACCACAAATTGTGATTGATGCCGAAGTCAAATATTATCAGGAAATAAACGCCAACATTCACCGAGGTGTTCATACTTTAAGTCAATTAGCTACTGATGCTTACGAGATTTCTCGTGGCAAAGTGAAAGACCATATAAATGCAAAATTTGCTCATGAAGTCCTTTTTACTTCGGGAACAACATTCGGAATCAATTTGGTAGCTAATGGTTTTGCTTCAATTCTAAAACCGGGTGACGAAGTTATTGTTTCGTCTTTAGAGCATCATAGTAATATTGTGCCTTGGCAAATGTTATGCGAAAAAACAGGTGCCATTTTAAAAGTGATTCCGATAAACGAAAATGGCGAACTGATTATAGAAGCTTTTAATGCTTTGCTTTCAGAAAAAACCAAATTGGTAACCGTTAACCATATTTCGAACGCTCTGGGAATTATTAATCCGATCAAATATATTATTGATAAGGCACACGCTGTTGGCGCTGCTGTTTTAATTGATGGTGCACAGGCTGTTCCACATTTAAAACCTAATGTTCAGGAATTAGATTGTGATTTTTATGCTTTTTCCGGACACAAAATGTGTGGACCAACGGGAACGGGAATTTTATACGGAAAAGAAGAATGGTTAAATAAACTTCCTCCTTATCAAGGCGGTGGCGAAATGATCAAAGAAGTAACTTTCGAGAAAACGACTTACGCTGATCTTCCTCATAAATTTGAAGCCGGAACTCCAAATATCGCCGGAGGAATTGTTTTAGGAACTGCCATTGATTATTTAAACAATGTTGGATTTAAAAATATTCAACAATACGAAAATGAACTTTTAGAGTACGCTACAAAACGTTTACTTGAAATTGAAGGTCTGAAAATCTACGGAACCGGAAAAAATAAAGCTTCGGTAGTTTCGTTTAATATTGATGGAATTCATCCATACGATATTGGTTCGATTATCGATAAATTAGGAATTGCCGTTAGAACCGGTCATCATTGTGCACAGCCTATTATGAGCTTCTTCTGTATTCCGGGAACCATTCGTGCTTCGTTTTCATTTTATAACACAAAAGAAGAAATTGACCAAATGGTAGAAGCTGTTAAGAAAGCACAAACCATGTTAAGCTAAAAAAACATTTTTATGAAAATAATATCTTTATTGCTCTTAGTTATTTGTATTGGAACTGGTTGTTCAAGCCAAAAAAAAGCAGATATGACATCAACCGAAATAGAATATTCAGCTGTTTCAAGAGGGTTATACAAAACAGTAGTAGTTAAAAATCAAACTGTTTCAATCACAAACACCAGAGGTGGAGAAGCTGTAGAAAGCAAAATAGATACTGCAAAGTGGAATAAAATTGTTTCCGAATTTGAAAAAATAAATTTAGATAGCATTCCGAATTTAAAAGCACCAACTGAGAAACGTTTTTACGACGGTGCCGCAATTGGAAATTTAAAAATAACCCAGAATCAGAAAACATACGAAACGAAAGGTTTTGACAATGGTTTTCCTCCAAAGGAAATTGAGAAACTGGTTAATTTGCTGACTGATTTTACGAAAGAATAGTTATGACAATAAAAGAAATACAAAACGAAATAATAGATGAATTTTCGATGTTTGATGATTGGATGCAGCGTTATGAGTACATCATCGAATTAGGAAAAAGCCTTCCATTAATCGAAGAAAAATATAAAACCGACGAGAATTTAATCAAAGGCTGTCAGTCAAAAGTTTGGTTACACGGCGAAGAAAACAATGATAAAATTGTTTTTACTGCTGATAGTGATGCCATTTTAACGAAGGGAATTATCGCGATTTTGATTCGTGCTTTCTCCAATCAAAAAGCAGCAGATATTATAGATGCCGATACTGATTTTATTGATGAAATTGGTTTAAAAGAACATCTGTCTGCAACTCGTGCAAATGGTTTGGTATCAATGATTAAAAACATCAAAATGTATGCTTTGGCATTTAATGCTAAGAATAATTAGGTTTTAATTTTTAACCATATAAGTTCATATTAGAAATGTAAGCTTTATGTTTATTAAAATTCTTAATTTAAAAAATCATATAAGGATTATAAATATTTTAAGTCTATTGATCAGATTAACGTAACACTTATATGGTAAAAAAAATAAAAAGTAAGTTTAATCTTTCTTTTTTTATTTCTTATTATTGCTAAAAAAGTAAATGATAACAAAGAAATATTTAAAGGATTTAATTTATCATGTTAACGGAGCAGCAATTGAAGTTCATAAAAATATTGGAGCAGGACTTTTAGAAAATATATATCATCAATGTATGATTAAAGAACTGTCTCTTAAAGGTATTAATTTTCAATCTGAATTAGTAATTCCAGTCGAGTATAAAGGATTACAATTAGAATCTGATTTAAGATGTGATTTATTCATTGAAAATTGTTTAGTTCTTGAACTCAAATCAGTTGATCAAATTATACCAATTCATATTGCCAAATTGATGTCTTATATGAAACTTTTACAATCACCAATAGGATTAATGATAAATTTCAACGTAACAAATATTTATCACGAAGGACAAAAAACATATGTCAACGAATTATATCGCTGGCTAGAAGATTAAATAAAAAATTAAAGTATATAATAATATTAAGATTCCAGATTAAATGAACTTATATTACTTATATGGTGAGAAAAAAACAAAAATTATGGAACAAGAAATAGACACAAACGAATTAGGAGAATCAATTGTAAAAGTTTTAAAAGGTATTTACGATCCTGAGATTCCTGTTGATATTTATGAATTAGGATTAATTTATGACGTAATGGTGAATACAGATTACGAAGTAAAAATCCTGATGACATTAACATCTCCAAACTGCCCGGTTGCTGAAAGTTTACCGAGAGAAGTGGAAGAAAAAGTAAAAACAATAGAACACATCAAAGATGTTGATGTTGAAATAACTTTTGATCCACCGTGGAGCAAAGATTTAATGAGCGAAGAAGCAAAATTAGAATTAGGAATGCTTTAATAAAAATTTGTTTCAGGTTTCAAGTTTCAAGTTACACAACCTGAAACTTGAAACCTGAAACTAACTTTTCATATGGAAGAAATTATCAATAAAGTCGCTAATAGCGCTTTGGAAGTTTTTGATCTTGAAGATTATTATCCAAAAGGACATCGTGTGCAAATCGATATTTCACAATGGCTTTTAGAAGGTTTTTTATTGAAAGAAAAAGACTTTAGAGAGCATTTAAAAAATCATGATTGGTCGCAATATCAGGATCAATACGTGGCTGTTCATTGCAGTACAGATGCAATTGTTCCGGCTTGGGCTTTAATTTTAGTGGCAGTACAACTGGCTCCTTATGCCAAAAAAGTGGTTAACGGAACGATCGAAGATCTTGACGGAAGTTTATACGAAGAAATTTTACCTACAATTGATTATTCGGCCTACAAAAACAAACCTGTAATTGTAAAAGGCTGTTCCAGAAAACCTGTTCCTATGCGAGCTTATATTTTGGCTACTACATATTTGCAGCCTTTTGCCAGAAGTATTATGTATGGAGAAGCCTGTTCTGCAGTACCTTTATACAAAGAATCTAAGAAATAACTTTCTTTTCTGCTTAATAAATCCTTAACTTTTCTACGGTTTTTAGTATATTTGTTAATATACACTTAAACTAGATACGATGAGAAAGATAACGATATTAGCCTTCATTTTATTAAACTTTACTTTTGCTCAAGCCCAAAATACTGAAAAAGAATTAATTCAAAATACTGAAAAAGCAGTAAAAAAAATAAATGATACAATTGAAGGCGAAGGTTGGAAAACCAAAGGAACTGTATCGCTTTTATTAAATCAATCAAGTTTCAATAATTGGATAGCCGGAGGAGAAGACAGCTTTTCAGGAACACTTGGAATCAACTACGATTTCAACTACAAAAAAGATGATTTAACCTGGGACAACAAAATATTAGCTTCATATGGTCTTCTGCAAACCAGAAATGCTGATTTCGAAAAGAAAACAGATGACCGCTTAGAGATCAATTCAATTGTTGGTAAAAAAGCCTTTGGTCAATGGTATTATTCTTATTTTCTGAATTTTAGAACACAATTTACCACAGGATACATTTACGGTCAGGATGAAAACGGTAAAGAAATAAGAACAGAAAGCACCAAATTTATGTCTCCTGGTTATCTTACAACGGGCCCTGGTATTTATTGGACTAAAGATGCTAACTTAAAAATAAATTTTGCCCCATTAACATCTAAATTTACCTTTGTAGACGGTGCTTACACATCGGGAATTGATCCGGGAACTGGCTTGCCATATGTTGACGGAGATTATTTTGGAGTTGATGCCAATAAAACAATGCGTTACGAATTAGGTTTTTATTCTTCCCTTTATTATAAATTGGCAATCATGACAAACGTAACTGCCGAAAACACTTTAAACTTATATTCAAATTATCTTGAAGATCCACAAAATGTAGATATTGACTACTCATTAAATATCGTCATGAAAGTAAACAAATATTTATCGGCCAATTTATCATTCCAGGCCATTTATGACGACAATGCATTTCAGGGTTTCCAGACAAGAGAAGTATTTGGTTTGGGAATTAATTTCGGATTTTAATGCTTGTAATATTTTACCGCAAAGAGCGCAAAGATTTTTATTAGAAAGTATCATAAATAAAAAGTTCGCAAAGCTTTATGTTGATTTAGCTTTGAGAACTTTTTATTTAGGAATCACTTTCTTTTTATATAAAACCTTTGCGCTCTTTGCGGTAAAGAAATATTTTATTCCTGATCTTCTTCTTCTTTTTCGATTGCGTCTTTATAATCCGGATACAAGAACTTATTATAAGGGAATCTAGTAATATGAATCTGGCGAACAGCTTCGTAAACACGTTCTCTAAATTCCTCAAAATTCTCTTTATTAGTAGCCGAAATAAATAAGGCATTATCTTCACCTAAACGATGCATCCATGTTGCTTTCCATTCGTCGAGTGTGTAATGTCTTGGGGTTTTCTCCGTCATTAAATCATCCTCATCAATCGTCAAATGTTTGTAAGCATCAATTTTATTAAAAACCATAATAACCGGTTTTTCATGAGCTTTAATATCCTGCAAAGTCTGGTTTACAGACTCGATATGATCCTCAAAATCGGGATGTGAAATATCTACAATATGCAACAACAAATCGGCTTCCCGAACCTCATCCAATGTACTTTTAAAAGAATCAACCAATTGTGTTGGTAATTTTCTAATAAATCCAACCGTATCTGACAATAAGAATGGCAAGTTTTTAATTACCACTTTTCGAACTGTTGTATCAAGAGTTGCAAATAATTTATTCTCAACAAAAACATCACTTTTACCAACGGCATTCATCAAAGTCGATTTTCCAACATTGGTATAACCAACCAGAGCCACACGCACCATCGCACCACGATTACTACGCTGAACACCCATTTGTTTATCGATTGTTTTGATTTTATCCTTCAACAACGAAATTCTGTCACGTACAATACGTCTATCCGTTTCAATCTCCGTTTCACCAGGACCACGCATACCAATACCTCCTTTTTGGCGCTCAAGGTGCGTCCATAAACCGGAAAGTCTTGGTAATAAATAGATACATTGCGCCAATTCTACCTGTGTTCTTGCGTAAGAGCTTTCGGCTCTTTGTGCAAAAATATCCAGAATCAAATTGGTTCTGTCTAAGATTTTACAATCAATAATTCTCGAAATATTCTTTTGTTGAGATGGCGATAATTCGTCATCAAAAATTAGAGTCGATATGTCGTTTTCTTTTACAAAAAGATTGATTTCTTCAATTTTACCAGTACCCATAAAAGTCTTCGGATTCGGGCGTTCCATTTTCTGCGAAAAACGTTTTATGACTTCACCACCAGCGGTGTAAGTTAAAAACTCTAATTCGTCAAGATATTCGTTAAGTTTTTCCTCACTTTGGTTTTGAGTAACAATACCTACAATGGCTGTTCTTTCAAAATTTATAACTTCTTTTTCTAACATAGCTTTGAATAAGGTGCAAATTTAATGATTTGTAAGCTATTAAGCTTATAGAATTTTGTTTTTAAGTTCTATTTAAGAATTTGATTTCCGATAAAAAATAAACCATTTAAAAATTAAGGTTCATAAAGAGTTTATTCTAAATGAAACTTAACTTTTAAATGGCTTGAAAATATATTTAAGAGACCTATTTATTCGTAAATAAAAGTCTTTTCTGTCTTTACAATTCCGTTCTCTTCAAGTTGGGAACAAGAAATTGGAAAATTTGATTTATTGTATTTGTATTTCTTGCTTACACCCACCAAAACCGTTGATGAAGGACTAAAATTTGTTTCGTTGTTGTATGAAATTGATTCAAAAGCAAATTCATCTTCGTGATAAGAAATCATTGGAACAATTACTTTATAATTATCGCCAAATAAATTCTGAACAATTAATTGATCTACAGATTTTTTGTCATCAAAAGTAAATGTTTTAGAAATTTTATCTCCCACCAAACCTCTGTGTCTTACAACATTATCATTGGTGTAAGCATATTCGATTTTACCAATAATAGCTTTGTTTCTATCACGCGAAGTACGTCTTACAATAATTCCGTTTTCAACAATATATTCAATGTCTTCAAGAATATTCTGGTGATTGGTACTTTTTTTAGTAATTACTTTTATTCTTGCTCCTTCATAAGTAAAAGTTACAGTCTTAGTAATATAATCACTGCCTTCCTGATATTTTTTCACAAATTTTGTAATGTTGTTGTCAGCATTATAGGTGTAATTTACGACTTCTTTCCAATCGCTTCCTACTTTGTCTTTTACTGTCATATCCAACAATCCTTTTGGGTTATAAAAGAAATGTTGCACGACATCTGAAGTAGTGATTGTTTGGATTTTACCATCTTTAAACACGACTGTTTTGTTTACAATTTCACCGTCTTTAAAGTTTTGGTAATTTGTTTTTACAATGTTAATCTGTTTTAATTGAACAGGTTTGTCCTGATCCTGACTTTGCACTAAGCATGGAAAAACCATCATCATGATGGCAATAAAATAGGTTTTCATAGTATTTTGTATCAATTTGGGATGACCAAAATACAAAATTCTATCAAATTTTAACAGTTTGTAGTTTAAAAACTATAATTTTTTACCAAATCAACTAAAAGTCAGCCAATTAATTTCACTATTAAAAAACTAATTCTTCTTTTTCTCCAAAAATCTTAACATCATCTACCATAAAAGCACCATTAAGCGTTTTGTCTTTGCCAGAACCAATGTATTTAAAAGCAATATGAATATTTCCTGAATAAGCAGATAAATCAATTCCCCCTGAACTCATAAATTCACGAGCCGGCGATGACAACGAAGGGAATCTCGCTTCTAGTTTTGTCCATTTTGCTTTACTAATACTTGATCCGTCAAAATTGGTTGATATATAAACTTCTAAAGAGTTTAAAGGCGAATCTACTTTTAAATCATGTTGAGCACTTCTAAAAGATAAGACTGCATTTTTATAACCTTTCAGATTAATTTTAGGAGAAACAAGCCATGCAATATTTTCCGCAGCAGTTGTACTAGTGGTATTAAACTCAGCATATCCGTTACCGGCATACAGCATACTTTTCCACAACTTTGATGCTTTTTCTACAATATTACTCCAACCTGCAAGAGCAAAATTGACATTGTTTTTAACCGATTGAAAATCTTCAGAAAATAACGGAACGCTTCTTTTTCCTGTCATTACAATATCAGATGCAAATCTCGGCATTAACTGATAATCTGAGCCGAATTTTGTCAATATACCACGAACCTTTCCACTTCCATCGGGCACAATATTACCAGCGAAATTGGCATAACTGCTAGTTCTAAAGATAAGCTGATTTCCTGTTTTATCGCTTAAATTCCAGTTAGTAGCACCGCCAACATTATTCGATTCCTCAAAATAATGTCTGCCAATTGCGGCTTCTGCAAACTGAACATCTTTTAACTCTATTAATGTATTTAATTTACTCTCATTTAGTGCTTCTTCTATTGAAACTTGCTGTACTAACTGATCTTCATTAATAACATTACAGGAAGCATTCAGAACATTTTTATAATCATTTTGCGAAATTCTTCCAATCGTTGGGTCGCCGGCGTTACTTACATATAAACTTCCAATACGCAATGCACCATAATACGAATCTGTAAATTGATCTTTAAGCTTTATATAAACTTTATTTCCGATGCGAAAATCTATGTAAGTGTTTGTTACATCAACGGGCGCACTAAATCCTATAGCCGGTATTTTTTCTGTGGCTAATGTTTGAAAGGAAATTGTTTTAAAAAAATTTCCACCTTCATCGCTTGATACTACGTAAGCCTCGATCACATCATCATAACTATATACTTTAGGAGTTGATCCAGAAATATTTTTAACCTTTTCAACTGTTTGATTTATTGTTAAATCTGGCTGTGTACACCCTAATTTAGGAATTTCAACTTCACTGCTGCAAGAACAAAGAATGAGAAATAATGAAGCAAAAAATGAATTTAAAAATCTGTTTTTCATAAAGATCTATTTTTTTTAAGTTTTATAAATTGATAGCAAGATTGACGAAATAGGTTCTTCCGTATCCATAATAATATTTAGGTCCAAACGATGGTGTTCCGCTTGAAATATCCTGATTAAGAGCTCTGAAATTGGCATTTCGGGCCTGCTCAAAACCTCCTGTTTTATAAGTGCAATCAAGAACATTATTCACACTAATAAAAAGTCCGATATTTTTGCCATAAATACGCCAGGATTTACCTCCTGATATATTGAGTAATGAAATGGGATTGAATTTTTCTTGTTTCAATAATTGCAATGCACGCTCTTCTGTTGCTTCAGGAAAAACTAATCCGCTTACTGAGTTTTTATAAAACCTGGCTGTTCTGGCAATTGGCGAAACATCAATATAGCTTTCTGTTAAATAGTTAATATTCGCTGCAAGCCACCAAAATTTAGGATCACGATATTCTAATCCTAATGAATAAGCCTGTTGAGGCATTCCGGATTGTTTATAATTTTTAAGATATGATTCTCCAAAATCAAAAGTTTGCCGGTCTCCTTTGGCTGCATCTGCATCATTTGTTATCGAAACATTCGGATTACTTGCATAAGTATAATTGCCGTAACCCACAGATATAGTACTTTTTAATGTTGATGAAATTTGATATTCAAAACTCAGTTCCAATCCAATGTTCTTCTTATCAAGTCCCGTCAATGTCTGACTCACAAAAGCGTCTGTATTATTATAACTCACACCTCTGTCAAAAATCCCTTCTGCATAAAAAAAGGAAGTTTTCGCTGTGTTTTCTATTAAAGTGTAATACGCTGTAATTCGAGTTTTAAGTTTAGGTGAGCGAAAAACATAATTCCCTTCAACGCTACTAATATTTTCATTTTCAATACCTGCAACAATTGAATTATTTAAACGGGAATTTGAGAATGTATTTCGAATTGAGGGAGCTCTTGTAAGATGCATTCCGTTAAAAAACAGCCATTGTTTTCCCGAAATTTTATACGTTAATCCGCCTTTGAAACCAAAATTTTCAAAATTTACTTTTTGACTTTTCCCAAGAGAAGTAGTCGGATAAATTCCATTTTGGTACAATCCTTCTCTTTGATAATCTGAAACAGAATAAGATTGTGCCAAATAGAAATCAACTTTTTTGTAGTTGAATTTAAATTGTGTAAAAGCTTCAATTGTTGTTGCCAGAAAATTATAGTTATACCCATATGTATCACCTTCTTTTACCTGACGATTTGGATTCTGTAAATCTGACTGCGCTTCATTTCCGGTATAAAAAGCATCAATATCTTCAAAATATTGTCCTCCGAGTAAATCTAAAAGATATTGAAATTGATGCGATTTTAAATTCCGAAATGTGATACCGCCGTCAAAAGAACTGTTTTCTGTAAGTTGAATATTCAGGTTTGTATTGGCTGCAAATGTTTTATCATCAGTCCGGTCTTCATATAAAACATAATGACTTTGCCCGGATTCATAACCTGTAATTATTCCTTCAGCGTTTTTTATTGCTTTCTGATTTGCACGATAGAGTTCATCCCAATTGATTTGGGAATTCTGTAAAAATATAATTTTGCTTTTTTCGGCATTTTCATAATCCGGAGTAAATTCTCCCGAAAACTCACCCTTGTCTTTTGCGTAAAGTGAAGTATAATAACCAGGTAATTTTCGATAATAAACAGGATCGGGACTATTTGTATTTTGATAATCAATTGTACTGTTTCCTACTTTTCCAAACTGGTACATTACAGCTGAGTTCAAATTTGCTTTTTCGTTTATTTTATAATAATGATTAAGCATCAACAATGGTTCTTCGACCTTTTTAATTCGTGCATTGCGTTTTTCTCCATTCTGAAAACCCCAATACGAATTGTATTTTTCGTTTGTCAATTGTGTAACTTCATCAGTATTGGCTGAATTTTTTCCGCGTGAACTTGGAGTATAAAATCCGGTAAAGTTTAAGGAATGTTTATTGTTTAATTTCTTTTCGACACTTATAAAAAAAGATTCTGCATCAAAATTAGTTCCGTCAAAATAACCTTCATTCCCAATACGTTTTCCGGCAGAAACGGCAAAAGCCCAGCCTTTAGTATTCATTCCCGAAGCATAAGTGCCAATCGCGCGCCAATTATAACTTGTATTACTTCCGGAAAAAGAAAGCCGGCCGCCTTTTCTGTATAATGAAGCTCTTGTCGAAATTTGTTGCGTTCCTAATATTCCGCCAAAAGTATAATCTGATGAAGCAGCTCCTATTGAGAATTCCTGATTTCGAAGTACATCATTCAAACCTCCCCAATTGCTCCATTGCGGTCTGCCATCATATAATTTATTCATGGTCATTCCGTTAAGCATCATGGTTCCGTTTTCGCTATCAAGACCACGAATCCTGAATCGTGCCTGACCCCAATTGAAAGCCGAAGACTGCATAAAAGCATCTTTCGAAGATTGTAAAAGTCCCGAAGTCATTTCTGATGAACTATTGTCATCTGATAAATCGCTTTCTAATAAGGTGATTAATGTTCCCGGAATTTCATCAGAAAAACTTTCTTCCATCTGCAATGTTCCAAGATTAACTATCCCCAGATTTGAACTAACTTTTAAAAGCAAATCTTTATAACCCTGACTTCGCAACAAAAGCAATTGCTGTCCCTGAAGCGCAACATGTAATTCGAATTTTCCGTTTGGTTTGGTAAGTTCTGTAATAGATGAATTTTGAATACTTACCACAACATTTGATAATGGATTTTGTGTTTTAGCGTCCAGCACCAATCCTGAAATAATTGTTTCCTGCTGTGCAAAAACAAAAGTAAAAGGCAATAAAATAAAAAAGAGCAAGTAGTTTTTCCGCATGTATAACCAATTTATTTTGAACAATGTTTTTTGAATGAAAATGAATTTGGTTAGCATTCATTTTTGATTCGTTATTCAAAGAATAAAATTGATTTTTGGGATATAGTCTGAAATTCAAATGTAGAATAAAAAAATAATAAATAGGTTATTTCTTGTTAAATATTTTTATCAAATGAATAAATTCTCAAACTCCAAGAGTTCGCAAGTTCTTTTTGAATAAAATTTAAAACTTATAATTGGCTGATTATCAAAAACTTTATCTCCTGAGTTTTCATTATCGAATTTTAAAAATTTGAAATTTTTACTAAAATCTGTAACCTTAAATTAAAACCTCTCGTCATATGGGTATCAATCAATTATAAAAACATAAAAATTATGGGACCACAAGTATTAATACCGGTTAGTCTTTTTGCGATGATCTTTGGGATTGTCTATCTTTTTTTCTCAACCAGAAACAGAGAGCGTATGGCTCTTATAGAAAAAGGCGTTGATGCCAGTATCTTTTTGAAGGGGGCCGGAAAAGGAGGTTCTGCGTGGAAAGTTTTTGTTGTGAATTTGGCTTTTTTATTAATAGGAAGCGGGGTTGGAATTTTCCTTGCCTTATTAATTACAACTTACACTTCATTAGACGACGGCGCTGTTTATCCTTCAATCATTTTTATCATGGCCGGAGTTGGCTTATTGGCCGGATTTAAAACCGCCAAAGATTTAGATAAAGAATAAGATTTTTTTAAGTTAGTAGTTTGAATAACGTATCAGGAAATAATTTTCCCGATACGTTATTTTTATTCCATTTTTGAACCGATGTTTTCGTAATATTCGTCAACAGAAAGTTTAGGCTGCATTGATGCCATAACGGCCAATTGATCACAGCGTTCGTTTTGAGGGTGATTGTTATGACCTTTAATCCATTTAAAATCGACTTGATGTTTGCGGTACACAATTAAAAAACGTTTCCATAAATCAGGGTTTTTTCGTCCGGCAAATTTCTTTTTTTCCCAGCCTAATACCCAGTTTTTCAAAACAGAATCGACTACGTATTTAGAATCTGAAATAACCAAAACCTTCATATTTGGGTTTTTCAATTTTTCTAAACCAACAATAACTGCCAAAAGTTCCATTCTGTTATTAGTAGTCAAACGAAAACCTTCGTAAAATTCTTTTTTATGTGGTGTTCCAACCAATTCCATCACAACGCCGTAGCCACCATTTCCGGGGTTTCCTTTTGCAGCGCCATCAGTATATATATGTACTTCGTGATCCATTTATTTAGATTGTAGATTTCTGAATTCAGATTTTAGATTTTAGATTTTTTTTGACTATCCAAAATTGAAATTTATTTTTCCAATATCGTCTGAATAATCTCCGGAAAATACTTTTGTTCCAATTCGTGAATCTTTTCAGCCACCGTTTCTGGTGTGTCATCTTCTGTTAGAACTACATTTTTCTGAAAAATAATACCGCCTTCATCGTAATTTTCATTTACATAATGAATAGAGATTCCGGTTTCTTTTTCCTTATTATTAATTATAGCTCTGTGTATGTGCATTCCATACATTCCCTTACCGCCATAATTAGGTAAAAGTGCCGGATGTATGTTTATAATTTTGTTTGGATATTGTTCAATTATGTTTTCGGGGAACTTGAGTAAAAAACCAGCTAAAACTATCAGATCCGGGTCGATTTTTTGTATTTTTTGTAGTACGTTTCGTTCCAAAAGTTCGTTTTTTGAGAAGATTTCGACAGGAATTTGATGATTTTTTGCTCTTTCGATGACTTTTGCCGCAGCATTATTGGTAAATACAGAAACAACTTGTGCAATTTTAGTTTTTGAAAAATACTTTATAATATTTTCTGCATTAGTTCCTGATCCTGAGGCAAAAACAACAATTTTTTTCATAATATGGTTTATTTTGAGAATGCAAAAAACGGAATAAAAATCGAAAATAAATAGTATTAAAAGGGCTTTCTTGAAATTAATTTTATAAATTAGTATCACATTTATAAACTAAATAGTTGTTTTAAAATAAAGTTTTTTATTTTTGCCAACAAATTAAATTCTAAAATTAAAGATTATGTCAGACATTGCATCAAGAGTAAAAGCGATTATCGTAGACAAATTAGGTGTTGACGAAAACGAAGTTGTAACAGAAGCAAGCTTCACTAATGATTTAGGAGCTGACTCATTAGACACTGTTGAGCTTATTATGGAATTCGAGAAAGAATTTGATATTCAAATTCCAGACGATCAAGCAGAAAACATTGCTACTGTTGGTCAAGCTATTTCTTATATCGAGGAAGCTAAAAAATAATAATACTGCACCCGGTTTCTAAAAATACCAATTTTTGAAATTCCAAATTCCAATTGGAATTTGACTTTTGATTTTTGTAATTTCTAAGGATCGGGTGTTATTATTTTTTTAAAAATTTAAATTTCGATTGATTTTCAATCACAAAGATATATTTATATTGTAATTCCCATGGCTCTTAAGTAACAATACAATTAAGAAAGCGTGGGTTTTATTTGTTTAAAGTACAAAATACATATTTATGACGTTAAAGCGAGTTGTTGTAACAGGATTAGGTGCTCTTACTCCTATCGGGAATAATATCCAGGATTACTGGGAGGCACTTGTGAATGGAGTTAGCGGAGCCGCTCCTATCACGTATTATGATACAGAGAAGCATAAAACGAAATTTGCCTGTGAAGTGAAAAACTTCAACATTGAAGATTACATGGATCGCAAGGAATCTCGTAGATTAGATAAATTCGCTCAATATGCTGTTGCAGCAAGTGATGAAGCTATTAAAGATGCCGGACTTACAGATGATAATATCGACAAAACAAGAGTTGGTGTTATTTGGGGAGCCGGAATTGGAGGTTTGGAAACTTTTCAGGAAGAAGTAATTTATTATGCTAAAGGAGACGGAACGCCAAAATTCAATCCGTTTTTTATTCCTAAAATGATTGCCGATATCGCGCCAGCACACATTTCGATGCGTAATGGTTATATGGGTCCAAATTATACTACAGTTTCTGCATGTGCATCTTCTGCAAATGCATTAATTGATGCTTTCAACTACATTCGTTTAGGAATGTGTGATGTAATTGTATCTGGTGGTTCAGAAGCCGCTATTACTATTGCAGGTATGGGAGGTTTTAACTCTATGCACGCTTTATCAACAAGAAATGAAAGTCCTGAAACAGCTTCAAGACCTTTTGATGCAACCAGAGATGGTTTCGTTTTAGGAGAAGGAGCAGGAGCTTTGGTTCTTGAAGAATATGAACATGCAAAAGCCAGAGGCGCAAAAATTTATTGCGAAATTGGCGGAGGAGGAATGTCATCTGATGCTTACCACTTAACGGCACCACATCCGGAAGGAATTGGAGTTATTGCGGTAATGAAAAATACATTAAGAGATGCTGGAATGAATCCTGAAGATGTTGATCACATCAATACTCATGGAACTTCTACTCCATTAGGAGATGTTGCCGAATTAAAAGCAATCAGCGCTGTTTTTGGTGATCATGCAAAAAATATCAATATCAACTCGACAAAATCAATGACAGGACACTTACTTGGTGCTGCCGGAGCTATCGAAGCTATTGCTTCTATCCTGGCAATGCAACACAGCCTTGTTCCTCCAACGATTAATCATACGGTTGTTGACGAAAACATTGATCCTGCCTTAAACCTTACTCTTAACAAACCTCAAAAAAGAGAGGTAAATGTTGCTATGAGTAATACGTTTGGTTTTGGTGGACACAATGCCTGTGTATTGTTTAAAAAATTAGTTGACTAGTTTTGTCTATGAATATTATCAAAAAAATATTTTCAAAATCCCGTTCTCAAGAAGACGGGATTTTTTTTGACACTATTCAGAAAATACTTGGTTTTCAGCCTGTTTCCATTGATTTTTATAAGAAAGCATTTACGCATCGATCTTCAAACAAATTGGATGAGCAAGGAAATGCGATAAATTATGAACGATTGGAATTTTTAGGTGATGCAATGTTAAGTGCTGTGATTGCTGCACATTTGTTTAACAAAGCACCAAATGGCGATGAGGGTTATTTAACCAAAATGCGTTCTAAAATTGTAAGCCGTGAGCATTTGAATGAATTAGGCAAAGACTTAAATCTGGTTCGGTTTGTAGAAAGCAAGGTACCAGTACAGCATTTTGGAGAAAATATTCATGGTAATATTTTTGAATCACTTGTTGGTGCTATCTATTTAGACCGCGGTTATGCGTTTTGCGAAAAGTTTATCCAAAAAAGAGTCATTACACCTTATGTTGACATCGCAAGACTGGAAGGAAAAGTAATTAGTTATAAAAGTTTGGTTATCGAATGGTGTCAGAAAGAAAAGAGAATCTTTCATTATGACATTTTTGAAGATAATGGTATAGACGGACAACGCTTATTTGGTGTAAAATTAAGTATAGACGACAAAGTAATTGCTAGAGCAAGAGCTACTTCAAAAAAGAAGGCTGAAGAAAAGGCATCGCAAAGAGCTTATTTTGCTTTTCAGGAAAAAATAGATAAGAAATAACCATAAAAATGCTTTAACTTTCTTAAAGCTATAACGTTTTCGTTTATAAATTAACAAAAACAACCGCGTCTTAACTATTGATGCTCCAATAGAAATAGTATATTTACACCTAGATTTTTCATGATATGGCAATTCATAGATTGGATTTAGACGAATTTGACGAAATTGATTATTATTTAATGGCAATTCATACTTCGATAGAAGATTATAGATTAGCCTATTTTATCAATAAAAAACTTCCGATCAACTTAAGTAAGAGCAAAAACGAGATCCATGCTCAGACTAAGGAAGGTGAGGCAAATTTTTCTAGGTTTTATTATTATGATTCTGAGAAAGCCGTGACATGGAATCTAATTCAGAATAAAAATGAAATCATTTCAGTGAGTACAAATGATTTCCAGAATTTGTTTTCCAATGAAACAAGTGAGGTTTCAACAACAATTCATTTACTTCCTGAATTTAAAAAGGTGGATTTTTTCCTGAAAATAGAGAATAGTGAAGAGGCTATTGATTTTTCAGAAATTCAACAACAATTAAATACCATCGAGAGCATCGCAGCTATTTATGTTGTTGATACCAATAAAATAAAATCAAAGAACAATTTAATTTTTTAAAAAAAATGCTAACAAACAAAAAAACTAAAATTGTAGCTACACTTGGGCCTGCATGTAGTACGAGAGAGATTATCAAGGATATGATCGAAGCAGGGGTTAATGTGTTTAGAATCAATTTTTCGCATGCAGATTACGAAGGAGTAAAAGACAAAATTAATATCATTAGAGGCTTAAACGACGAGTTTGGTTACACAACTGCAATCCTTGGAGATTTGCAGGGGCCAAAGCTTAGAGTTGGTGTAATGGAAGAAGGAACAGTAGTACATGATGGTGATTTAATTACTTTTACAACTGCAGAAGATATTTTAGGAACGGCTCAAAAAGTGTTCATGAAATACCAAAACTTTCCAAATGATGTGAATCCGGGTGAGCGTATCTTGCTTGATGACGGAAAACTTATTTTTGAAATTATTTCTACTGATAAAAAATCAGAAGTTGTTGCCAAAGTAATTCAAGGTGGAGAATTAAAATCTAAAAAAGGAGTTAATTTACCAAACACTAAAATCTCTTTACCGGCTTTAACTGAAAAAGATATTGCAGATGCCATTTTTGCTATTGAACAAAAAGTAGACTGGATTGCACTTTCGTTTGTAAAAACACCTCGTGATTTACAAGATTTACAAGAATTAATTGCTAAGCATTCGGAGTACAAAATTCCAATTGTTGCAAAAATTGAAATGCCGGAAGCACTTGAAAATATAGATAAAATTATTGCTTATTGCGATGGTCTTATGGTTGCTCGTGGGGATTTAGGAGTTGAACTTCCTGCACACGAAGTGCCATTGGTACAAAAAGATTTAATACGCAGAGCAAAAACGGCTAGAATTCCTGTTATCGTTGCTACTCAAATGATGGAGACAATGATTACAAGTTTAACGCCAACAAGAGCAGAAGTAAATGACGTTGCTAACTCAGTAATGGACGGAGCAGATGCTGTAATGTTGTCTGGAGAAACTGCTACAGGTAATTATCCGGTACAGGTAATTCAAAAAATGACTCAAATTTGTGAGGCAGTTGAGGATTCTCCACTTATTCAGGTTCCGCAAAACACGCCACAAATTAAAACAAAACGTTTTGTTACTAAAACAGTTTGTCATCAGGCAGCTTTATTGGCAAATGAAATCAAAGCAAAAGCAATTTGTACTTTAACAAATAGTGGTTATACAGCTTTTCAAATTTCAGCATGGAGACCATCAGCACATATTTTAGTATTTACTTCAAACAGAAGAATCTTAACACAATTGAATTTATTATGGGGAGTAAAATCATACTTCTACGATAAAGACGAAAGTACAGATGATACTGTAACTGATGTTAACGAAATTGCAATTCAAAAAGGATACGCTGTAAAAGGAGATTATTTAATTAACCTTGCAGCAATGCCAATTAAAGATAAAGGAATGGTTAACACCATGAGAGTTTCTGAAATAGAATAATTTTTCATTTTGAAAATAAAAAAAAGCCATCAATTTAGATGGCTTTTTTGCGTTAAATACTTTTTTATTTTTTAAAATTAAATCCCTAATCACTATATAAATTTACCAATATAGTTTCCTAATGATAAAGTGTTCTGTTTACTCTTTTTTTGCTTTGTCTCCTTTTTTATTTTACAGAATGTGTAAATGCAACTAAATAAAGCATTTATGTCGTTTCATTTTATAAAATGAAACAACCTGAACCTCTTTCGATACATTTTTTCGGTTTTTTATTAATTAATTTTGAGACACTTAATAAAATGTTAAGAAATTTCTTGTTTTCAGTTCTCGTAATCATGCTTAAATAATCAATCTGTATGTTAACAAACAAGAATACATTTTTCTTTAGCATAACTTAAGAAATTAATTCTCTGATTTACACATTACCATATATACAAAAAGATTATTAATAAATTTTTATTACCATGAAACAAATAAATTTTAAATGGAGATTTAAGAATGCAATGTTATTTGCATTAATATGTTTTTCAGTAGTTGAAATTCAGGCACAGAATTCAAAAAAGCCCAATATCTTAATACTTTGGGGAGATGACATTGGAACCACTAATATAAGTGCTTACAGTGATGGTATAATGGGATATACAACACCTAATATTGATCGTCTGGCAAACGAAGGATTACGTTTTTTACATTATTATGGAGAACAAAGCTGTACTGCCGGACGTGCTGCTTTATTAACAGGACAGCATGGTCTTCGTACCGGACTTACAAAAGTAGGTTTCCCGGGAGCACCTATGGGAATGAGTCAATTAGATCCGTCTATTGGAGGCATTATGAAAAACTTAGGATATGTTACAGGACAGTTTGGTAAAAACCACGTTGGTGACCGAAACGAAAGCTTACCTACAGTAAATGGTTTTGACGAATTCTTCGGAAATCTTTATCACTTAAATGCCGAAGAAGAACCAGAATTGCCCGATTATCCTAAAGACCCCGAATATTTGAAAAGGTTTGGTCCGAGAGGAGTACTAAAATGTACTGCAACAAATGTTGATGATGCAACCACAGATCCTCGATTTGGAAGGGTTGGAAAACAAAGAATAGAAGATACAGGCCCTCTTACTAAAAAGAGAATGGAAACTGTAGATGATGAAACATCTGCTGCGGCAATAGATTTTATTAAAAGACAAACAGCTGCCGGAAAACCATTTTTTTGCTGGTTCAATGCTACACGTATGCACCTTCGTACACACGTTAGAGCAGAACACAGAGGGAAATATACTCATGGAGACAGTGAATATATTGATGGTATGATCGAACACGATTTAACAATTGGAGATATATTAAAAGCATTGGATGATTTAGGTATTGCTGATAATACTATTGTGGTTTATTCTACAGATAATGGTCCTCATATGAATACATGGCCTGATGGTGCAATGACACCTTTTCGCTCAGAAAAAAACACTAACTGGGAAGGCGCGTACCGTGTTCCATGTTTGGTACGCTGGCCGGGAGTAATTAAACCAGGACAAGTTACAACGGAATTAATGTCTCACAATGACTGGATGCCGACTTTAGCATCAATTGTAGGTGAGCCGGATTTAGTGAATAAACTTTTAAAAGGTTACACTGCAAACGGAAAAAATTACAAAGTGCATTTAGATGGTTTTGATCAAAGTAACTTTTTACGTGGCAAAACGCAAAAAAGTGCCAGGGATAAATTTTTCTATACAGATGACGATGGCTTATTGGTTGGTTTGAGAGAAGGTGATTATAAATATGTTTTTGCAGAACAACGTTTGGGAGGTACAATGGGAGTTTGGGCAGAGCCTTTTACTAAACTGCGCCTACAAAAAATATTTAATTTGTATCAGGATCCTTTTGAAAGAGCCGATATCACTTCAAACAGTTTTTGGGAATGGCAGTTGAATCACGTTCAGCTAATGTATGGCGCAATACAAGATGTAGTTGTATTTGCAGAAACATTTAAAGAATATCCGCCAAGATCAATTCCGCCAAGCTTCTCAGCTTATACTATTATGGAAGAGGCCATGAAAGATATTAAAGCACAGAAATATATTGAGAAGAATGTGCTTCCTAAGTTAAAAGAGGATGAAGCAGCATCAAAAAAGAAATAATAACTTAAAGAAACAGGATTTTAAATAGTCCTGTTTCTTTTCAATTAAATAATATCATCATGTCTAGAAATATATATATAGTGCCTCTGTTTTTATTATTGCTTGTTTCTTGTAAAAAAACAGATACTGCTACAAGTACTAATTCTAATGACAGTACAGTAGTTGTTGCAGCCAGCGGTGATCCATTGCCAAGCTGGAATGACGGTACATTAAAAAAAGAAATTATAGCGTATGTTACAAAAGTGACTAAGAAAGGAAGCCCTGATTTTATTCCGAAAGGAAATAGAATCGCGACTTTTGATAATGACGGGACACTTTGGGCAGAGCAACCTCTTGTTCAGGAATTATTTGCTTTTTACAGAGTAAAAAAAATGGTCGAAGCAAATCCTGCTTTAGCTCAAAAACAGCCTTTTAAGGCAGTTATTGAAAAAGACAAAACCTATTTTGAAAAAGGTGGAGAAAAAGCCCTGATAGATTTAGTTGCCTCAACACACACCGGAATGACAGAAGATGAGTTTGAAGCCGCTACAAAAGATTTTTTTGCCGGAGTAAAATATCCCGGTAAAAATGTTCCTTTAAAGCAAATCAGATATCAGCCGCAATTGGAGTTGTTAGATTATCTGCGTGCAAACGGTTTTAAAACTTTTATTGTCACAGGAGGAACAATTGAAGTAGTGCGTGCTATTGCTGCCGATTTTTACGGAATTCCGAAAGAACAGGTTGTGGGTACCTCTTTCAAATATAAATTTGACGATACCACCAATAATATTACCAGAGAACCTGCATTAGACTTGTTTAATGATAAACAGGGAAAACCAGTTGCAATACAATTACATATTGGTCAAAGACCTGTTTTTGCTTGCGGTAACGAAGGCGGAGCCGGCGATCTTGCCATGTTAAGATATTCTCAGGGAAGTAAATATCCTTCCTTTCAAATGCTTGTAAATCATAACGATTCTATTAGAGAATATAAATATCAGGAAAAAGATAACCTTTCCTTAAATACTGCTGGTAAGTATAAATATCATGTCATCAGTATGAAAGACGATTGGAAAAAAGTATTTGCAGATCAATAATTTGAATTCGTTAGAATTAAAATGAGACAGCTTTAGTGGTTGTTCCATTTTGATTTTAATATTGATTAAAAAATCTTCTAAAAGAAAAATCATGAAAAGTCTCTTGTCTAATATTTCAAACAAATATCTATACGTTACATTTTGTTTTCTTTTAAGTTATGCTGTTGCTGCGCAAGAAGAGAAATCAGGATCGAGTGCTCAGGAATTGGCAGATAAACTGGCCAATCCGGTGGCAAGTTTGATAAGTGTTCCTTTGCAGAATAATTTAACTTATGGAATAGGTGCGTACAATGGATCAAAATACCAAATAAATATACAGCCTGTAATTCCTTTTAAATTGAGCGATAATCTAAATTTAATTACACGTTATATTCTTCCCGTGGTAGATCAGCAGGATGTTACCGGAGAAAATACACATGAGTTTGGTTTGAGCGATGCAACAGTTACAGCGTTTTTTGCTCCTAAAACTAAGGGAATTATCTTGGGAGTTGGTCCTGCTTTTTTAGTGCCAACGGCTACAGAAAAATTTCTGGGAACAGAAAAATTTGGAGTTGGACCAAGTGTTCTGGTCATGCATCAGGGAAAAGGGCTTTCGATAGGTTTTATTGCCAATCAGATATGGTCAGTGGCAGGAAATGAAGACAGAGCTGATTTTAATCAGTTTTATACACAGATATTCTTAACTCATAGTTACAAAAGCGGTGCAAGTTTGGGCATCAGCTCCGAGATTACACAAAATTGGGAAGGAAATACCACACTAATAACGATTAGCCCAAATGTTGGAGCCATTACAAAATTAGGAGGTCAAACAATGCAATTTGCTGTTATGCCATTAATACCAATTATAGGCCACTCAGACATAAGACCTGACTGGGGATTGAGAGCCGTTGTGGCTTTTGTGTTTCCGGGTTGATAGGAGATATATCCAATTAATTCTAAAAAACAAGATATGAAATCAAAAGTTGCATTAATTATAATAATTTGTTTATTGGTTTCTTGTACTAATTCAACAAAGAAAAATGAAACAACAGTTTCTGATTCTAAAGACACCACACAATTAGCCGCATTTAAACCTGTCGATTTTGAAGAACAGTTAATTTATAATCGTGCCGTTGAAGCTGTTATTTGGGGAATGCCAGCCGTTAATTCTGAATTAATGCATGAAAGTCTCATAAAAGCCAGAGGAGATTATAATCAGGTAGTTTATTGGTCAGGATTAATTAGTTCTAAAAATCAGACTTTAACACCAAATCCAGATGTAATTTACATCAATCCTTTTTTTGATACCAGGCAAGGTCCGGTGGTGTTAGAAATTCCGGCAGTCGAAGGAGTTTCGTCATTAACAGGAAGTTTAGATGATGCCTGGCAAACCGCTATAGAAGACATTGGTCCTGCAGGGATCGATAAAGGGAAAGGAGGCAGATACCTTATTTTGCCACCAAATTATAAAGAAGCAATACCATTAGGATATATACCAATGCCATCAGCTACATATACAGGCTACGCTATACTTCGCTCTAACCTAACCGACGGAAGCCCTAATGATGTTAAAAGAGCAGTTGAATATGGGAAAAAGGTGAAAATTTATCCACTTTCAGAAGCGGATAATCCTCCTGCAACAACCTTTGTTGATCTGATTAATGTTGACTTTAGCAATACGATTCCGTACAACACTCATTTCTTTGAAATATTGAATCAATTTGTACAAAGAGAGCCTTGGCTAAAAAGAGATTTGGTTATGATTGATCAGTTAAAATCGATAGGAATAGAAAAGGGAAAAGCTTTTCACGCCGATGCCAGAAGACAGGAAATTTTAAATGCAGCAATCAAAGATGCACACGGCTGGATTGATAAGAAATATGAAACAATATTTAGACAGTCGTTTTATGAAGGAACGCATTGGTCATTACCAGCATTTCCTGATTTTGCCAAATCTATTATGGCCAACTATGAGATAGCTAATATGTATCCTGTTGACGAAAGAGCAGTAAGTTATTCGATTGCTTATTTTAGTGCAAAACATATAGGCGCAGGGCAATACTATTTAATGAGTCCGAGAGATAAAGATAATCAGCCATTGGATGGTTCAAAATTATATAAACTTCATTTACCAGCCAAAGTTCCAGTTAGATTATATTGGTCGGTTACTGCATATGACCGTGAAACTCACGCTTTAATTTTAGGAATGAAATATTTTAGCCGCGCCTCTACAACACCTGGTTTAAAGAAAAATGCTGATGGTTCTGTAGATATATATTTTGGAGCCAAAGCGCCTGAAGGAAAAGAATCAAATTGGGTTCCTACAGATCCTAAAAGAGACTTTGAATTATTAGCCCGCTTCTATGGCCCGGAAAAAGGGTTTTTTGATAAAACATGGAAAATGGATGATGCTGAAGAAGTAAAATAAAAAACACTTGGTATGCCTGAAAAATTCGAAAATAAAATCGAGAATTTATTTGATCCCGTTGCTTCAAAAGCAGAGCGGTATGCAAAAGGCACAGCAATTAGAAAAGTTATTGCACGAAACGCGCATCAGGAATGGAAGGCATCTGAAAACAGAAAAAATCCGGTTGATATTCTTATTGAAACCAGTGTAGGAAGAGTCGAAAGTTTGCTGCCAATACGATATAGTCGAATGATGGAATCGCCATTTTCATTTTTTCGGGGAGCAGCAGCAATTATGGCGTCAGATTTAGCACAAACTCCCAATACAGGCATTCATTTACAGCTTTGTGGAGATTGTCATTTAATGAATTTTGGAGGATTTGCAACTCCTGAACGAAAATTGGTCTTTGATATAAATGATTTTGACGAAACATTTCCCGGCCCATGGGAATGGGATATAAAAAGACTCGCCAGCAGTTTTGCAATTGCAGGAAGATGGAGAAAATTCTCGAATAAAAACTGCAAAGAATTTGCCTGGCATGTGGCCGATAGTTACAAAAGGCATATGCTTGAATACAGTAAATTATCAGCACTTCAAATTTGGTATGCCGATATTGATCTGGCAGAACTTATTGAAAGAGGAGAAGATGAAGAAATAAAAGAATTTCAGCAGAAGCGAATAAAAAAAGCAGCCGAGTATACAGCTCATGAAAAAGAATTTGCAAAAATGACTTATCAGGATGGGTATCGTGCCAGAATAAAAGATGATCCCCCTTTGATTTTTCATCCAACAGAAGAAGAAGGAAAAAAAATTATCCGTGAAGTAGAAACTGCGCATAAACAATATATGGAGTCATTATCAGATGATAAACAGGTTTTATTGAGCAGATATAAGCTGCATGACGTTGCAATAAAGGTTGTAGGCGTGGGAAGTGTGGGAACAGTTTGTGGCATAAGTTTATTAATGTCGGCAACAGGCGAACCCATTTTTTTGCAGTTTAAAGAAGCCAGACAAAGTGTATTAGAACCAAATCTGAAAATCGAAAATAAGTATAAGCATCAGGGTGAACGAATTGTTATGGGGCAAAAATTAATGCAATCTGCATCGGATATGCTTTTAGGTTGGACTCAGGATGATCACAACAAGTTTTTTTACATCCGCCAGCTTCGGGATGCCAAAGTAAAACCGGTTCTCGAAATTATGAAAGCCAGAAATATGATAGATTATGCAAAAGCTTGTGGCTGGGCATTAGCAAGAGCGCATGCACGAACAGGTGATCCTTCAGTATTGTCCGGTTATATAGGAAACAGTAATGAATTTGCCAATGCAATTGCAAAATTTTCTATTTCATATGCAGATCAAAATGATGCCGATTATACTAAAATGCTGGAAGCAATAAAAGAGGGAAGATTACCAATTTCGACAGAAATATAAATTTTACAAACAACAGAAAATTCTTAACAACAAGAAAATATTGAACAATAAAAAAAGAAGTATTTTTATTACATATTCAATTAATTTGTTTAAGTTTATACTTAGGAAAAATTAATTGCTTATTTGTTGGTCAAATGAATTAAAAAAAATGATTTATCTTTGATGTTCTGCAATTATTTGTTTTTTAGGTATTTACGCCATACTCCCGTCATATAAACGCCCTTTCAGATTCTTTCACAGTTTTGAAGCATTTTTTTTAAAATAATTAGAAGTTAAACTCAATTAATCATTAATTTAAATACTATAAGATGAAAAAGAAAATCACATCTATAAGAATAATCCCAATATTATTTTTGGGACTAATTTACAGTTGCTCACCAACAGTAAATGTTACGACAGATTATGACCACGCTGCTAATTTTACCGAATATAAAACCTTTGCAGTTTATGATTTAAAAGCACAGGAAGGACAGGTTAACCAATTAAATGTAGACCGTGTAACAAAAGCCATTCGTTCTGAAATGATCGCCAAAGGCTTTACAGAAAGCAGTACTCCCGACTTAAAAGTAAATGCAGTTTCTATCTTAAAAAATAAACAATCTGTTACGGCAAACTCAGATTTTTATGGTTATGGCGGAATGTATCGTCCATATGGATATTGGGGTGGCGGAGCCATGATGGGCGGCGGTACCACAACGTTTAATACTTACGATTATGTTGATGGTTCTCTGGTAATTGATATTGTCTCTACAAAAACACAAAAATTAGTGTGGCAAGGAATAGGTAATGCACAAATTGATAATAAACCAGACAATCCCGAAGAATTTATAGCAAGTTCTGTCAAAAAAATATTGGCAGGCTTTCCTCCTGGTTTAGCTAAAAAATAAACCTTTTAAGATTTGTTAAAGAGATTATACTTGCTTTAAAGCAAGTATAATCTTTACCGATTCCCCCATATTAAAGCAATATTAACAATTGAAACTTAAGCATATGGTTGATATAGTACTTTCACTCTTCTTTTTTATAGCGACACTGGTTGGTTTTGCTACCTCATTTATGGTTTTGTTTTCACGAAAAAATTACTCAAAAAGTTTTTTTCTAGGACTGTTTTTGTTTAGCCTTGCTGTTGTTAGTGTTTATAATTTTTATTTATCAGCTACTATTTTTAAGCATTTTCCTGATCTTTTTATGATCACAAAATCCTTTATTTTTCTGGTGGCACCTTCTGCATTTCTGTATGTCAGAACGATTTTGTTCTCAGGCAAAATATTTAAAAAATACGATTGGCTGCATTTTTTACCCTTTCTGCTTTATTTTGGTTTAACCATTTTTGTCTGGATTGGCAATTATATTGATCTTCATATAGTTGATTATATTTCTGTAAAAGTACATAACCCGTTTTCTATGTTAAGTCTCACGGTTTGGTTATTATATGCTTTTTGCCAGACAATGATGATTTTAAATTATGATTTGAAAAAATTTAAAGAAAATCATTTCCAGCGTGTAAAAATATTAAGCTGGATAAGAGTTTATAATTTGATGATCCTGCTTTTGTTTTCTACACTTTTTGTGCATTATTTTTTGATGAATCAGGTTAACAATCTTGACTTCTCCTGTTATATATTAATTTCTGCAGTACTTATTTTTACAGTAGGCTGGCTTTATTTCAAACCTCAGGTTTTTTACGATTTTAATAATGAAACAAGTGAAGAAACAAGTAATCATTTTAGTTTTGTTACAGATACTTCATCGGTCATAAAAACAAAAGAAATTAAAAATAGTCTGCCGTTAGTAAAAGAATTAACTCCCGATAAAAAACAGGAATATCTCGAAAAACTGGATTACATTTTTTCTACAAAAAAACTTTTCCTGAAAAAAGATTTTGTTATTCGTGACCTATCTGATGAAACCGGAATCTCTGTTCATCATCTTTCTAATTTAATAAATTCAGAATTTAACCTTCATTTTCAGGACTACGTCAATTTAAAAAGAATCGAATTTTTTAAAGACAAAATAAATGATCCCGAATGGAAAGATTTATCGCTTGAAGGTATGGCTTGGGGATCCGGATTTAAATCAAGAACTACATGTTTTAGAGCTTTTATAAAACATACAGGTAAATCTCCCTCAGAATATTTTAAGATAATCAGAATTAATTCTGAAAAAAGCGCTTCTTTTTATTTAAAAGAATCTTAGAAAAGTCTGAATAATAAAAGCAATACAGGTTTCATTAATTTTTAAAATAAACAAGATGAAAACAAATTTTAATACCTGCAGACAACCAATAAAATTAATCCTTACTTTTTTTCTTTTGCTGATATATTTTACCGGAAATGCTCAGCTTAAAGGCGGACACATTCTTGGTGCAATGGGTTTACAATCCGGAACGCAGGCACCGGCTAACACTTTAAGCGTTTATGTTCCGGGTTATCTTTATGATGCTTGTTCATTGCGCAATGCAAACGGAGATAAATCAGTTGCAAATCCTGATATCACGATGTTTATAACAGGAGCCGGAGCATCCTATATAAGCGACTTTAAAATCTTTGGTGCTAACTATGGTGCAAGTATTTTATTAGCTTTTGCATCAAACACCATTCAGGGAAATTCTCTGGATGCCAAAAACTCACTCGCCTTTACAGATATGTTTGTACAGCCTGTACAATTGGGCTGGCATACCAAAAGAGCCGATTTTGTATTTAGTTATCAAATATACCTTCCGACTGGAAGGTTTACAGCAGGAGCTTCTGACAATGCGGGTCTGGGAATGTTTATGAATGAACTTTCAGCAGGAACAACAATATTCTTTAACGATAAAAAAAACTTTCATTTTTCGGCATTGGCGGCGTATGAAATAAACGGAAAAAAGAAAGATACAGATATAAAAACCGGAGATATTTTAAGCATTGAAGGAGGTTTGGGAAAAACTTTTTATTTGATGAATGCAGAAAAAACAGCACCAAAAGGAATACTTAATGCCGGAGCAATTTATTATTTACAAGGAAAAATATCACCCGACAAAATACCGGTTGGTAATGCTGTAATTGAACCTGCAAAAGACAGAATTGCAGGCATAGGAGCCGAAGTAAACTATTTTCATATAGGTTCTAAAACTTCAGCAGGATTACGTTGGGTTTCAGAGTTTGAAGCTGTAAACCGTTTTCAGGGAAATACCTTTTTTCTTAC
This sequence comes from Flavobacterium sp. MMLR14_040, assembly GCF_033657265.1. Taxonomy (NCBI): domain Bacteria; kingdom Pseudomonadati; phylum Bacteroidota; class Flavobacteriia; order Flavobacteriales; family Flavobacteriaceae; genus Flavobacterium; species Flavobacterium sp. MMLR14_040. The sequence continues at coordinate 198,804 of NZ_JAWVWO010000003.1, read as the reverse complement.
ACTCGCACACGTGTTTAGCCTGGCGAAAGTAATAGAAGAATAACTATTAAGTTGCTGTTTTTTTGTTGAAATAAGATAAATCTTAAATGACTTGAAATGAGAAATACACCTTCCGATTCTATCATTAAAAAACGAAAATTTATTCAGAGAATGGTTTTCATGTTTATGATATGCTTTTTTTCATTTCAAACTATAAAAGGACAAAAAACGCATATTAGCGTAAAAGATTCTCTCGACGGCGCATTCGATTTAAGCGATTATATTATTTATGCACACGGCTTTATTGTAGTTCCAACAATTATAACCGAACCGGCTCTCGGCGGAATTGGAGGTGCAATTGTGCCTGTTTTTCTAAAAAAGCACGCACCTGTTGTTGATGAAAACGGCAAAAAAAGATTTATAAATCCGGATATTACAGGAGGAATCGGAATGTATACCGAAAACAAAAGCTGGATGGTGGGCGCATTCCGTTCCAGTACTTTAATAAAACCCAGAATATTATATCGTGTTATGGCTGGTTATGGCGATATGAATTTATCTTTTTATGCTAATAATTTGCCCAGCGGAAACGATCAGGAATTTAAACTCAATTTTAAATCGACTATTTTTTATACACAATGGTTAAAACAATTTCGCAATCCAAAATGGAGCGCCGGACCACAATATCTTTTTTTAAATTCAAAAATAAAATTACCAGAACTAGATCTTCCCCCTCCATTTGTTGATCCTAAGGATATAAAAAGTACTATTAGTCAATTAGGAGGCGCTATTCAGTTTGATGGTCGCGATAATATTTTTACACCCGATAAAGGAATTCGCATACAATCAGATTTCTTTTGGTCAGACGATGCCATAGGAAGCGATTATGATGCATGGCGCGTTAATCTTTCGGCAATTGGATTTTATCCCGTAACCAAAAAATTAATTGGCGGATTCCGAATTGAAGGAGAACAAGCCTTTGGAAAACCACCTTTTTATCTCCTGCCGGGAATTAATTTAAGAGGAATTCCCGCCGCAAGGTATCAGGGAAAAACAAGTGTCGTAACCGAACTCGAATTGAGATGGGATTTGTACCGAAGATGGAGCCTTATGGGTTACGGTGGTCTGGCAAGTGCTTTTAACGATTGGGATCAGGCTTTTGCAAAACCCGTGGTATACAGTTACGGAACCGGTTTCAGATATTTACTGGCACGGAAATTCAAACTAAGAATGGGTGTTGATGTGGCAAAAGGCCCGGAAGACTGGGCGTATTATATTGTTTTTGGAAGTAATTGGATGAGATAGTTTTAAAGAGAATAGAATAAAGAGTAAAGAGAAATGATTCCCGATAATACTACCGGGAATTTTAAAATAATTTGTGCTAATTTGTGCAATTTGTGGTTAAAAAAAAATTCTATTTCTTCCAATAAGGTTTTACGATCTTATTTTCTTTATGACATAAATAAAGTAATATTACCGAAGCAATCGAACAAAATATAATCGCCTGAAAACTTCCTTCAGGACCAAATTCTCCTCCCGTAATCCATACAGAACCCTGAATTTTGGTAACCAATAAACTTTCTGCTTTTTCGTTTCCTGATGTTATTGCACCAAAAATACCCGATTGCATAAAATTCCACGCAAAATGAATCGCTATCGGAAACCATAAATTTCTGCTGTACATAAAAGCGGCGCCCAATAATATTCCGGCTTCAATAGAAACACACAAAGCAGAAACTAAGTTTGCACCTGGATTTGATAAATGCAATGCTCCGAAAATTATAGCCGAAAGAGCCAAAGCAATATAACTTCCGACTTTTTCTTCCAGAACTCTGAAAAGAATCCCGCGAATTAAAATTTCTTCGAGAATAGCAGCTGTAAAAGCAACTGTAACCGGAATAATAATAAAGGATACAGGATTTACAGCGACGATATTAAAACTTCCGGTAGCGTAAATAACCAAAATAGTCAGCGATTGTAAAACAACGCCAATTAAAATTCCGATGATTAGGTTTTTGGCAAGACCGTTTGTGGCTAATTCAGTTACTTTTCTTTTTTCATAATATTTAAAGAAAAGAATATATCCCGTTAAAGCGAGAACCGAAACGCAAAATCCTTTAATAAGATTTCTGTAGTTTCTGTCAAGAGTAGTTAATCCTAATAATTTGCCTATAATTTGTTGTCCGATAATCACCAACGCCATCGTAACAATGAGCGCCAAAATGATTTTGGTTAATGGGAAATTGAATATTTTTTGTTTTGTGGTAAGAGTTTGCATTTCGATTTGGTTTTAATTTGAAACAAAAGTAAACAGTATCAAAACCAAAAAATAGAATGAAATTTGCCTCTCTTATAATTTTTGAAATTGTTTTGGTAGAAATCCCGTTTGGTTTTTAAATGTTCTGATAAAATGACTTTGATCTGAGAATCCGCATTGAAAAGCAATTTCAGTTAAATTACCCGGATTGGATTGTATCAGCGAAAGCGAACGGTTTATTTTGATTCGGCGCATGTATTCGCCCAAAGTACAGCCAAAATATTTCGGAAAATGTTTTGATATCGTAATTGGATTTAAATTTAAAACCTGTGCCAGATCCTGCAAGTTTGGATTTTCATTCCAGCAATCATTTAGTAATTCACTTAAACTTTTTACCCAAAACGGACTTTTTTCAAACCGTTCCATATGAGCATTCGAATTTGATAATTGTGCAAATAACATGTTGATCGTGTCGCCGGAAAAAGCGTCGGAAACCAGGCTTTCCTTAAAAATCTTCAGGATTATAAATTTGGTAAGTGTTGCATTTTGAACCGATTTTTCGATTGTCGATTCACTTATCTGCAGTTCTTTCAACAGCTTTTCTTCTATTTCAATATTGATGTTTCGCGACGGAAAAAGGGTGTCCTGATTCAGGTGCAATTCGTCGCTGTGATAAAATAACAAGGACCCCGGACCTAATGTTTCGCTAAAGTTTTTTCGTTTCTCGGTAGTTCCGCCTTTCAGGAAAAGGGTAATATGTGCATTATTATGCGAATGCCAGCCCTCATAAACCTTGTTTTGATACTCCGTTTCAACAACTGCAATTCCTTGCGTATTGTCGAAGATTTTTTTGGTATTACCTAAGTATTTCTCTTTTTGGAGTTCGTACATTCCTGGGTTGATGTGGCATTATTAGAGCAGGCAAAATACTACTTATTTAGCAAACAAGGAATAGTTTTTTATAAGTCAATTTTAAACACGAATTTACTTCGTCCGTTCGCTATCGCTCGGGTCACGAATTTGCACAAATTTCAATGTTAGCTTTGTTTGTGAAATTACTTTCACAAACAAATTAGTGCCAATTAGTGAAATCCGTGTTTATTTTTATATCAAGGCCGTTAGGATAGCTATCGGGATGTGTTAATGCAAGTGAAACCCCTTTTTTGAGTTCAATAAATGTTATGTTTCTATGTGTTAAAAATAATTACGCTCAATGAGTTGTATTTTGTAAGTTAATATAGCTTAACAAAAAGATTATGAAAAAATTAACGGAGACAGAACACACAAATTATGTAATATTTAATTGATTTGTAACAAAAATAAAATGTAGTAGACTCATTAGTCAACTATTTAAATCATTGATTATGTATAAAATTACGTTGAAATCAGTTTTTGTTGCGTCGGCATTTTTTGTTGGTGTCAGCAGTTCTTTTGCACAAGACGTTTTGGTTAACTCACTAAAGTTAAATGCAAGTGATAAAAGTAAAGAGAACTTTAAATTCACAGAACAAATTAATTTAGGAACAACTTCGGTAAAAACACAAGGTTCATCAGGAACATGCTGGAGTTACGCTACAAACTCTTTTTTAGAGTCAGAAATGATTCGTTTAGGAAAACAGCCTGTAGAATTATCTCAAATTTACTCTGCCAGAAACGTTTATGTTGAAAAAGGAATTAATTATGTTCGCATGCATGGCGCGGTTACTTTGGGTGACGGAGGTGCTTTGCACGATGTAACCAATATGTATAAAAAATACGGAGCCGTACCAAGAGAAGTGTACACAGGTTTAAACTACGGAACCGATAAAAATAAATTTGGTGAAATGGCAGCACTTATCGAAGGTGTTTTGGCCGCTGTTGTTAAAAACCCAAATGGTGAGTTAACGCCAAACTGGCAAAAAGCATATACTGCCGTTATCGATTCTTATTTAGGAAAAGTGCCGGATAACTTTACCTACAAAGGAAAAAACTATACACCACAATCTTTTGCTAAAGAAGTGGTAGGAATCAACCCTGATGATTACGTTGAAATGTCATCTTTTACAACGGCTCCATACTACCAAAAAACAACAATGATGGTGCCGGACAACTGGTCGTTTGATCAGGTTTACAACGTAAAAGTAAACGACATGACCGATGTTATCGACAATGCGTTGAAAAAAGGCTATACAGTAGCATGGGCGACAGATGTAAGCGAGAAAAGCTTTAGCTGGAAAAATGGTGTGGCTTATGTACCAACAAAGAAATTCGACGACATGACGGCTGAAGAAAAAGCAGACATGTTTAACGGACCAAAACCAGAACCGGAAATTACTCCGGAAATGCGTCAGGCTGCGTTTGACAACTACACAACAACAGACGATCACGGAATGCACATTATTGGTCTTGCAAAAGATCAAACCGGAAGAGAATATTACATTGTAAAAAATTCATGGGGAGAAACAAACGACTACAAAGGTTTCTTGTTCGTAACCAAAAACTTCGTAAAATATAAAACTACTGCTTTAATGGTGAACAAAGGAGGAATTCCTACTGAGATTGCTAAGAAGTTGGGGGTTTAATTATCCTAAGTTTTTAGATATAGAAAAAGCGCTGCAAGAGATTGTGGCGCTTTTTTTGATATATCTTTTAATTATAGAAATATTTAGTCTTATGCTTTTTAGAATTTTCAATAATTCTGATTTTAATTCCATCGTATTCGATGGAATTAAAGAATCACTTTCCTGAGGTCGAGAAGATGATAGAATTAAAAATTTTCAATAAATAAACTTATGATTTATTCTTAATTATTGTAGTGCTGCAAAACTTATGTTGCTTTGTATATCACCAAAAATCTGATTTTTAGATTGACAAAAAAGTTATATTTAATGTGAAAGAAAAGTTTTATATTTATAATTACGGAAATCCATAATGAATAGTTCTAAAAAAAGTTTAAATTCGCCGCATCTTTTAATTGTTAATCAATGAGCAAAATAGAAATTATTATAGACAAAGAACATAATGGAACAGATGTAAGTCTGTCTGGACTGTCCGTCAATAGTACAAATGCTCTTATTGAGATATTAAGTGCATTACGCAATATTGCAGTTCATGAAGGGAAGCCAGATATAAAAATTGGTCTTGTTGAAGGAAGTGCCTGTGCAGTTCTAGAAGGAGAATCTGAAACGATAGAAGATATTCATGCCTCAATTATGAAAGTTGTTCGTAACGATCCTACTCGTGATAATTTTTACGTTGATAATTTACAAGCTATCAAAGAACAAATAAATGATAGAGGGTTTGAAGTAAAAGTAAGATATCTTAATAATGGAAATGATACTTCATTAAGAGATGCATTTAATGTGCCTTTTCGTAAGAAAAGAATTCGTTACAATATTGAAAATAATTTTAATATCGAGTTTTTTCATGGTAAACTACAAAGTAACGGTGGTGATAATCCTAATTTTCATATTATATCAGATTTCGACAAATATGTAATTTCGTGTACCGAAAGACAGGCACAAATTGTAAGTCAATTTCTGTATAAAGAATTTAGATTTTCTGCGTGGGCAAAAATGGGGCCTAATAATAAAATGCAATATCAATACTGTGATATTTACGAATCTAATGGTAGAGATTTTTTTAATGAATTCAAACGTTTTTTTTCTGAATTAAGCAGGTTAGATGGAACGGAAGCTATTAAAAAAATTCATTATAAGTTAAAAGAGTTTTACTCAAATAACGAGTTTGCAGAAGCTAGAAAATTTATTCGTATTTTTTTAAATGATACGGTAGAGGTTAGTGCTCTAATGGCGATATTGATAATTTCAAAAAGATTTAAAAACCATCCTGATTTGGAAGAGTTGCTAATTAAAGTGGAAGAGTTGATTGTAAGTAAAACTAAAAAACCTGTATACTAATGCCTATAGAAAGAAATTTTATTGAAGAAAACTTAATGCTATTGAGTGATTGTGATAATTCTGAGGATTTTGTTGCTATTGGAATAGTTGTTAACAGAAATGGTAATGGCTCACATTCAGGACTAATAATTTGTTTAGAAGAGCAGTTTTACTTTTTTCATTATACAGGTACTGATGTATTAATAGATGTATTGAACGAATCTGATGGAATGCCTACGAATTTGTATATTAAGAAGCTAACAATATTTGAATCATCTCAAGTTACATATGTAAAAGCATTCTGTGAAATTCTTCAAGATGAAGCTCAGCCTCAATATGGATGGGTATTTACAGATTCATTTTATAATGGTGATGGGACTTATTATTCAGAAGAGGGTTTACCTGATATAACAACATGTGTGGGCTTTTGTATAAATGTAATTCGTGGTATTTTATATAATAATGAGGCTTATATATCTATAGAAGATTGGGATGATTCATCTTTTAGTGAATATCAACACGATTTTATGGATATGATTACACAACAACTAGCAAGATTAGAAGAAATTGATCCTGAAAGACTTGCTGAAATAACTCAAAACACATTTAAAAGAATTATGCCGACTGAATTGACAAGCTCGGGTTTTTTTGAAGATCTACCAATAAGAAAAAACAGTATTGATCCTGTTAATCCAATTGTCGTAGACGTAATATTAGGCAGGCATATTGCGTCCTAACGTTTATTTTTATTCTCACTCTTCAAAAAGTGCCTCATTATTCCATAATCTTTTGCTGGCATTTTAATTGTTTTTCAGAACATCTTCGTATCTTTTGTAAATTAAAAATAGAATATGAGTTGGATAGATTACCCTCAAAATAGACCTACTATTTCCCGAACCTATTTAGTTTCTATCCAAAGACCTTATGTTGGTGGAAATTTTACTTTTAAATATGTCGCATATTATAATGTCAATACTAATAATTGGCATAAATGTGATGGATTTGATGACGATAGCATTAAAGAAATAATTACTCATAGAGTAGTTGGATGGATAGATGTTGCTACTTATCTTGTATAAAAAATTTCAAACTATGAAAAACAAACTAATATCCTTGCTTCAAGAATTACTTATTGAAACAGATGAAATAAATAAGGTTAGTATAAAAGCTTCTATAATGCAGAATACCAAATTCTTAGCTAAACCGTCAACTTTTGGAGAGTTTAGTAATTTAATGAAACATGTGAATGCGTATATGGAATCTTCAATAGATGCAAATAAAGTAAATATCGAAAAAGTTATAGATCGAATTAATGAGAAGTTATAAAACTCTAATAAATAGAAAAAAAACTCTTTTCAGGTGAATTTTTCATTTTTTATACAGGATATATTATTGTCTAAATAATATATTTTCCTTAAAAAAATCTACTTCCCTTTCAACAACTTCTCCAAAAATTCAACTTTCTCTTTTTCAGCCAAAACCAAACGCTCATAAAGTTCAACAACCTTATCAAGCGGATTAAATGAGCAATTATGATTTACTACAGGTCCACTATTAATAACAGATCCTTCGTAATTATTTTGAATATTATTTAAAACCGCTTCTTAAGAGAAATTCTTAATTCCTTCAACCGACACGCCTAAAACTTCACCAATTGCCTTAAGTTTTTCCTCATCGATTGTTTCGCTGTTTTCAATAGCAAAAATAGCTTATTGTTTAGTTCCTAAAGCTTGCGCCAATGCTTCTTGTTTCACAACAGCGAGAAATTTACACTTAAACGGTTTTTCAGGCAATTTACGGAAAACACAAACCGTAAGTAATTCAAAATCAGTATATTTGTATAATGTTTTCACTGACAATAATGTTATTTAATCTATTATGAAAGCTTATGTACGATATTTTATAGCAACTATGTCTGTTCTTTCTTTTCATATTTACGGACAAACAACCAATGATATTGCAATGACTTCTACAAACGGAAATGCAGCTTCAAAAGCTGAAACGGCACCTAAAGAAGATCTCGTTATAGTGGGGTATTATGTGGAAGAAGTTATTAATATGACTTTCGGAAAAAGAATTACAAAATACGAAGTTTCAAAATTAGATATGGTCTACACAAACGATCTGGGACCAAATAATACCAGAACAGTAACACCTATATACAGAAAAGCCAAAGTAAAAAAAGTCAATACAGCATTAGCATTAACATCAAAAAGTATTGTTGATAGCACCTCTATAAAAATCGAACCAGTCAACGTAGAAGTAATTGCTCCTGGCGAGGCACAAAAATACATTAGCATAGACATAATCGATACCTATGTGAAAGTTTTAGACAAAGGGTATAAATCTATAATGATGCTTACAAAAGTTGCAGACAAGGCTTATTTTAATGGTGATTTGGTTATGGCGGCTAAATACTACGAAGAACTGTTTAATATGACTTCTGATTTAGAGCCAATGTATTATTATAGATACGCACAGGCATTAAAAGCAATTAACCAAAAAGATAAGGCTGATGAAATGATGCGTATGTTTGAAAGTGAAAACATCAGTAATAATGCATTGAAGGGCACCAAATTGGTTAAAAACTAAGCTTGAATATAAAACAAAAAAAAAGACTATCGATTGATAGTCTTTTTTTTTAAGCTCCCCCTCTTGGGCTCGAACCAAGGACCCTCTGATTAACAGTCAGATGCTCTAACCAACTGAGCTAAGGAGGAATCACCTTAAAGGTAAATATGTTTGCTAAAAAAAGTTGCTCCCCCTCTTGGGCTCGAACCAAGGACCCTCTGATTAACAGTCAGATGCTCTAACCAACTGAGCTAAGGAGGAAGTTGTTGCTCTTTTTAGCGAGTGCAAATATAGTTGAATTTTTAATTTCTCAAAAACATTTTTGCACTTTTTATCAAATATTTTTACTTGCCTACAATTGCCTTGTAGATATCGTTTCCGTTAGCAAACAAAAGCAATGTGATAAGTAGAACGAAACCAACCATTTGGGCGTTTTCAAGGAATTTATCGCTCGGTTTACGGCCACTAATTATTTCGTATAATAAAAACATCACATGTCCGCCATCAAGTGCCGGAATTGGCAATAAATTCATCACTCCAAGCATAATTGACAATAAAGCCGTGATTGACCAGAACGTTTCCCAGCTCCAGGAAGTCGGGAAAATGTTAAAAATCGCCGCAAAACCACCTACTTGTTTGTATGCTTTTGTTTCAGGATTAAAAATCATTTTCAATTGTTTTCCGTAACCTACTAATTGGTCTTTCCCTTTTGTAAGTCCAACCGGAATAGATTCGAAAAAGCTGTATTCTTTTGTGCTTATTTTATAGTAGCCTAATTTCTCCAGAGATTTAATATCCAAACCTCCAACAACAACACCTAATTTTGCTTCTTTAGAAACATTTACAGTAATTGGAGTTTCTTTTAGGTCGCGTAATACAACCGCAGGAATAGATTTACCTTTGTTAGCCTCTAAAATAACCTTTGCCTCATCAAAATATTTTACTTTTTGCCCGTTCAGGCTCACAATTAAATCTTTTGGTTTCAAAGCCGTATTTTTTGAATCTTCGGCAACTTTACCCACCACAAATGGCATTCTGATACCAACAAGTAATCCTTTTTCGTGTTTAGACAATTGATCAACAAAATCATTCGGAATATTGATCGTTTGTTGTTGTCCGTTTCTTTCAATCAAAACATGTTTCGACATGATAACGTTCATGTTCATATCGTTGTCAAAATTCTCTACTTTTTTTCCATCAATAGAAATAATTTTATCACCGGTTCTAAAACCAGCTTTAATCATCGCAGGATTTTCGATGTAAACACCATCTTTCAAATCAGAATTGGCTACATACGTATCGCCGTAAGCAAATGCCATTCCGATATATATAATAAAAGCCAGGATAAAGTTTACAGTAACTCCTCCTAACATGATAATCAAACGCTGCCATGCCGGTTTAGAACGAAATTCCCAAGGTTGAGGTGGCAAAGCCATTTGTTCCTTGTCCATACTTTCGTCAATCATTCCCGAAATTTTCACATAACCACCAAGCGGCAGCCACCCAATTCCGTATTCAGTTTCGCCAATTTTCTTTTTTAACAGCGAATATTTAACATCAAAAAATAAGTAAAATTTTTCAACTCTTGTTTTAAATAATTTTGCAGGAATAAAATGTCCTAATTCGTGAAGAATAATAAGTAAAGATAAACTCAATAGAAATTGAGAGAGTTTGATAACTATATCCATTTTGTATTTTTAGTTCGTAATTTAACGCACAAAAGTAACGTTTCTATTTTAATTTGATAGTGCAAGATAATACATAAGGTTTTAAATGTTTGTTAATTAATAAACATTTAGATTTCTTGTTTTACGAAGAAGCTTTAACTTTACTTTTTTAAACGCTATCGTACCTAATAGGTAGCCCAAATTCATTAAAAGTTACAACTATGGCTTCAAAATTGTTTTCTCCGCTTACTATAAAAAAAATCACTTTAAAGAACAGGATCGTTATTTCGCCCATGTGCCAATATTCCTCCGTTGATGGATTTGCAAACGATTGGCATTTGGTTCATTTAGGAAGTCGTGCCAGCGGCGGAGTTGGCTTGATTATTCAGGAAGCCACAGCAGTTTCTCCCGAAGCCAGAATTTCTCCTTCCGATCTAGGAATCTGGAAAGATGAGCATATCGAGAAACTAAAAACAATCAACGAATTTATTGTTTCGCAAAACGCAATTCCCGGAATCCAATTGGCGCATGCAGGTCGAAAAGCAAGTGTTTCGGCTCCGTGGATGGGCAATAAAAAGTTAGATTTTGTTCATGGCGGATGGCAAACTGTTGCGCCAAGTGCGATTGCCTATCATGAAGAAGAACCTTTTCAGCCCGAAGCATTAGACAAAACAGGCATTCAAAAAGTAATTGAAGATTTTAAATCAGCCACAAAAAGAGCTGTCGAAGCCGGATATCAGGTTTTGGAAATTCACGGTGCGCACGGTTATTTATTGCACCAGTTTTTATCGCCATTAACCAATACAAGAACAGATGAATATGGTGGAAGTTTCGAAAACCGAATCCGTTTTACTTTAGAAATTCTGGAAGCAGTTCAATCAGAATGGCCATCAGATTTACCTTTATTTATTCGAATTTCAGCCACAGATTGGGCAGACGGCGGATGGAGCCCGGAAGAATCGGTAAGACTATCGGCTATTTTAAAACAAAAAGGAGTTGATTTAATTGATGTTTCATCAGGCGGATTGGTTTCGCATCAGCAAATTCCGTTAAAGCCAGGTTATCAGGTTGAGTTTGCAGAAAAAATTAAAAATGAAGCTGCTATTTTAACCGGAGCTGTTGGTTTAATTACAGAAGCAAATCAAGCCGAAGAAATTTTACAAAACAATCAGGCCGATTTGGTTTTATTTGCCAGAGAATCTCTAAGAGACCCGAATTTGCCTTTGCATTTCGCCAAAGAGCTAAACGAAGATATACTTTGGCCAAAACAATACGCACGCGCCAAAGTTTAACTAAACATAAATGTTTTTAATTGAACCATTAAGATATTAAGTTTCATTAAGCGTTGAACTTAATTTTCTTATTCTTGTAATAGTTAGAAAAAAAGAAATATCGAAATTAATTTAAGCCGTTATATATATAAGTTTTATTAAGCTTTGAACTTAATTTTTCTTAATCTCTTAATGGTTAAAAATAAAATACGAAATGCAAAAAATAAAAACAGCACTATTATCATACGGAATGTCGGGGAAAGTTTTTCACGCTCCGTTTTTAGATATTCATGAAGGATTTGAATTATTAGGTTCATGGGAAAGAAGCAAAAAACTCATTCAGGAAGATTACCCAGCCGTAAAAAGTTACCCAACAATCGATGATTTATTGGCAGACGATGTCGATTTGGTAATCGTAAACACGCCGGTTGGAACACATTACGAATATGCCAAAAAAGTGCTTTTGGCCGGAAAACATGCCGTTGTCGAAAAAGCCTTTACCACAACCGTTGCCGAAGCCGAGGAGCTAGCCAAAATTGCCAAGGAAAAAGGATTGAAATTAGCCGTTTTCCAAAACAGAAGATGGGACAGTGATTTTAAAACCATTCAAAAAATAATCAATGATGGTGTTTTGGGTGATTTAATAGAAGCCGAATTTCATTTTGACAGATATAACCCATTATTGAGTCCAAAAGCACACAAAGAAACCGTTAATGATGGTGCCGGAATCCTAAAAGATTTAGGTCCGCATTTAATCGATCAGGCTGTTTGTTTGTTTGGTTCGCCAAAGTCGGTTTTTGGAGATATTCGTTACACCAGAGAAAATTCACTAGTAGATGACTGGATCGATTTATTGTTGATTTATGAAGATTTCAGAGTCCGTTTAAAAGCCAGTTTTTTTGTTAGAGAAGCCAATCCTGCCTACACAATTCATGGTAAAAAAGGCTCGTTTTTAAAACCTCGAGGTGACGTTCAGGAGGATGAATTGAAACTCGGTAAAAAACCGAATTTAAAAGAATGGGGAACAGAGCCTGAGATATTTCAGGGCCTTTTGCATACAGAAATCAACGGAGAATTAGTTCGCAACAGAATACCAACACTTCAGGGGAATTATTTTTCGTTTTTTGATGGCGTTTACGATTCAATTGCAAACGACAAAAAAGAACCTGTTACCGCACAAGACGGTGTAAAAGTAATGCAGATCATCGAAGCTGCAATCGCAAGTAATGCGCAACGAAAAGCTATTGATTTGTAAATAATTTGCCCACGGATTTTACAGATTAAACGGATTGACGCAGATTTTTGATTTTTTTTCAATCCTTTTAATCTGTAGCAAAAAACAAACTATTTATACTACAATGCAATTTATAGAGGCGCACAATAGTGCGTCTTTTTTGTATTGAATAATAAAGTTTCAAAAGAAAAAATCTGCGTCAATCCGTTTAATCCGTCAAATCTGTGGGCAAAAAGCTCACAATTTATAAACAATAACGTTATAAATGAAGGAAGAGCCAGAGATAAATAGTCTATAAAAAAGGTTTTTATTATTTTTATAGTACCAAACCCAAAAACCGTAAGCTTTGATAGATTTTAATCCGTTATCACTTTTCCAGACCAAAGGAAAAATCAAGAAAGTATTTAGAGAAGCAAAAGCCTCTTATTTAAAACGAATCCGATTTGCTGTCGGAATGTTTTATTTTGGAATGGGATTGAGTTTTGCAACCTGGGCAAGCCGAATTCCGGACATCAAAACCGCCTTGCATTTAACCGAAGGTGATTTAGGATCTATACTTTTTGCGCTTCCGGTTGGACAGTTGATTATCATGCCTTTTTCAGGAAAAATGGTCACCAAATTTGGTAGTCACCGTATTTTGGTTTTCTCCTTAATCATGTACGTTTTATGTCTGGTTAATTTAGGATTGGCAACAACAGCATTGCAACTATCATTGGGTTTATTTCTATTCGGAATTTTTGGAAACTTGGCCAATATTGCTGTAAATACACAAGGTGTTTATACCGAAGTACTTTTCAAAAAAACAATAATGTCGGCATTTCATGGCATGTGGAGTTTCGCAGGATTCACAGGTGCTTTGGTTGGTTTAGGAATGTTAGCGCTAAATCTTACTCCATTACATCATTTTATGATTGTGGGCGTAGTAGTATTGCTTATGGTCGCTTTTAATTTTAAATTTTTGATCAGAGCCAAAGAAAAAATAAAAAATAAAACAGAATCTAAAAAACGATTTACAAAACCGGATAGCGCCTTGCTTTGGTTGGGTGTAATAGGTTTTTGCAGCATGGCCAGCGAAGGGGTAATGTTCGACTGGAGTGGTGTTTATTTTAAAGATATTGTACAGGCGCCAGGACCTTTGGTAGTTTTAGGTTATACCTCATTTATGATTACGATGGCAAGCGGAAGATTTTTAGGCGACGGATTAATCAATAAATTTGGTCGCGAACGCGTCATGCAAATTAGTGGTGTCATGATTTCTGCCGGACTTTTTACCGCCGTTTTTCTCCCTTATATTATTCCGTGTACAATTGCTTTTATGGCAGTTGGTTTAGGCGTTGCTACAATTGTGCCAACGGTTTATAGTATGGCCGGAAAAAATCCAACCGTTCCGCCGGGAGAAGCCTTAACGATAGTTTCGAGTGTAAGTTTTCTTGGTTTCCTTATGGGACCCCCAATAATTGGTCATATCGCTCAAAATTTCGGACTGCAATTTTCCTTTGCTTTTATAGGGATTTTTGGGGTTTTGATTGCCTTTATGGTTTCTAAGATTAGGACTACTTAGTATTTTAATCTTGTGAAGTTACAGAGTAACAAAGTTTTGTTTTATTACAATAATTATTAAAAAACTTTCCCGTTTTAAATTAAATGATAATCTTTTTAAATTTTATCAAAGCACACAATGAAAATTTATAAATTGTAAGCTATAAGACTGAACTTTTTATTAAAAGGAAACATTAGGTTTTAGAACTTTGAAAAAATTGAAATTTATTTTCAAATCATTGTAACCTAATTACAATAACTGTCGTCCTATATAATATGAGTACTTTAGAAGATCAGTATTATATCGATAAAATTCTGCAGGGCGAAACAAATGCGTTTGCCGTGCTGGTAGACCGTTATAAAAATATGATTTTTACTTTGGCATTCAAAATGGTTAAAAACAGAGAAGAAGCCGAAGAAGTTGCACAAGACACTTTTATAAAAGCTTACAATTCTTTAGCGAAGTTTAAAGGTGATTCTAAATTTTCGACCTGGATTTACAGAGTCGCTTATAATACGTGTTTAGATCGTTTGAAAAAAAACAAAAAAGAAGACCTTAATATTTCGATAGATGAATTTTCGGCACATTTAATTAAAACAATGGATAATGCTTTGAGTGCTTTAGAAGATAAAGAACGAAAGCAAACGATTCAGAATTGTTTGAATTTATTACCCAGCGAAGAAAATTTTCTATTAACTTTATTTTATTTTGAAGATCAGAGTTTAGAAGAAATCGGAAAAATCATGAATATTAATGCCAATAATGTCAAGGTAAAATTATTTAGAAGCCGACAAAAATTAGCCGTAATTTTGAAAAAGCAATTAGAACCAGAAATACTAGAGTATTATGAAAGAGAGCGATAAAAATATAGAGAATCTGATTGATAAAATGATGGCCGAAGATACTTTGGAATCGCCATCTATTGACTTTACTTCAAAAATAATGTCTCAGGTTTTGGTAGCAGAAAAAAGTAAAACTAAAGTTTACAAGCCACTGATTTCTAAAACGACATGGATTTTTATTGGAATTGCTTTGACCTTTTTAGTTATTTATAATGTGTACTTTGTTGGAACAGAAAATAATTTTGAAATAGGAAAATCGTATACTGATAAAATTTCGGCGATTGTTTCCGGAATTCATATTTCTAAAACTATATTGTATGCTATTTTAATAGTTCCTTTTATGATTTTAATTCAGATTGGTTTATTGAAGAATTATTTTGATAAAAAATATGAGTTGTAGATTTTCTCATTTTCTGTTTTTGGGATAAAACATTCACAGAACTATTCAAAAATAATAGTTGTTTTTTAAATCCAAAAAATATATTTTAAGCACTCCAAAAAATCTAATTTAATCTATTCATTTACAATAGTTTTGGCCTCGCAAACGATATTGTTTTTTTATGAAAATTTTGCGAACCTAAACCGTTGCAATATTGTAACTTATGAAGTATCTTTGCACCCTAATTCGAAATTCATAAAATGAATAAATTATTGATTGTTGGAACGGTTGCTTTCGACGCGATTGAAACTCCTTTCGGAAAAACAGATAAAATTTTAGGTGGTGCTGCAACGTACATTGGTTTATCAGCATCATTTTTTAACTTACAATCGGCCATTGTTTCTGTAGTTGGCGACGATTTTCCACAAGAACATTTAGATCTTTTAACTTCAAAAAATATTGATATCTCTGGTATCGAAATTGTTAAAGGCGGAAAAACCTTTTTCTGGAGTGGTTTGTACCACAACGATCTAAATTCAAGAGATACTCTTGTTACGGAACTAAATGTTTTGGCTGACTTTCAACCAAAAGTTCCTCAAAATTATAAAGATGCTGATGTTGTCATGTTAGGAAACTTACATCCTTTAGTACAAAGCAGTGTTTTGGATCAAATGGAGAAAAAACCAAAATTAGTAGTTTTAGATACTATGAACTTTTGGATGGACTGCGCTCTTCCGGAATTATTAGAAGTAATTAAACGTGTAGATGTTATTACAATCAATGATGAAGAAGCAAGACAGCTTTCAGGAGAATATTCATTAGTAAAAGCTGCTGCTAAAATTCAGGAATTGGGACCAAAATATGTGGTGATCAAAAAAGGAGAACACGGCGCACTTTTATTCCACAATAGAGAAGTCTTTTTTGCACCGGCTTTACCATTAGAAGATGTTTTTGATCCAACAGGAGCCGGAGACACTTTTGCAGGTGGTTTTTCAGGTTTCATTGCGCAAAGCGAAAACATTTCATTTGGCAATATGAAAAATGCAATAATTTACGGTTCGAATTTAGCTTCCTTTTGTGTAGAGAAATTTGGAACAGAAAGGATGGAAACATTAAGCAAAGCAGAAGTAGCGATTCGATTACAGCAATTTAAGTCGTTAACTCAGTTTGACATAGAAATATAATGCCCGAAAGCCTCGATAACACGGGGCTTTTTTATTACGTTAATACACACAACTTACAACAACACAAACACAAAATACAATGAGCGACGCGTTAAAACACGAATGTGGTATAGCCTTAGTTAGACTTCTAAAACCGCTTGAATATTACAAAGAAAAATACGGATCTGCTTTTTACGGAATACAAAAAATGTATCTGATGATGGAAAAGCAGCACAACCGCGGACAAGATGGCGCCGGTTTTGCAAGCATCAAACTAGATGTTGATCCGGGACAACGATACATCAGCAGAGTTCGTTCGAATCATGCACAGCCTATTCAGGATGTTTTTGCACAAATCAACGATCGTATTAATGAAGAGTTAGGTGCTCATCCGGAATATGCAGATGATGTTGTCGCTCAAAAAGCAAACATTCCTTATATAGGAGAATTGTTTTTAGGACACGTTCGCTATGGAACTTTTGGAAAAAACAGCATCGAAAGTGTTCACCCATTTTTACGTCAAAGTAACTGGATGCACCGTAATTTGATTTTGGCAGGTAACTTTAATATGACTAATGTTAAAGAACTTTTCGAAAACTTAGTAGAACTTGGACAACATCCAAAAGAAATGGCCGACACTGTAACAGTAATGGAAAAGATTGGACATTTCTTGGATAAAGAAGTAATGCAATTATACCAAGACTGTAAAGCAGAAGGTTATTCTAAAAGAGAAGCTTCTCCGGTAATCGCAGACCGATTGGACATTGCAAAAATATTAGCGCGCTCTGCAAAAAATCTTGATGGAGGTTATGCAATGGCCGGATTATTAGGTCATGGTGATGCTTTTGTTTTTAGAGATCCTGCCGGAATTCGTCCTGCTTATTTTTATCAGGATGATGAAGTTGTAGTTGTTGCTTCTGAGCGACCTGTAATTCAAACCGTATTTAATGTACCTTTTGAAAGCGTTCAGGAAATTGAGCCGGGAAATGCTTTGATCATCAAGAAAAGCGGAAAAGTTTCAATGGAGCAAATTCTGGAACCAACTGTAAAAAAAGCGTGTTCTTTCGAAAGAATTTATTTCTCCAGAGGAAGTGATGCTGAAATTTACCAGGAACGTAAAAACTTAGGAAAGCTAATTTTACCAGCAGTTCTTAAGTCAATTGACAGTGATACAGATAATACTGTTTTCTCTTATATTCCAAATACTGCCGAAACTTCATTTTATGGTTTGGTTGAAGCCGCTCAGGATTTTTTAAATCAGAGAAAAAATAATTATATTCTGGAAAACAGAAATACACTTACAGCTGAAACGTTGCAAGAATTACTGGCTGTAAAAATCCGTACTGAAAAAGTTGCCATTAAAGATGCTAAACTTAGAACTTTCATTACAGAAGACAGCAGTCGTGATGATCTTGTTGCTCACGTTTATGATGTAACATACGGCGTTATCAAACCAACAGATAATTTGGTTATTATTGATGACAGTATCGTACGTGGTACAACATTAAAAATGAGTATCATTAAAATGATGGATCGTTTAAAACCAAAACGTATTGTAATTGTTTCATCGGCGCCACAAATTCGTTACCCTGATTGCTACGGAATTGACATGGCAAAACTAGAAGGTCTTGTTGCTTTTAGAGCAGCTCTTGCTTTATTAAAAGAAAGAAATCTATACCATATAGTAGATGAAGTTTATGCAAAATGTAAAGCTCAGGAAAATTATCTTGATACAGATGTTGTAAATTATGTAACTGCAATTTATGACCAATTTACTCCTGAAGAAATTTCAGATAAAATTGCAGAAATGCTAAGTTCTCCAGAAATTAATGCAGAAGTAAAAATTATATTCCAAAAAGTGGAAGATTTGCATATTGCCTGTCCTAAAAATCTTGGAGACTGGTATTTTACAGGAGACTATCCAACACCTGGTGGAAACCGTGTTGTAAACAGAGCATTCATGAATTTTTATGAAGGTAAAGACGCACGAGCGTATTAAAAAAATACTAACAAAAGGTTAAATTGTGCACTTTATCGGTTTTTTTTGCCGTTCATCCTATATGTTTGGCAAAATGGCACATCTAAGATACTTTTGGGATACCATAACATTAGTAGGTTAAGTTTATGGTAGATTTGGGGCAAAAAGGGTGGAAGCAATTCCACCTTTTTTATTGGAATAAAGTCAAGAAACATATAAAAAAACAAATCAAAGTAAGAAATTACGTATTTCATCGAGTTTATTTGCAGTTCGTCTATTATATTTGGGAAAACAATATAACTATCATAGCTTTACTATACCATAACATTAGTAGGTTAAGTATATGGTAGATTTGGGGCAAAAAGGGTGAAAGAAATTTCACCTTTTTTATTGGAATAAACTCAGCAAACAACCAAAGTAAGAAAATACGCATTTCATCGATTATATTTGCACTTCATCTAAAATAGTTGGTGATACAATTTAACTATCCTATTTTTATAATACCATTACATTAGTAGGTTAAGTATATGGTAGATTTGGGGCAAAAAGGGTGAAAGAAATTTCACCTTTTTTATTTTGTATTTAGAAGAAAGAGAATAGAAGAGAGAATATAGATTGTTGAACATAAAGTTTAACTATTAAACAAAAAAAGACTGACAGCTATCAAGCCATCCGTCTTTTTTCTTTACTCTTTTTTCTATTTTCTTAAGACTATTTATCTAAAGCATATCTTCTTGCAACTTCTGTCCAGTTAATTACATTAAAAAAAGCTTCGATGTAATCTGGTCTTCTGTTTTGATAATTTAAATAATAAGCATGTTCCCAAACATCCATTCCTAAGATTGGAGTTCCACCATTACCAGCAACTTCCGGCATTAATGGATTATCTTGATTTGGAGTACCTACAACTTCTAATTTTCCTCCTTTTTGCACTGTTAACCAAGCCCATCCTGAACCAAATTGAGTTGCTCCTGCTTTAGCAAATTTTGCTTTAAACTCTTCAAAAGTTCCAAAAGAAGATTCAATTGCAGCTAATAAATCACCTGTTGGTAATCCGCCTCCATCTGGAGACATTACAGTCCAGAATAAATTGTGGTTGTAGAAACCTCCACCGTTGTTACGAACTGCAGCGTTTGATTTATCTAAGTTAATTAAGATGTTTTCGATTGTTTTTCCTTCCAAATCTGTACCAGCAATAGCTGCGTTAAGATTTGTTGTGTATGCATTATGATGTTTTGAATGGTGAATTTCCATTGTACGTGCATCAATATGTGGTTCTAATGCATCATATGCATAAGGTAATTGTGGTAATTCAAAAGCCATGATATTTGATTTTATGGTTTATAATAATTTATCCCAAATTTAAACATTTAACTTTGGAATAGAAAATACTATTTCGTTATAATTCAATTTAATTAATCGATTATTTCATTTTTTAATACCTAAATAACTGGAAATCTTTATTTTCCATTAAAAGTTGTCATGGTATTTTCTAAACCCGCAGTTCCAAAAGATTTTATAATTTCTGAGGCAACTTCCAAACGTTCCGGTAATTTTGCTTTTTCATCTTCATCCCAATCACCTAAAACATAATCAATTTGCTGTCCTTTTTTGAACTGATCACTAATACCAAATCTAAAACGGGTATATTGCTGTGTATTTAATATTAAATTGATATTTTTTAGTCCGTTATGCCCTCCGTCGCTACCTTTTGGCTTGATTCGGATAGTTCCAAAAGATAAATTTAAATCGTCTGTAATCACCAAAATATTCTCTAGCGGAATATTTTCTTTATCCATCCAATATTTTACGGCTTTACCGCTTAAATTCATGTAAGTGTTTGGTTTAAGCAGAAAAAAAGATCTTCCTTTAAATTTATATTCAGCCAAAGCTCCCAATTTTACGGTCTCAAAAGAAAGACTTTCTTTTTTGGCTAAAAAATCAAGGACTTTAAATCCTATATTATGCCTGGTATTTACGTACTCGGCGCCAATGTTACCAAGTCCTACGATTAAATATTTTTTACTCACGCTTTTTATATTGTTTTCTGGATGTTCGTGAACCTCCGGTTTCATACTGTCTGTGTTCTCTTCTTTTTGTGTTGATGAAAACAGTTTGTTTATCCATTTTATCATGTTACAAAAATAGGGTTAATTTGGTAATTAGAAAATGTGGCAATTAGATAATTTGATTTGTATTGTCGTTAATCGCAAGGTGAGCAAGGGTTTTAAACAAGGTACGCGAAGAATGGCACGCGGATGACACGGATTTGAACTGATTTGCGCTGGTTTTTTTTATAGTATTAATTTATGCTCCTTTTTTGCCTGACTGAGTGGAATCGAAGTTTCGCAAAGTATTTCAATTTAGATTGTCGAGTTTCTTGTAAGGGCTTCGACTCCGCTCAGCCTGACAATACTGTAGATTCATAACTTAGGAACGTAGTATCTTAGCAACTTAGAATCTTATAAAAACTAAATCCCTGGCTAGCCCTGACAGCAGCGGCATCCTTTTTCTGGCTTCTTTAGCCAGGAAAAGATATAGCGGATGGCAGGGAAAGTCAAGTCTTTAAAAAACCAAACTTCTGCTTCAAAAAATTAGATAATTGGATAATGTGCCAATTAGATAATTATTCTTAACTGCAATGGAAGCTATGCGTGGCACGCGGATGACATGGATTTGAACAGATCTATACTGATTTATTTTACTTTGCTACTTTACTTCTTTGTCCCTTTGGACCTTTTCTCAGAACCTTAGCATCTTCGCAACTCAGAATCTTTACAAAACAAAAAAGCACCAATCTTTCGATTGATGCTTTGATATTTGATTTGAAAAAAAATTATTTTTTCTTTCCCTTTGCAGGAGCTTTTGCAGCTTTTGCAGCTTCTTGAGCAGCTTTCATAGCAGCACGAGAAATTCTTACCTGAGCTACAACTGTATTTTCAGGGTGCATCACTTTGTATTCTGGTTTACCTACTTTAGTAACATATAATTTGTTACCCATTTCAAGTGGAGTAATGTCAGCTTCAACAAAATCAGGAAGATCTTTAGGTAAAGCTTTAACTTTTAATTTACGAGTGTTTAAACGTAAAACACCACCTGCAAGAACACCTTTTGATGTACCAACAACTTTTACAGGAACTTCCATAGTGATTTCTTTGTCATCAAATAATTGAAAGAAATCAATGTGTAAGATTTTGTCAGATACAGGGTGAACCTGAATATCTTGTAAAATTGCATTGAATGATTTTCCTTTTCCAAGCTCAATCACAACTGTGTGTGCGTTTGGAGTGTAAACCAAGTTTTTGAACGCTGCAGCGTCTGCTGAGAAGTGTACTGCTTGATTTCCTCCGTATAACACGCAAGGAACCGCTCCAGCATTACGTAAGGCTTTAGTTGACACTTTGCCCACGCTTTCTCTTTCTGATCCTTTAATTGTAATCGATTTCATTGTAAAAAAATATAGTTATTAATAAATATTCTAATTTGCTATAAGCTTTAAGCTTTTTGTAATCGTGAAATAGCTTATGGCTTAAAGCCTAAAGCGCATTGCGTCTTACATTATAAATTTTCCACTAATGGAATTGTTGTGGTGCACCATGTGCATAACTTCAGCAAAAAGAGGTGCACAACTCACTACTCTGATTTTCTTTGATTCTTTCTTTAACGGGATAGAATCGGTAACTATTAATTCGCTTAATTTCGAATTTTCAATTTTTTCGTAAGCGCCACCTGATAAAATAGCGTGTGTACAAATTGCTCTAACGCTTAATGCTCCTTTTTCGATCATTAAATCGGCAGCTTTTGCTAATGTTCCGCCAGTATCGATCATGTCGTCTACTAATATTACGTTACGACCTTTTACTTCACCAATCAATTCCATAGTGTCGATAACGTTGGCTGCTTTTCTTTGTTTATAACAGATTACTACATCTGATTCTAAAAACTTAGAGTAAGCATATGCTCTTTTTGAACCTCCCATGTCAGGAGATGCAATTGTTAGATTTTCTAAATTTAAACTCTGCACATATGGCAAAAAGATGGTTGATGCAAATAAATGATCTACCGGTTTTTCAAAGAATCCCTGAATTTGATCTGCGTGCAAATCCATTGTCATGATTCTTGTTGCTCCTGCAGCTGTTAGCAAATTTGCCACTAACTTTGCTCCAATCGGAACTCTTGGTTTGTCCTTTCTATCCTGTCTTGCCCAACCAAAATAAGGCATAACAGCTGTAATATGTCTTGCTGATGCGCGTTTTGCAGCATCAATCATTAGTAATAATTCCATCAAATTATCAGCAGATGGAAAAGTTGAGCACACGATAAAAACACGTAATCCTCTGATTGACTCTTCGTAAGATGGCTGAAATTCTCCATCACTATACGTTGACATCGTTACTTTGCCTAGTGGAATTCCGTATTGTTCGGCAATTTTCTCTGCAAGATAAACACTTTTTGAACAAGCAAAAATTTTAGCTTCTGGTTCTAGGTGCGACATTATAATTTGTTGTTTTGTAGTTAGTTGTGTGTGCGTCGTTTTAACGAGGTGCAAATTTAGAAAATTTATTGGAGACTGAAAGGAAAAATTTAAGTATTTTTAGTAGAACATTTAATTTTATTTTTTACATTTGCACCGTGTTAAAGGAATAAGCACAGTTATGACATCATAATTACTTATTCTATTGCGTTAAAATAATTAATTTATTGATTATTTTTTCGTCTGCTAAGCCCGGATGGCGGAATTGGTAGACGCGCTGGTCTCAAACACCTGTGGGAAACCGTGCCGGTTCGACTCCGGCTCCGGGTACTTAAAACCTCTTCTTAACGGAAGAGGTTTTTTTGGTTTTAGGAAGAATCTAAATCTTACTACACGATAATACAAGCACTTCGCTATAAACATTGCCAACGGTTTCAACCGTTGGGACGCGATATATTCAAACCGTATCCCACGGTTGAAACCGCGGGCTATGTTTTTTACATTAATATTTATTTAAATTGCTTCACAACTCGCCTCATGCAAAACAGGAAAATTGCAAGAGTTCGCAATAAAACAAAATTGATTTGCTTTTTGGTGTAACTCTAAAGCCAATTTAATTTTATCTGAATTCGAAATTTTTACTTTCGGATTTAACCTAACCTCAACAAAACGCCCGCTCCCATCTGGATTAACTTCGAGCGTTGCTTCTGCATTATCCGAATATTCCAGAACTTCTATTCCGTTTTGAGAACACACATATAAATAGGACATCATATGACAGGAAACCAAACTGCTCAAAAGCAAATCTTCTGGATTGTATAATTCCGGATCGCCTTTAAAAGCTTTTGCTGCTGAAACATTTAAAATTGGTTTTCCTTCGATTTTAATTTGATGGTTTTTGCTATAAAATCTTTTTGTTGAATCTTCCTGGATTTGATTTGAAGCCCAATTTAATGTTACTTTGAATATATGTTTGAAAGTCATTTTTTGTTTTTTTTAGCCACGAATTACATGAACTTGAAATTCATGGCTAAAATAACACAATTCTGTTGATCTGCTTTTATTTACCCCATTTAGTCCAATCTGAATCTGGTCTTTTAAACGGTTCTGATAAAAACTTATTTGCTAATGCATTAAATACTTCCGGACTTGAAGCCGGTGCAAAATGAGTTTCGCCAGGCATAATACATAACTGTGCCTTAGGTACATTTTCAAAAATTTCTACCGAATGTTCATTTTTAATAATGTCTTTATCTCCTGCTATTATAAGCACTTTTGCTTTAATTTTTGATAAATCTTTAGTTGCAATATTAGGCTGATCTACCAAAAGTCCGGCAAGCTGTTTTTGTAGATTCCAATTCTCACTAGTGTCTTTCGCTTTAATTTTTGACACAATCATTTTTCTCATGTTCTGTACATCATTTGTAGCCCATGAATTAACAGCTGTAGCATCAGGTCTTAAATTTGCCCCCATAGCCACAATTTTCTTTATTTTTGACTTACCAGAAATACCCATTTGCAAACCAACAATTCCACCATCACTCCATCCGATAATACTTATCGAATCAAGTTTTAACTGATTAACCAATCCTTCCATATCTTTTGTAATCTGATCGTATGTTAAAGAATCCGTTTTCAACTCCGATTTGCCTTGTCCTCTACTATCGGCAACAATAACTCTGTATTTACTTTTAAAATAATCTATTTGATTTCCCATTGATTCAATACTTCCTCCATTTCCATGAATTAATAATAAAGGTTCCCCTTTTCCATATTCTTCGTAATAGATTTTAGCTCCATTGATTTCAGCAAATTTCCCAACAGCGGTATTTTTACCATAAGGCGTGTCAAATTTAAAATTCATCTGAACCTGAGCATTTGCGATTCCAAATAATGAAGACATTAACAACATTAGTAATGCTTTAAGCGATTTTTTCATAAGAGAGGTTTTTATCATAGTTATATCACAAACGTAAGAAATAATTTAACAAATTAACAAAGCCTCTACAAATCTTAATGCATTTCGCTATTTGGAAATAAAAAAACCTCGAAAGCATAACTTTCGAGGTTTCTTAGAGAATTACTAACTAATTAACATAATTCCAAAACTATTTCTGAACAGAGAATTTGAAAGTAGTTTTAGTTTTATAATTTTCTCCCGGGTTTAAAACCGTTGTCGGGAAGTTTTTCTGGTTTGGAGAATCCGGATAATGTTCTGTTTCTAAACATAAACCGGTTCTGTGCGCGAATGTTCCGCCATTTGGCATTGGTAAAGTTCCGTCAAGGAAATTTCCAGAGTAAAACTGAATTCCAGGTTCGTCTGTTGTCATTTCTAAAACTCGTCCGCTGGCTGCGTGATATACTTTTGCTATGATTGTTTTTCCTTTTTCAGGATTGTTCAATACCCAGCAGTGATCGTATCCTTTTCCTCTTTCTAACTGTTCGTTTTTAACTTCGATGTCTTTTCCAATTAATTTTGGTTTTCTGAAATCGAAAGGAGTATTGGCAACATCGTCTAATTTTCCTGTCGGAATTAAAGTCGCATCAACCGGAACTATTTTATCTGCATTTAAAGTTAATTCGTGATCTAAGATTGTTTTTGTAAAATCTCCTGATAAGTTGAAATAAGAATGCTGTGTTAAATTCACAACTGTTTTCTTATCTGTTTTTGCTTCGTATAATACATCTAACTGATTGTCATTTGTTAAGGTATAAGTCACAAAAACCTGAAGATTTCCGGGATAACCTTCTTCCATATCTTTACTTAAATAAGATAATTTTAAAGAAGCAGTATCACCTGATTTTACCTCATCGGCTTTCCAAACAACATTAAAATACCCTTGTGGTCCACCGTGCAAAGCATTTGGAGCATTGTTTATTGCCAATTGATATTCTTTTTCATCCAAAGTAAATTTTCCTTTAGCAATTCGGTTTCCATATCTTCCAATCAAAGCGCCAAAGAAAGGATTTTCTTTTTCGTATTGTGCCAAAGAATTAAATCCGATTACAACATTTTCCGAAACACCTTCTTTATTAGGTACTTTTAAATCTGTAATTCTTCCGCCAAAAGTGATGATGTCAACTTCCATCCCATTTTGGTTTTTCAATTTATAACTGTCGACTTTTTCTCCTTTTGCAGTTGTTCCATAAGAAGATTTCTCAATTGTAACCGTCGCTTTTTTATCTGAAGAAACTGTAGTGTCATCCATTTTTTTATCGTTTTTGCATTGAACTGAAATGAAAGCCAAACTCAGCAGGCCAATTCCAAAAATATAACGTTTTAATACATTCATAAATGATATTTTTAATTGGTTAAATGTTAGATGTTAAAAGTTAAAAGTAGCAATTATAAATCAAAATAAAAACCTCTGAACCTTTGCCGCTTTGAACCTTTGTACCTAGAAATTAAAGCCCATGTTGAAACAAATGATAGTAAGCTTCATTGGCATTAATTTTATCTTTGAAATCTCTAATTGTCGTTTTTTCGTCGATAACCAATAATTCGATTCCGGCAATATCAGCAAAATCTTCCATATATTCTGTTGTCAACGACTGACTGTAAACCGTGTGATGCGCTCCACCAGCCAAAATCCATGCTGTTGCTGCGATATCTAGGTTTGGTTTACAATCCCATAAAACTCTGGCAACCGGTAATTTTGGTAATTCTGCCATTGGTTTTATCGCCTCAACTTCGTTTACAATTAAACGGAAACGAGTTCCCATATCCACCAAAGAAACATTAATTGCATCTCCGGCTGGTGAATTAAACACCAAACGAGCAGGATCTTCTTTTCCGCCAATTCCTAAAGGATGTACTTCGCAAGAAGGTTTTCCGTCAGCAATAGACGGACAAATTTCCAACATATGTGATCCTAAAACATATGATTTTTGAGGTGTGAAATGATACGTGTAATCTTCCATGAAAGATGTTCCGCCTTCAAGACCCACGTTCATTACTTTTAAAGCACGAACCATTGCCGCTGTTTTCCAGTCTCCTTCTCCACCAAAACCGTAACCATCGGCCATTAATCTTTGTGTTGCAATTCCTGGTAATTGTTTCCAAACACCCAAATTTTCAAACGTATCTGTAAAAGCGCCAAAGCCTCCTTCTTCAAGGAAAGCTCTTAAACCTAATTCTATTTTTGCCGCTTCCGCTAATGAACTTCTTTGCGCTCCGCCTTCTTTTAAAGCATCTGTCAAAGTATATGATTGTTCGTAAACTGCTAATAAATCATTTAATTCTTTATCGGTAACTTTCTCAATATATTTCGTAACATCTGAAGAATCAAAACCATTTACCGACATTCCGAAACGAATTTGAGCTTCAACTTTGTCTCCTTCCGTAACCGCAACTTCACGCATATTATCTCCAATACGAGCTACTTTTAAGTTTTGAAGTTCATCCCAACCCAAAGCTACTCTTGTCCAAATCCCTAGTTTTTTCTGAACTCTTTCGTCTTCCCAATGTCCCACAACCACTTTACGCTTTTTGCGCATTCTTGACATGATAAAACCAAATTCACGATCTCCGTGAGCCGATTGATTCAGGTTCATGAAATCCATGTCGATAGTTCCCCACGGAATTTCAGCATTGTATTGTGTGTGCAAATGGCATAATGGTTTTTTCAAAATACTTAATCCGCCAATCCACATTTTTGCTGGTGAAAAAGTATGCATCCAGGCAATAATTCCAATACAGTTTTTAGCCGAATTTGCCGCTAAACAAACATCTAAAATTTGAGAAGGTGATTTTACCACATCTTTGTAAACCACCTTTACCGGAATACTAGATGTTGCATCTAATCCTTTTGCAATTATTTGCGAATGCTCCGCTACTTTTCTTAAAGTTTCTTCACCGTATAATTCCTGGCTTCCTACTACAAACCATACTTCTTTTTGAGAGATATCTATCATAATCTTTTGTTTATTTTGTTTCAAGTTTCAGGTTTCAAGTTTGTTGGAATCTGAAAATCTTGAATGGTTATTTTTTATTTTTGTTTTTGTTTGTTTCAAGTTTCAGGTTTCACGTTCCAACAACTTGAAACTTGAAACAAACAAAACCTGAAACAAAACTTTCTACTGTCCGTAATACGAATCTTTTCCGTGTTTGCGGTTGTAATGTTTCTTTATTAAGGAATCTTTTAATCTTGGTGCGTTTGGGTTTATTTGTAAAGTCAGATACGCCATTTCGGCTACGACTTCAAGAACCTTGCTGTTGTAAACTGCTTTTGCAGCATTTTTTCCCCAGGCAAACGGACCGTGGTTTCCAATTAAAACCATTTCTACTTCTTCGTACGAAAGATTTTTTTCTTTGAAACAATCCAAAATCTGAATTCCCGTATTGTGTTCGTAATTTCCTTCGATAAGTGCGTCTGCCATTGGCGGAGCACACGGAATATCAGCCGTTAAATGATCGGCATGTGTAGTTCCAAAAATTGGAATATCCTGTTGTGATTGCGCCCAGGCCACAGAATAGGTTGCATGCGTGTGTGCGACGCCACCAATGTTTGGCCAGTTTTTGTATAAATAGGCATGTGTTTTTGTGTCTGAAGATGGACGCATAGTTCCTTCAATAATGTTATTATCAAAATCGACAATTACAATATCTTCTGGTTTTAAATCCTCATAAGGAACTCCGCTTGGTTTGATGGCAAAAACACCATTTTTTCTGTCGACCGCACTTACATTCCCAAAAGTATATACTACCAAATTCAATGCATTTAACTGCATATTTGCTTCGTAGCATTCTTGTTTTAAATCTTTATAAAGAGAACTCATTTTGTGTAATTTTAATAGATGGATCTTCAAAAGCACTTAATTGATCGTAAGCAATCAGTAATTTATTATAAGCTGCTACTTTGTCTAATTGAGGGAAATATTCTCCGTCAAAATCGCTTCCTATTTTTTGACTTGCTTCAATTACGTTTGGATAAATTCCGGCTGCAACTGCTGCGTAAATTGCTGCTCCCAAAGCCGGAGTTTGATCTGAAGCTGCAATTTTAATTGGCTTGTTTAAAACATTTGCCAAAGTCTGCATGATAAAAGGTGATTTACGGGCAACACCACCAATTCCGATTACGCTGTCAATTTTCACTCCTTCTTCTTCAAAACGATCCACGATTTTCTTCGCTCCAAAACAAATTGCGTTTACTAAAGCTTTAAAAATATGTGGCGCTTTTGTTCCTAAAGATAAATTTGAAATTGCACTTTTTAATTCCTGATTGGCATCCGGAGTTCTTCTTCCGTTGATCCAGTCCAAAGCAATTGGAAGACTTTCAGAAACCGGAATTTTCTCTGCTTCTTTAGTCAATTCTACAATTAATTTATCACTGAATTCTTCTCTTAATTGTTCTTTTTGAGCGTCATTTAAAACGGTTGAAGCCGTTAATAAATGATCTGTTGGCCAAAGCAATAATTCTTTGTACCAGGCCAATAAGTCTCCAAAAGCAGATTGTCCCGCTTCTAAACCAATATAACCCGGAATCACAGATCCGTCAACCTGACCGCAGATTCCGCGAACAGTTTTTGTTCCTACTTCTTCTTTTGATCCAACTAAAATATCGCAGGTTGAAGTTCCCATAACGCGAACCAAAGTATTTTCTCCAATCTTAGCTCCAACCGCTCCAGAGTGTGCATCGAAAGTTCCAACAGCCACAATTGTTTCAGTTGAAAGTCCTAAACGGTCTGCCCATTCTTTGCTTAAATTTCCGGCAACTAAATCTGAAGTATAGGTTTCATCATATAAATTTCCGCGAAGGGTTGCCAAATATGGATGTAGTTTTTCTAAGAATTCAACCGGAGGCAAACCATTCCAGTCTTCGTGCCACATGGCTTTGTGCCCTGCGGCGCAACGGCTTCTTTTAAAGGTTTTTAAATCTTTATCTTCAATTAACAAATACGTCATTAAATCACAGTGTTCCATCCACGTGTGTGCTGCATTTCTAACCGCTTCATCTTCTCTTGCAATGTGCAGGATTTTTGCCCAAAACCATTCTGATGAATAAATTCCTCCAACATATTTGGTTACGTTTTCTCCGCCCCAGCTTACTGCTAATTCATTGATTTCATTTGCTTCGCTGATTGAAGTATGATCTTTCCAAAGAACCATCATCGCGTTTGGATTTTCCTCAAAACCTTTTGTCAAAGCAAGCGGAATTCCGTCTTTCGTAACCGGAACCGGTGATGATCCAGTCGTGTCAATACAAATTCCACGCACCAACGAAGGATCCACTTTGCTTTCTTTTATAACATTCTGAATCGTGCTTTCTAATCCTTCAATATGATCCAAAGGATGCTGACGAAACTGATTTATAGATGCGTCACAATATTGTTTGTTTTTCCATCTTTTATAATGAGAAACATTTGATGCTAACTCCTGCCCATTTTCAGTATCTATTAACATCGCTCGAACAGAATCTGTTCCGTAGTCCAATCCTATAACGTAATTTTTCATTCGAAATTGATTTTTAATAACGCAAATATAATTATAAATAATTCATAAGTGTATAAAAAACACTTAACAAAAATAAGCGCTTGATTTTTTTACAAATAATGCATCAAAACAGGCATTTAAGGTTAAAACAGAAAATAAACGTTACTTATACATTTATTCTGTTGCGATTACTTCATCTTAATTTTTAAAACAGTAACCGAGTACGCCGGAAAATCATATTGAACCTGACTCCCTTTCAACTTAAATTCACTTTCTTTTGGACTAATTTTCGTTGGAGCATCAAAAGAATTTTCATCATTTAGCCCATCTCCTTTTAAAATTATTGCTGTTCCTTTTGTATCTAATTTTGTTCCTTTTACATCAATTGAAACATTTTGAGCCGTCGCAGCAGTGTTTACAATTTTCAGAATTACTTCTTTAGAATTGACATCTTTTACTGCAGATGCAAACAAATCATTTTGTCCCGTTACCGCTTTTCCGTCTTTTGTAATATTGATTAAATCGGTTCCTTTATTGTTTGAAAATAATTTCTGGACATAATAATTTGGCGTTCCATACGATTGTAAATTGTTGAACCAAATCATATCCGGTGTCCATTGCCAGCCTTCAACGTGAGCCAGCAAAGGCGCATAAGAAGTTAGATGAACGACCTCAGCATTGCGTTCCATTCCGGTCATGAAAGCGGCTTCAGAGAAAGCACATTCCCAGTTGTTTTTATTATCCGGACTTGCAATGGCTACACTTTGAGCTGCATATTCTCCGGCAAAAATCTTTGGTCCTTTACGGTCGTAATTATCGTAACGTGTTACATTTTTTCTAAACCATTCAGGGTTTTTATAATAATGTTCATCAACAATTTCAGCATTCAGTTTTTTAAGTTCCTTCATGCCGTAATCAAAATAATCTCCATCAGGGAAAGGTCCTGTTCCAGATACGATTGTGATGTTTGGATATTTTGATTTGATGGCTTTTTGAAATACTTTGAAACGCTCGATATAATCTGGCCCCCATTGCTCATTTCCAACTCCAATAAATTTTAAATTAAATGGTTTTGGATGTCCCATATCAGCTCTCACTTTTCCCCAAGCTGTCGTTTGGTCGCCATTTGCAAATTCAATTAAATCTAAAGCATCCTGCACATAAGGATCGATTTGATCCATCGGAACCAATTCTCCTGTGTTGAACTGACAAGCCATTCCACAACTTAAAATTGGCAATGGAGAAGCTCCAATATCTTCTGAAAGCTGGAAATATTCATAAAAACCCAAACCAAAACTCTGGAAATAATCCGGCGCCAGTTTATGTGCAAATTCCGTATTCCAACGATTGATCATGGTTTCTCTTTCCTCAACATTTCCAATCGATTTTTTCCATTGATAACGCAGTGCCAATGTTTTACCTTCAACAATACAGCCTCCGGGAAAACGTAAAAATCCCGGTTTCAAATCGTATAATAATTGTACTAAATCAGCATGCATTCCATTTTTTCTGCCTTTCCAGGTATCTTCAGGAAAAAGAGAAATTACATCTAAATCAATAATTCCGGTTCCTTCAAAAGTGATTCTGATTTGCGCTTTTGCCTCTGTTGCGGTTGCGGTTAGTTGTGCGGTGTAATTTGTCCAGTCTTTTGAGGTTGGCGTAATCGAAGTTTCACCTAAAACCTTTTTATTTTTATCTATGAATTGAATTTTAATCTTCGAAATGTCTCCGGATATTTTTGAAGCTTTCAGAGACAAATTATAATGCAAATCTTTTTTGATTCCCATTCCCCTGAAACCTTCATTGATCAATTCATAACCGCTGGCATCTTTTACCGTAACTCTGCAGTAATTATGATTTGTTCCTTTTTTAGAATACTGAATAATATTTGCGATTCCGGATTGCTCATTTAGTTTGTGTCGGTCGCTGTTTGGTTCGCTCCATCCCATCATTGGAGTTTCGAATTCGAAAGATCTGTTTTTGATCATTTCAGCATACAAACCTCCATCGGCAGCAAAATTGATGTCTTCAAAAAACACTCCATACATGGTTGGCTGAATTTTGGTTACTGTTTTACCAGCATCAACCTGAAAATTATTTTTTTGTGCCGATGCATAAAAGCCGTTAAGCAATAAACCGCAAAGGGTAATTTTTGTAATTAAATTGTATTTCATTGTTATTCGTTTGTGTTTTTATGGCACGTGGATGACGCGGGTTAAAACGGATTTTTATTTTGTTTTTAACATCGACCTTAGTTTAAACACATAGAAACATAGTCTTTGGGCGCTAAAAAAAGGCATTTCATTTACTTAAAGAAACATAGCTATGTGTGCAAATCCAGATTTGTTTTTAACTCTTTTTTATCCATTTTAAAATCTATGTTTCTATGTGTTTAAATATTTTTTCTCGCAGATTTGGCAAATCGAGCAGATTATTTTAATGCTTTATCCTGATCGCTATCGCGAGTAGCAAAATCTTGATTCTTTCTTCTTGCCTCTATTTCTATGTTCTATACTCTATGTTCTATACTCTATTTCAAAACGGGCCATAAATCAGCATCCCAAATCATTTCTCTAACTATTAATTTTGGCGTTCCATTGGTTTTCTTTTCATAGCCGTGGTAAAAAATATAATCTTTACCATCGAACGTATAAGCACTGTTATGGCCTACGCCAAAGTAATTTTCGTCGCCCTGAACTACTAAACTGCCTCCGCCTTCATTTAATGGTTTTCCTTCTTTATCGATATAAGGTCCGGTCACATTTTTAGATCTTCCAACAACAACTTTGTAGGTACTTTTTTCTCCGCGACAGCATAAATCCCAGGAAAGAAATTGGTAATAATAGCCGTTTTTCTTAAAGATAAATGGAGCTTCCAAAGCGCCATCGCCGGGATCAGAATCTGGTAATTCAAAAGTTCTTTTGCGTTTTGAAATCGTGTGCCATTCCTGAGGCTGTGCAATCGATTTCAAATCCGGATTTAGTTTTACCATTTTTAATCCTTCCCAAAAAGAACCAAAGGATAACCAAGGCGTATTGTTTTCATCAAAAATTAAGTTGGGATCAATGGCATTCCACATATCACGGTTGGGCTGTGACTGAATCACAATTCCCTGATCAATCCATTTGTAATTTTTATCTTTTGGATCTAAGGTTATGTTGGTTGCAACGCCAATTGCCGATGTGTTTTTGGCAAAAGCCGAAACAGAATAATAGAGGTAATATTTATTGTTATGAAATGAAATATCCGGCGCCCAAATATGATTTTTAAAATCGGCGGCAACGCCATCTGCCCAAACTGGTTTTTCTGTAAAAACCGCTGCTTCTTTATTCCAGTTTTTTAAATCTTTCGAACTAAAAACACTAATTCCTTTTCCGGTACAGAATAAATAATAAGTATTTTTTTGTTTGATGACAACCGGATCGTGTACCACAATTTCCTGTGCCAAAGCAACTGACGCGGTAAGCATCATAATAATATAAAAAGTATAGATTATGTTTTTATGCATGTATTGTGTGTTTTTCACCATATAAGTGATGTAAGTAAATTTAAGTTTGGCTCTTTTTGGAACGTTTTAAATTCATATAAGTTATAAGTTTTTCTAAGCCCAGTTTTTACATGAACTTATATAACTTATATGGTGAAAATTTGTTCCTACTGAATTCCTTCAGATGTCATTACCACTCTTTTCATTGTTCCATCTTTGTTATAAAATAATTTATCAACGCAAACCGATCTTCTGAAACTTCCTCCATCTGGAATCCTTGCTCCGTTGTGATAAATAAAATACGATTGTCCTTTAAAATCAATTATTGATTGATGATTGGTGTTACTGTTTCCTGCAATTTCGTTTAGAATGCCTTTAAATTCCCATGGACCGGTAATGGACTTGCTCATCGCGTAGGCAATTTTCTCAGGAAATTCATATGCATAAGACAAATAATACCAGCCTTTGTGTTTGTGAATCCAGGGTGCTTCGGTAAAATGTGGTAAATCTATTGTTTGAATTGGCCCTTCTAATTCGAGCATGTTTTCTTTTAATTTAGCATAATGACAAACCGTGTTTCCCCAAATTAAATACGCCTGATTATTGTCATCAATATAAACCGTTGGGTCAATATCGTCCCAGCTTATTTTGGTATGAGTTGTCATATCATTTGTAATTAAAGCTTTTCCCAATGCATCTTTAAAAGGTCCGGTTGGGTTGTCTGAAACTGCAATTCCAATTGATTTTCCGGGAATTGTTCCGTGCGAAACGGTTACATACCAATAAAACTTTCCGTTTCTTTCGATCACCTGCGAAGCCCAGGCATCCCCTTTTGCCCAGGTAAAATCTGCTGCTTTTAACGGCACCGGATGCGATTCCCATTTTTTCATATCCGAAGAAGAATACACCACCCATTCGTTCATTTTATAAAAATGAAAATCATTTGGCGCTTCGTCATGACCGGCATATAAATATACTTTGTCTTTGTAAACCAATGCTGCAGGATCGCCAGTGTACTGATCTTTTATAATTGGATTATTAAATTTTGACGGATCAATTTGGCTTTGAACTGTTGGACAGAGTGCAAGCAAAATTAAAAGTGATACTATATTTTTCATTATTTATTTATATCGCGTTGTTTAATTTTAAATAAATATCATAGCAGTATCTAAAATGTTTTTTCAAGCAGATTAAGCCGATTTTTTTATTTAATTCTAACGAACTCTTTTTTTTAATAGTCCAGCGGGACGGAATATTTATAGAAATTCTATTTATTTTTGATAAGAACCCCAGCGGGGTGACATATTCGTCAATTAAAAAAAGTTAGATATCGCTCCGCTGGAGCTTTTATCAATGACAATAATAATTGGCTATAAACATTGCGCTCCTCTGGAGTTTTTCATACAAACCACTTTCTTGAAATCTGTATCTGTTATTTATTGTTGGAATTTTGTTATTCATTTCTAATTCACTTTTTTACCCCAAACCGATAATCCTGTTGTGGTTAACCCCGTATAACTTAGCGTTACTTTTCTGGTTGCCGATTCCCAATCCCAGGCATCAACTACATTACATTTTACTCCATTTATCGTCAGGATCTTTTTGGTGCCTTCATAGGACCATGTTCCTGTAACATCTCCGCTTACTTTTTTATCGGCAGTTAAATTAATTGTTATCGATTTTTGGATGGTTTTGTATTGATAATTCATTGTAATTTGTTCCCATGTTCCAATGATGTTTGCTTCGGCAAAAGTGGTTGTTGGCACTCCGGCATAACGTTCCGGTTCTACTACCGGCCAGCCATCTTCTGTCCATTGAATACCGCGAACATGACCCATCATTATAGCATTTGAAACATTAATTCCCGGAACTCCTTCGGGCAAACGGGCTTGCGAAGCGTAATACCATTGTTTGGTTGTTGGGTTTTGAAAAATTCCGCAATGCGCAAAACCAACCCAGCCCGTATGATTTTTAAAGGAATAGGGATGTGTCAACATCGGGAAACATTCTGCTCCGGTGGTAATACTCATTCCTGTATTGGTTAAATAAGGCCCTAAAATGTTTTTTGAACGTGCAACCCGCGTGTTGTATGCCACAGATAATTCATCATAAGCCAAAAACAAATAATAATATTGTGTGTCGGGATTATAGATAATTTCCGGCCCTTCGAGTGCCTGCCATCGGTTTGTATTTACATTTCCGCGTCCTGCAATTCGCACTCCGTAATCATCGATTGTTTGTAATTTATCCGGTTTTCCTGTGGTTGGATTTAATTTTAAAGCTGCAATTCCGGAGTGCCATGAACCGTAAATTAAATACTGGTCACCTTCGGGAGTTTCGATAAAACTTGGATCAATGGCATTGAATTTAAAATAAGCATCCCAATCATTTCCTCCGTTTCTAACGTAACTTTTTACACCATCGGGTTCAGAGCAAACGACCATTCCTTTATCTGTCCAATTATTTGAAGCCAAATCGTCAGTTTCAGCTAAGCCAATAAATGCACGCTCTGACCATGATGTATTAGTGTCTGTTCCCACAATTGGATTCGTTACAACAATGCTGTAGTACATTCTGAATTTGTTTCCTACTTTTCGAACGCACGGCGCCCAATATGCATAATTTGGATTTTCGATAGGAGGAAGGGCAGGCGACATTCTCGCTCTTTTGTTGTTTAGGGAATCTTTTACCCAAGCCGGAGCCTGCGTCATTGAAGACCCCATAAACTCCCAATTGATTAAATCTTTTGATCTTCTGTAGAAAAAATGTCCGTTGCCTTCATGCGCATTTCCGTAAGAAGCATCGGTTTGATACATATAATAATACTCCCCTGATTTTTCTACGGA
Organism: Flavobacterium sp. MMLR14_040; assembly: GCF_033657265.1. Taxonomy (NCBI): domain Bacteria; kingdom Pseudomonadati; phylum Bacteroidota; class Flavobacteriia; order Flavobacteriales; family Flavobacteriaceae; genus Flavobacterium; species Flavobacterium sp. MMLR14_040. The sequence goes on along the minus strand of NZ_JAWVWO010000003.1, from coordinate 161,806 downwards.
TGGATCATGTACGTTGGCTAAATTCCATTGTGTTCTGCTTCCCCAACTTGAAATTGAAGTATAATTATCTGCATAGGCAGGTCCCGGAAAAGCTGGTGTAACCACAGGTGGATCAACAACTACGGGCGGATCCGGATTTTCTGCAGCAGGATCATCATTAGAACAACTTACAACAACCGTTGCAAGCAAAAACAGTCCTAATTTGAGTGCTTTTTTTATAATAGAATTTGAATTTTTCATCTTTTTAGATTTTTATTTTCCTTCTAAAACAACAACTGAAAAAGGAGGAATTGTGATTTCTAATTTTCCTTTTTTGTTTTCGAAACCTTTAAAAACTGTTGGTATAATTTTATTCGGCGTATCAAATGAATTGTAATCCTGAAGTTTTCCGGATGTTAAAACGGTTCCTGTAAAGTTTTTAACCCCAAGATCTTTTAAGTCAATTTCGACTTTGTTTTTATTTTTTGCATCTACATTTACTAATGAAATATGAATTGCTCCATTTTTATCTTTTGAAACTGATGCCGAAATCGCAGGAATTGTTTCGCCATTAAAAGTATAATTTGGAGAATTAAAATTGATCGGCAGCAATTTAGCATCCTGATGAACGCTGTACATTTTCATAACATGATAGGTTGGCGTTGTAATCATTTTGGCTTTGTCTGTCAGGATTACTGCTTGCAAAACATTTACACATTGCGCTAAGTTTGCCATACGAACTCTATCTGCATGATTGTTGAAAATATTTAAAGTTGATCCGGCTAAAACGGCATCTCTCATTGTATTTTGTTGGTATAAAAATCCAGGATTTGTACCTTTTTCAACGTCATACCAGCCTCCCCATTCGTCAACCATCATGGCTACTTTTTTTTCAGGATCATATTTATCCATAATAGCAGAATGTTTTGAAACCAATTCTTCCATTTTTAAAGCTGATTTCATGGTTTTAAAATAACCTTCTTCGGTAAAATTAACGGCCTCTCCTTTTTTACCCCAATCGATTACAGCATAATGATGTACGCCTACTCCGCCCAACATATTTAGCGGAATATTTTTCATTAAAACTTCTGTCCAATTATAATCAGCACTGTTTGATCCTGAAGCGATACGGGTAATTCCGCCCGTATTTTCCCAATCAGACATGAATGTGGCAAACTTGCGGTATTCTCCGGCGTAATATTCTGCTGTCATATTTCCTCCACAACCCCAGGCTTCATTTCCAATTCCCCAGAATTTAACTTTCCATGGCTCGGTTCTTCCGTTCTTTTTACGCAAATCACTCATAGGGCTTTTACCGCTAAAATTGGCGTATTGAACCCAATCAGATAATTCCTGAACGGTTCCGCTTCCTACGTTTCCTGATAAATAAGGTTCTGCACCAAGCACTTCACACAAATTAAGGAAATCGTGTGTTCCAAAACTGTTGTCTTCTGTAACACCGCCCCACCATTGGTTTACGATTGTTGGTCGTTGTTCTTTTGGTCCAATGCCATCTTTCCAGTGATAAGTATCTGCAAAACAACCTCCTGGCCATCTTAAATTCGGGATTTTTAAATCTTTTAGAGCAGCAATAATATCATTTCTTACACCCTTCGTGTTTGGTATTTTTGAAGTATCCCCAACAAAAAATCCTCCGTAAATACAGCGTCCTAAATGTTCAGCAAAATGTCCGTAAATGTTTTTATTGATGGTTGGGGCATCTGCATTATTTTTTACGGTTACTACGGTAATTCCGCCTTGAGCGAAACTAAACTGGCTACAAATACTAATAAGGAATGTGATTAAAAATACTTTTTTCATGTGTGGATAATTATTTGTTTATAAGATGATAAAGAGGAAAGGTCGTGAATCTTCCCTCTCAAATTAAAATTTAATACGAAAGTGCCGGCCATCCTGATGACCATGTAAAATAGACAATTTCAAGTTTTGGATTTCCGTTATCGGCTCCATCATAATAATGAACAGCTCCTTTTTGTGTTCCTGTAATTCTGGATAAATGTCCCGGACCAATATAATTTCCTTGTGTTGCCAATACGGTTGTTCCGCCACCGTTTTTTAAATTGATTCCGTTTTTATCTGTAAAAGGTCCAAACGGACTTGTTGAACGACCTACAACAATATAATAAGTACTGTTTACGCCATTACAGCAAGACCCCCTGTTGACGAACATATAGTAATAACTTCCTTCTTTAATTAAGCAGGGAGCTTCCCACGAAGCACTATTTCCACCTGCTACAATGGTTCTTGTCCCTGTTGGTTTTCCTGTTGAAACGTTAATTTGTACTACGCCAATACCTGCATGCCAGGAACCGTAAGCCATATAAACATTACTGCCATCTACTAAAATTGAGGGATCGATCGCATTTACATCTGAAGCTGATGACGAAGCAACAACAACGCCTCTGTCTGTCCATTTTGTTCCGGCACTTTGTGAAATTGACGGAGCTGTTACCAGTCCGATTGCTGAAGTTGCAGACCCAAATGTAGAACAGGAATAATACATATTCCATCTGTTATTAAACCATGCCAGATCCGGCGCCCAAAATGTTTTGGTAAAACCCGGCACATATCCTGTTATCCAGCTTGGTGTTGCAGTAAACACTGAGGTTCCCCATGTCCAGTTGGTTAAATTTGTCGAATATGTCATTGGGATATTATCTCCTGTGGTGAACACATAATAATTGACACCGCTTTTTATAATGGTACTCGGGTCGTGTGACGGAACGTTTCCGCTGACTGTTTTTGCTGTTATATTTTTAATTTCTGAATTTTGAGTTGCAGCATTTGTTTCTTCTGTTGAAGAAATAATGTCTTCATTTTGACAACTTCCTAATAATATTGCGAATAAAACCAAACCTGTTATTGTTTTCATTGTGTTATAATTTAAGTTGAATTTAGTTTTTAGTCCCGGTCTCAGTTTCAGTTTTCAGTACCGTGCGAACTGTGACTGAAAACTGAGACTGAAAAACTTTTTTAATAACTGTCATTCTGAATTATTCCCGGATTGTTATCCTTTTCCAGTTGTGGAATTGGGAAATATTCTCTTCCAGGCAAGTAAGAATTAAATTCTGCATCTCTTGATTTAAGCCATTCTAATTTTGTGGCATCCTGAAGCCATCCCCAACGACGAATATCATCAAAACGATGTCCTTCAAGAGGAAATTCTAAAAATCGTTCGTGACCAATCTGCTCTCTCATTTGATCCTGAGTCATTCCCGGTTTTACAGTAGCCAAATCCGGCAAACCCACTCTGTTTCGTACCATTTGAATATATCCGTAGGCTCCGGGAGTATCGCCTGTTTCGTTTAGACATTCGGCATACATTAAAAGAATATCGGCATAACGCAATAATCGCTCATTGATGCCAGAACGCCAATCGTATTCGTCTGCAAATTCTCCATCTGAATTTTGATATTTTCTACAGAATAAATCATTTAAATCTGCCGGACTTGAAGCATAAAATTCTGCAAAATCTTTACCGTATAATTTGGTTCCCGGTTTGTTGTAAAATATCGTAGCATCCAAACGCGGATCGATTGTATTTGCTGTTGTTTTTTCTTCCTGATATTCATTAAAAAGTGCCCATGTTGGCTGTACGTCTGTCCATCCAAAAGCTCTTGGTGCATAGGTTATGGCTCTTGCCGAAGTTTTCCCCCAACCAGAAGCCGGAGCTCCGCCCCAACCTAATTCGACACCACCTGCATCTCTGCTAAATTGTACTTCAAAAAGAGATTCTGAATTGTTTTCGTTAGCAGTAGTAAAATTATCACGGTAGTTTGAAACCAGTGAATAAATTCCAAGATCTATAACTTGTTTGAATGTTGTTCTGGCGTTAGTAAAATCTTTGGTAAACAAATAAGCTTTTCCTAAATATCCTAAAGCGGCACCTTTTGTAGCACGTCCTTTTTGACCTGCATCAAGACCAGAAACACCATCATATGAAGTTGGTAATAATTCGGCAGCCGTTTTAAAATCAGAAATTACCTGAGCCCAGCCTTCTGCCTGCGTTTTTTGTGGATAATAAACAGCTAATTCTGTTGGTAAAGGAACATTTTTGAACAAGTTTACGGCATGAAACAAGTACAATCCTCTTAAAAAATAGGCTTGTCCTAATATTCTGCTTTTTAATGCTTCGTCTGTAAATGCAATATTGGGCACATTTGTTAAAACCTGATTAGCGCGATAAATTCCCTGATAATAGGTTTCAAAAGCCCAGCCATAAATTGCGGCATCAGCAACATTTGAATTGAAATGCCCCACGTTGTACATAGATGCCCACGGGCTATTTGTACGGGCATCATCTGCTTTTGCATCTAATAAAAGCGGTGTACTGCGCATGTAAGTTCCGTCTGTCAGTAAACTTCCGTAAGCGGCGTTTACTCCTTCAAGCGCATCCTGATCTGTTTTCCAAAATGAATCTACTGCATCATTAGTTGGATCAAGCTGTACTAAATCTTCATTTTCAACACAGCCGGTTGTAAGCATAGCAAGTGAAAAGAAAACAGCTATATAGTTATATATATTATATTTCATTTTATACGTTTTAAATTGGTTAAATCAGTTAGAAACTTACCTCTACTCCTAAAGAAATTGTTCTTGGATTTGGAAAAGATCCTCCGTCATATCCTCTTGACAGTAATCCTTCGCTATTAAAATCAGGATCATAACCTTTATATTTTGTGATGGTCAGCAAATTTTGACCGTTGATATAAACTTTGGCTTTTTGAATAAATTTATCATTCAAAGGAATGTTGAATCCAATTTCCATCGTTTGTAGTCTCACATAATCACCGCTTTCTATAAATCTGTTGGAGTCTCTGGCATTTCCGTTTGGATCGCCAATTACAGGAGCGGGAACATTTGTATTAGTATTGGTGGGTGTCCAATAATTTAATTCATCGACGTGATGATTGGTGTATTGTCCTATCATTAAATTGCGGTACATGGCATTAAAAACCTTGTTTCCGCCACTTCCCTGCCAGAACATCGAGAAATCGAAGTTTGAATACGAAGCGCTAAAATTGAAACCGAAACCATATTTAGGAATTGATACACCCTGAAAAGTTCTGTCGGCATCGGTAATAATTCCATCATTATTTACATCTCTAAATTTGATATCTCCGGGTGCTGCTCCGGTTTGGGTTGGAGAAGAGGTAACTTCGGCCGCGTTTTGAAAAATTCCAATCGCTTCCCAGGCAAAAAGTTCTCCCACAGATCTTCCTACTTCTGTTTTTGAAACTGCTCCGTAAAGCGGATTTCCTTTAACTCCAATTTTGGTCACTTCATTTTTCAATGTTCCGAAATTGGCCGATATATCATATTTAAATTTATGGTGATGATTACTGTATGATGCTGTAAACTCAAGACCATGATTTTGCATATCTCCGGCATTCGTAAAAATTTCAGCCGGAAAAGCCCCCGTAGAAAAAGGCAAAGGCACTCTAACTAAAATATCGGTAACTTTTTTTGTAAAATACTCTGCTGTAAATTGTAAGTCGTTGTCAAGAAAACCCAATTCCAATGCAACGTTGGCGCTGCTTGTTTTTTCCCATTTTACATTCGGGTCCAGTGCTGCAACTACGGTTGTTCCCGGAGCAAGCTCATTATTAAAATCATAACCAGCGAAACTGTTTACTGTTGAAGCAAAAAAGTATTGCGGAATTGTATTATTACCCAATGTTCCATAACCTCCTCTAAGTTTGATGTTACTAATCCAGGTTGGTAATTTTAAAAACTTTTCGTTGCTAATTTTCCATCCTCCTGAAAAGGAATAGAAATTTGCCGAATTATTTTTTTCGCTAAAAAGCGATGTTTTATCCTGTCTGAAATTGGCCTGAAGCAAATACCTGTCATCATATGAATAATTTAATCTACTGATATACGATATTCCTGTAATCGTAAATTTAGTTTCTCCTGCGTCTCTCGAATCAGCATATTGAAGCATACTAATTTCGCCCGGCTCGTATCCTACACCTTTTGACCAATGGTTGTAATTATCTCTTCTTTCCTGAATCCATCCTGCCAAAGCTTCGATTTTGTGCTTGCCAAGTGAAACTTCATACGTTAATATATTGTTCATGAAAGTTCTTAACTCATTGCCGTTGGCAACATCTAAAGAAGCTTCATCATTTGTGGTGATATAATACCATCCTAAATCACTTGGCGGAATAAATTTTCTGTTTTCCCAATCGGTTCTGTCGTAACTCACATCGAGTTTGTATTTAAGTCCTTTTACAATTTCGAGTTCACCCCAGATATCACCAATAAAGCGGTTTCTTTTTCCGGTATTTTCAATCAGATTATTATAACCAATTGGGTTCATCGAAATTGCTCTTTGCGTCAGGTTATCTGTACCTCCGTAACCACCCAACCTGTTAGAATCATATACAGGCATTGTTGGTATAGCGCCCAATAAATCACTAATAGCGGTTTGACCAACATTATATTCGTTAAAAATTTCTTTATCAGATTGTGTATAGGCGATTTTTGCCCCGTATTTGAATTTTCCTTTTTTACCGTTCAGATTTAAATTGGTAGACAATCTTTCATAATCTTGCGGCGTTTTGAAGTAACTGGTATTTTTAAAATAATCAACATTAAAGCTGTACATGATACTTTCTGCTCCTCCACCAAATGTAAGAGTCTGATTTTGTACAACTCCGGTTTGTAAACCTTCTTTCTGCCAATCGGTATCGACATTTGAAATATAAGAAGGACTTGCCGGATTATTTCCCGGAGCAATACTTACGGGAACTCCGGCTCTGAGATCTCTGTTTCTTTCTGCTTCGTTAGTAATGGTTTGATATCCTACACGATCTGTTACATCCCATTTTTTGGCTACATCCTGAAGCCCGACAATAGATTTAAATTTGATATCCATTCTGCCGGATTTTCCTTTTTTGGTTGTAATAATTACAACTCCGTTTGCTCCACGAACACCATAAATCGCTGCCGAAGAAGCATCTTTTAAAACCTGCATCGATTCTATTTCTCCCGGTGCAAAATCGTATGGAGCATCAACCATAATTCCGTCAATAACAAAAAGAGGATTATTATTGGTAAATGAAGTTATACCTCTAATTTTTACATTGACAAAACCGCCCGGTTCTCCTGATGATTGTACTGTAACTCCCGGTACCTGGCCCTGAAGCATTTTTGCAGCATCATAAGTTACCGTTTTTTTAGCCGATTCGAGGTTGACAACACTTACAGATCCCGTAAGATCTGATTTCTTTTGTGTACCATACCCAATAACTACGACTTCGTTTAATTTGTTAGTATCTTCAGTAAGCGCCGCATCAATTTTTGACTGACCGCCTACCGCTATCTCTTTGTTTTGAAATCCTATAAATGAAAAAACTAAAACATCATTTGGAGATGCCTTAATTATATATTCGCCATCAAATCCAGTTACAGCAACTGTTTTTGTTCCTTTTATCATAATGTTCACGCCCGGCAAAGGCAAATTGTCTTGTGCCGAAGTAACAATTCCTTTAATTTCTTTGCCTTGAGCAGACAAATCATTAGCAGAAAATAGCAGCATTAATATTGCTAAAAGCCATTCTTTTTTTGGCAATAAATAATTGCAATACAAAAATAATTTGTGGTTTGACATACTGGTTAATTTTAAGGTTGGTTAGTGTGGTTATTATAAGTGTTAATCTTACATTTGTAAATTTAAATAAAAAAAAGAGTGAAAAACAAATTAATATCATAAAAAAAAGAGTGAAAAAAAATATATCTCATAATTTAAGTGTGAAATAAACATTTAAAAAATTAACATTATTTTAAAAAAGAAACGTTTTTTGAATGTTAATTGTGTAAAATATACACTTTTTACTAAAAAGCGCTTTTTTAATCAAAAAAACGGTAGTAAAAAAAGATTTATGAATGCACTGTTTTTTAAGCATTTAAAATGAAAAAAATATTATTTTTGTAAATAAAAACTTATTTTAAATGTGCTGATTTTTTCTTTTCCATTGAGTTTTCTTCAAAAAAGTATCCTGTAACTATCCTGTTTTTGTCTTTAAAAAGTAAAAAAGGGAAATTTGAATGCTCTTTTTTATTAAAAGTCAGTTTTTTAACTCTATTTTTGACTCATTGATTATGTAAGTGTAAAATCTACATTAATAAAATTATGAAACCTATGAGGAAGTTTATATATTTACCAATAAATTATAGAATATGCTAAACAGTTATAGCTCTGCAGATAAGGTTTTATTAGCAGTAGATTGTATCATTTTTGGATTTGATCATCAGGGATTGAAAATTCTTCTTATCCAAAGGGACTTTGAACCTGAAAAGGGAAAATGGTCCTTAATTGGTGGTTTTTTAAAACGCGATGAAGTATTGGATAACGCTGCCATCAGAATTTTGAATACTTATACGGGGTTGAATGATATATATATGGAGCAGCTGTATGCATATAGCGAAATCGATCGTGACCCGGTTGAAAGAACTATTTCAGTTTCTTATTATGCATTAATTAATATTGAAAATCACAATACAGAACTTATTAAAAATTACCATGCAGAATGGTTCCCTATTGCCGAAGCACCAAATTTAATTTTCGACCACAATGAAATGGTAAAAAATGCAATCAGAAGATTACGTTACAGAACTTCGATTAAACCAATTGGATTTGAATTACTGCCGGAAAAATTCACAATGCGTCAATTATTAGAATTATATGAAGCCATTTTGAGCAAGGAATTAGATAAACGAAACTTTATCAGCAAAATTAATTCTCTGGAAATCCTGAATAAACTGGACGAAAAAGATATGCAGTCTTCCCGAAAAGGATCTTATCTCTACACTTTTAACAAAGAAAAATACGAGGAAAAGTTATTGAATGATTTTGTTCTGAACTTATAGACAAAAGTTTTAGCCACAGATTACAAGATTTTCACAGATTTTCTAAATCATTTTAATCTTATAATCTGTGGCTATTTTACAAAAAAACAAACCCTGAAAGCTACAATCTTTCAGGGTTTTTTCCTTCAATAAAACTACTAATTAAAAAACTAACAAATTATTTTTCTTTTTAATCCACATTAATAAAAAATAAGTGTAGAATTTACATTTACAAATGTATGTAAAATAATTCTATTAAAACAATAAATTATTTTTTAATTAAAAGCTTACTGATTTATTAAACAAAACTTATTTGTACTGTGAAATAAAACACTAATTTCACTAATTATTAAAACAAATACCAAACACTAATTTCACTAATTACCACGAATTTGTTTGTGAAGTTAATTTCACAAGCTTTACGGTTATATGAATTCGTGAAAATTAGTGAAATCTGTGTTTATAACGAGTTTCGCATTATCAACGAAGATTTATTTTCTATCTGTTCTCTTTTTCCTTTTAAAACCATTTCTGCCAAAATTTTCCCCATGGCTTCAAAATGAGTTGAAATAGTAGTAATTCCGTTTGCTACAATTTTTTTAAGCGGTGTTTCATTATAGGAGATAATTCCAAAATCATTTCCCAATTTCAGGTTTTGATCCCTGGCATTTTCAATTACGCGAACCAAATCTCTGTCATTCGGAATAATGTAAAGATCACCAATCGTAATTTCTCTGTTCGTAAATTCGGTTATTATTTCAGATTCAAAATCATATTCAGTACAAAAATCCTCAAAGCCAATTTTCATTCCCAATGGTTCTCTAAAACCCGGAAAAATCAAAATCAGTTTTTTGTATTTATTCAATCTTGATTTTCCTTTTATCAAACCTTCAAAAATATCTTTTTGATGATTTTGATAAATAGCAGGATATATTTTTAAATCCGGATTGGTCTGATCAAGTATAATTACGTCACCTACTGGTAGGGTTTTTATCGAATAAGCTATATCGTTTAAGTTCGTGGGCATGATAATGTACTTGGTGTAATTTCCGTTGCTGTCGTTTATAAGCTTTTGAAAAACGGGAACATTAAAATGATGAAAGAAAATATCGACCTGAACATTTTTTCCGATGTTCTTTAAAAACGAATTATAGATATCTTCCTTGAAACTATTTAATTCATCAAAAAGTAAAAAAATCTTCTGTTTTATAGTGGTTTCGACACTTTTAACGTAATAACCTTTTCCGGGAATGGCATAAATGATACCTCTTTTTTTGAGTTCGTCATAACCTAACAAAACTGTATCCCGAGACAAATTAAAAGCCAGACAAACTTTATTTACCGACGGCAGCCGGTCGCCTTTTACCAACTTTTCTTCTTCAATTGCTTTTTCAATTGAAAGAATAATCTGTTTATATTTTGGAAGACCGAGATTATTTTGAATGGAAATTATATTCATGAAAGTAGAATTTTTATGCAATATACTAAAAACTGGTAGGTACTGGTATGTAAAATTTAAAAATGTTTCTATTTTTGGATTTCATTTTTAGTAATTTTTTCATGGATTTAAAACATATATCGCATTTAATAGATACATCTTCGGCTAAATTGTTTGGTTTAATGCCTGACGGAGAGAGGATTTATTCTTTTGAATTATCAAATGAAAACGGAATGAAAGTACAAATCATCAATTATGGTGCGACAGTTACTTCATTACAAATTCCTCTTGAAAACGGAAAACTGGAAGATGTGGTTTTGGGTTTTGATAATCTGGATGCTTATCTGCAATCTTATAATTTACCAAGTGCGCCTTATTTTGGAACTACCGTTGGGCGCTATGCAGGAAGAATCAATAAAGGAAGTTTTACTTTAAATGATACCACTTTTCAACTGGCCGGAAATAACAACGGCAATACTTTGCACGGCGGAAATGAAGGTTTTGGGGAAAAAGTATGGTCTTTTACTAATTTAACACATGGTAAAAATCCATCTATAACCCTGCGTTTGTTAAGTGAAAATTTAGACGAAAATTTTCCTGGAGAATTACAAATCGGCTTAACTTATACATTAACCGAAGAAAACGAATTGACGTTAGAATATAAGGCAGTAACTACAGAAGATACGATTATTAACCTGACACATCATAGTTATTTTAACCTCAACGGTCATGATTCTTCAGTTTTGGATCAGGAAATGTTTGTCAATTCTGATAAAATTTTAGAGACAAAACCTGATAATATTCCTTCTGGAAATTTCACCAATCTTTCTGGTCATGCTTTTGATTTCAGATCTCCAAAAAATTGTCCGGCTGTTATTGATAATTCTTTTGTAATTGAATCTAAAAATGAAATCGCTGCGACATTATTCAGCAAAAAAAACAATTTGAAAATGAATGTGTTTACAGATCAGCCAAGTGTGCACGTGTATGTAGGCGGTAATTGTTTTGATACTTTGAAAGGAAAAGAAAACGCTGATTATCATCCGTCAAGCGGAATTTGTTTTGAAACACAAAATTTTCCGGATGCGCCAAATCATGCTCATTTTCCTAGTTCGGTTTTGAAAAAAGGAGAACAATATCATCAAAAAACAGTTTATCAGTTTCAGAAAATAAACTAAAAATCATAAAAAATAATATTTATTTATTACCCAATGAATGACATTTTAATACAAAACACAACCGCATTTTTTGAGAAATCTTTTGGATCTGCTCCTCAAAAAATTGTACTTTCTCCAGGCAGAATTAATATTATCGGAGAGCACGTAGATTATAATGACGGTTATGTTTTGCCTGCCGCTATTGACAAAATAATTTGTTTTGCATTCGAAAAAAGCAATTCTTCAAAATCAAAAGTAATTGCCATTGATTTAAATGAAGAATTCGAAATTGATTTAACACAGGAAATTCAATTAACCGATGTAGTCTGGACCAATTATATTCGTGGTGTTATTAAGCAATTGCAGGATAATGGTTTTTCATTTGAAGGTTTTAATTGTGTTTTTAGCAGTAATATTCCGGTTGGTTCGGGATTATCTTCTTCTGCGGCTTTAGAATGCGGAATGCTTTTCGGAATCAAAGAGCTTTACAATCTTACTATTAATAAGGTTGATATTGCTTTGATGGGACAAAAAGCAGAACATTGGGTAGGAATCAATTGCGGAATTATGGATCAGTTTTCGAGCGTACACGGTCTTGAAAATAAGGTTATAAAATTAGATTGCAATACTCTTGAATTTGAATATCACGATGCCAATTTCAAAGATTATTCTTTGGTTTTATTTGACAGTAATGTAAAACATTCGCTTTTTACATCTGAATATAATACCAGAAGAATTGAATGTGAAGAAGGTTTATCCATCATAAAAAATAATTTTCCTGAAGTAAAAAGTTTCAGGGATTGTACAGAAGAACAGGTTTTGAGCATTCGCGATAAAATGAATGAAACTGTTTTTAAAAGAGTTCACTTTGTTGTTAAAGAAATTAATCGTGTTACCAAAGCCTGCGAAGCTCTGGATAACGGAAATATAGAACTTTTAGGACAATTGCTTTTTGAAACGCATTATGGTCTTTCTCAGGAGTATGCAGTAAGCTGTGAAGAGCTGGATATGCTTGTAGATACTGCAAAAGCAGATGATAACGTGATTGGTTCGAGGTTAATGGGAGGTGGTTTTGGTGGCTGTACCATAAATTTAATAAAAAAAGGTCACGAAAATGAGGTGAAAAATAAGTTTGCAAATCTTTATTTAGATATATTTGGTATCGAACTAAAATTTTATGATGTAAAAATCGCAAACGGAACAACACTACTTTAATACCACAACAATTACAATGAAAAATTTTGACATTAACGAAGATCCGCACAGACGTTACAACCCTTTAATTAATGAATGGGTTTTAGTTTCACCTCATCGCGCAAAACGTCCGTGGCAAGGACAAAATGAAACAGTAGCAACAGAAGAATTGCCAAAATACGATTCAACCTGTTATTTATGCCCCGGAAATGTTCGTGCAAACGGAGTGAGCAATCCAGACTACAAAGACAGTTTTGTATTTGAAAATGATTTTGCCGCAATGAAACAGGATGAAATTATTTTTGAGGAAGATATTAAACACACCTTTTTTAAAGCACAGCCTGAGCGCGGAATTTCGAGAGTGGTTTGTTTTTCACCAAGACACGACCTTACCTTGCCGGAAATGAGTATTAATGAAATTGAAAACATCATTAAAACATGGCAAAAAGAATACACAGATTTAGGAAATATCAAATACATTAATCACGTTCAGATTTTTGAAAATAAAGGAAGTGTTATGGGTTGCAGTAACCCGCATCCGCATGGACAAATTTGGGCGCAGTCATCATTGCCAACTCAGGTTGAAAAAACACATAACAGTTTAAAAGCCTATTACGATAAAAATCAGAAAACATTACTCTCCGATTACCTTCAGGCCGAATTAAGATCCGGCGAAAGAATTGTTATTGAAAATGATCATTTTGTGGCTTTGGTTCCGTTTTGGGCAATCTGGCCATATGAAACAATGATTATCAGCAAAAGATCTTTTGGTAAAATCACTGATCTTACAGAAGAGGAAGCTCGTGCTTACGCTACAATTCTAAAAGAATTAACAACAAAATACGATAATTTATTCAACACTTCTTTTCCATATTCATCAGGAATTCATCAGGCACCAACCGATGGTTTTGAGCATCCTGAATGGCATTTTCACATGCATTTTTATCCGCCTTTGCTACGATCTGCAAGCGTAAAAAAATTCATGGTTGGTTACGAAATGTTGGGCGAATCGCAACGAGATATTACTCCAGAAAAAAGTGCCGAAATTTTAAGAGAATTATCAACTGTACATTATAAAAACAAAGAAAAAAGCCGCTTTGAAGAAGCATAAGTAAATAAAAAAAATAAATTTAACACAATTACGTCTCTTATAAATGTAAAAAACACATTTGTTTGTGACTATAATCTGAATTTTTATTTTACTTTTGGCTTTCGTTCTTTTTTTCATAAAAAAATAAGAGAATAAAAACACATATCATATTTAAAATCGAATTAAACAATAAAAAAACCAGTTTTAGAAATTAAAACTTTTTAAAACAAATTAAACAAACAATCACCCTATACTAATTTTTTAAAAGACTACTAACAATGAACCAGAACCTTGCTTTCGCAGATTATGCGGTATTTATTATCTACTTTATCGTAGTATCGGTCTACGGTTATACGATTTACCACAAACGTAAAAAAGACGAACAAGATGCTAAAGCTTATTTTTTGGCTGAAGGAAATTTAACCTGGTGGGCTATTGGAGCATCTTTAATCGCTTCAAATATTTCGGCAGAACAATTCATCGGGATGAGTGGTGAAGGTTTCTTTTTAGGAATTGCCGTTGCTGCATACGAGTGGCTTGCTGCTGTTGCGTTAATTATTGTTGCCGTTTGGTTTATTCCTGTATATCTTAAAAATAAGATTTACACGATGCCTCAATTTTTAAAAACACGTTATAACGAGTCGACTGCATTGATTATGGCCGTTTTCTGGTTGTTTTTATATGTATTTGTAAACTTAACTTCCATATTATATTTAGGAGCTGTTGCTATTAATGGTCTTGCCGGAGGAGAATATCTTCATGTTATTATGGTTGGACTGGCTTTATTTGCTTTGCTTATTTCTCTGGGAGGAATGAAAGTTGTAGCTTATACTGACGTTATTCAGGTTGCCGTTTTAATTATCGGAGGTTTGGTAACTTCTTATATTGCACTTACAACTGTTGGACAATATTTTGGCGTTGGCGAAAATGCAATTGCAGGCTTTAAAGTTTTAATGAGAGAGGCTCCTGAGCATTTCAAAATGATTATTCCAAAACCAACTGCAACTTCATCTCAGCTTGAAATCGACAAATATTTAACTTTCCCGGGCTTAATGTCGTATGTTGCAGGTATCTGGATCATCAACTTAAACTATTGGGGATGTAACCAATACATTACACAAAGAGCTCTTGGTGCCGATTTACAAACAGCACGTACAGGTATCTTATTTGCAGGTATGCTAAAATTATTAATGCCATTAATCGTAATGTTGCCAGGTATCGCAGCTTTCGTTTTATACCAAAACGGACATTTACCTCAACTGGTTGGAGGAAAAGACGGAGCTTATTCTGCTGTATTAACGTTCTTGCCAACAGGTTTAAAAGGTCTTTCTGTTGCGGCTTTAACGGCTGCAATTGTAGCTTCATTGGCTGGAAAAGTAAACAGTATTTCAACGATCTATACATTAGACATTCATAAAAAATACATTCAAAAAGAAGCTGGCGAAAAACAACAGGTAAATATTGGTAGAATTGCCGTTTTTGCTGCAATGCTTTTAGCAGTATTATTTACATGGAATGATATTTTAGGAATTGGCGGAGTTGGTGGATTCACTTACATCCAAAAATACACCGGATTTATTAGCCCTGGAGTTTTTGCTATGTTCTTCCTTGGTATGTTCTGGAAAAGAACTACTGGAACTGCTGCCATTGTAGGTGTAATATTAGGATTTGTATTATCCGTATTATTCAACGAATATGCTCCAATGTTATTTGGAAACGAAACATTATTATATACAGCTTACCCTAACGGAAAAGGTGCTTTCGAAATTCCGTTCCATATTTGTATGGGATTATCATTCTTCTTCACCATGTTGGCAATGATTTTGATTAGTTTCGCTGGTCCAAAAGTAAATCCTAAAGCGTTTGAAATTGACTCTGAAATGTTTAAAGTAAAACCACAAACTACAGTTTTAATCGTAATTACATTATTGATTATTGTGGCTTTATATGTTAAATTTTGGTAATATAATTTTTCACTATATTATTTTTTGAAGTATAAAAAGACTGTCTATAAACGACGGTCTTTTTTTTGTAAATTACTCTTCAGATACTTTATTTGAATAACCTAACTTTTTCTACCTATATATTATGACCACACAAAAATTCTGTCTAGCCCTAGACCTAAAAGACGATCCCGCATTAATTGCAGAATACAAGACACTCCACCAAAACATTTGGTCGGAAATTGCAGAAAGCATAAAAAGTACCGGAATCTCTGTTCTGGATATTTATTGTACAGGAAATAGACTCTTTATGATCATCGAAGCCGATGCTGACTTTTCATTCGAAAAAAAATCAAAAGCAGATGCTGCTAACCCAAAAGTTCAGGAATGGGAAAACTTAATGTGGAAATTCCAGCAAGCTTTACCGTGGGCAAAACCGGATGATAAATGGGTTTTAATGGAAAAAATATTTGAGTTGAAATAATTTTATTTTACGCACAATTAATGGTTTATAAAATAGTTTATTATCAAAAAACGTTTACATTTGGTCCTTAACTTTTAACCAATTTTATGAAAAAACTAGTATTATCATTATTGTTTATTTCTGGCGCTGCGTTTGCTCAGGATATGAATATCGCAAAAGGAAATTTTGATTTTTTGAAAGACCAAAAAGAAATCAACGTAGAATTTGATTATAGTCATTTTACTATGATGAAAGAAAAAAAATCTGAAGCTCAATATGTAGAAGAAAGAACTGCAGAATTAAATACGAAAATAAAAGGAAACGGAGATGCCTGGAAAAAGAGATGGACCTCTTCACCGGAATTAATCTGGAGTCCAAAATTTTTAGAATTAGCCAATGTGGTTTTAGCTAAAAAGAAAAAGGATCTAAATTTTCAGGAAGGTTTAAACACACCATATACCTTAATTGTTGAAACAGTGTGGCTTTATCCGGGTTGGGATGCCGGAATAATGAAACAGCCAGCAAAAGTGAGCACTAATTTAAAGTTTGTTGAAACTGCAAATAAATCAAATGTTTTGCTGGAAATTACAAGCGAAGAAGCTCCGGGAGATCAATGGGGAAATAATTATAGTAATGAATCAAGACTTGGAGAAGGATACGCTAAAACAGCAAAATCACTTTCGCAAATGATTCTGAAAAAAGCTTATAAATAAAATTTAAGAAACAAAAAACCCTAGTTTACACTAGGGTTTTCGTTTTGTTCTTTTTGCATATTCAGCAAATACGCCATATTCTGAATCACGTGATCATGTTTCTTAACAAACGGATTTTCTTCGTTCCAGACATAACCTGCGAGAACAGAACATATTTTCTCTTTTACTTCAGGGTTTTCCGGTTGGTGGAAGAATAAAGTCTGAAGATTTCCGGTGTACCATTCTTTCACGTAAGTGGTAAAAACAGCAATTCCGCGCTTCATATATTCTGTAAACTCAACTTCCCAGTTTACTTGAATTCCTTGTGATTCTTTGATGTATAATTTTGCTGCCAGCATTCCGGATTCTGTCGCAAAAGCAACTCCTGATGAAAAAACAGGATCTAAAAATTCAGAACTGTTTCCTGTTAAAGCAAAACCATCACCATACATTCTTTTTACGGCTCTTGAATAATTTTCCAGTTTTACCGGTTCAAACAAAAACTCGGTTCCTTTAAATCTTTTAATATAATAATCAGATTTTTGAATGGCATTTCGTAAAGCCTCAGCATTATCTTTATTTTCTGAAAGCGAATTGATAAAATCTGTTGGTCCAACAACTCCCAAACTTGTATTTCCGTTAGAGAAAGGAATTACCCATAACCAAACTTCGGTTTCCAGAATATCAAACGAAATTTGAGTTCCTTCCTCACCTTCCGGTCTGTTGATGTCTTTTACATGTGTAAATATCGACGAATGCGGATCTAATTTTGATGGCGTATCGAGATCTAAAAGTCTTGGCAATACACGTCCGTATCCGCTGGAATCGATAATAAATTTAGCGTGGATTTCTTTTAAATTTCCGTCCTTATCTTTTACAATTGTTTTAGAATTTTTTCCTTCAAAAGAAACTTCCAGAACTTCTGTTTCAAATTCCAAATCTATTCCTTTTCTAATAACTTCCTGAGCCATTGTGTTGTCAAAATCAGCTCTTGGCACCTGCCATGTCCAGTCCCAGCCTTCTCCAAACTTCTGGCTAAAATCAAAAACACAAATTTCTTCTCCTCTGATAAAACGAGCTCCGAGTTTTTTTTCAAAATTCATTGCGTCAAGACATTCAAAAAGTTCAGCTTCAGCAAAATGATCCATTACTCTGGGAATAAGGCTTTCGCCAACAACCAGTCTTGGGAACTTTGTTTTTTCTACAACTTTTATCTTAATATTGTTTTTGTGTAGATAAGATGCCGAAACACATCCGGATGGTCCTGCACCTATTACTAAAACATCTACAAACTCCTTTATCATATTAAAAATGTTATCAATTATTAAACTACATTTGCCATCATCAAAATAACTACAATTATTTTGATAAATAAAATTAAATTAGCACAACCAAAAACAATTTAATGAATACAATTAATGAATATTTAAGTTTAGCAGAATTCGAGTCCATAATATTTGGAAATAACAAGGTTGTTGTGAGCGACGTTGTATTGAATCGAGTAAATGAAAGCTTTAATTTCCTGAAAGAATTTTCTGGAAACAAAGTTATTTATGGAGTGAATACTGGTTTTGGCCCAATGGCTCAATATCGAATTAAGGAATCAGATCAGATTCAGTTACAATATAATTTAATCAGAAGCCACTCTTCAGGAACAGGAAAACCGTTAAGTCCGGTTTGTGCAAAAGCAGCAATTTTGGCGCGATTAAATACCTTATCATTAGGTAATTCAGGAGTTCACCCTTCTGTAATTCACTTAATGGCCGAATTAATTAACAGAGATATTACTCCGTTAATTTTTGAACACGGCGGTGTTGGAGCAAGTGGAGATTTAGTACAACTATCTCATTTAGCTTTGGTTTTAATTGGAGAAGGTGAAGTTTTTTATAAAGGCGACAGAAGACCAACTTCAGAAGTTTTTGAAATTGAAGGTTTAAAACCTATTCAGGTAGAAATTAGAGAAGGTCTTGCGTTAATTAACGGAACATCTGTAATGACTGGAATTGGAGTTGTAAACGTTCACCATGCCAATAAATTATTAGACTGGTCATTAAAAGCTTCTTGCGCTATTAATGAATTGGTTCAGGCTTATGACGATCACTTTTCAGAAGAATTAAACCAAACTAAACGTCATAAAGGACAACAGGAAGTGGCTGCAAAAATGAGAGCCAATCTTTCTGACAGTACTTTAATACGTAAAAGAGAAGACCACTTATATTCTGGAGAAAATACCGAAGAAATTTTCAAGGAAAAAGTACAGGAGTATTATTCTTTAAGATGCGTGCCTCAAATTTTAGGTCCCGTTTTGGAAACTATAAATAATGTTGCTTCTATTTTAGAAGACGAATTTAACTCGGCAAACGACAACCCAATTATCGACGTAAAAAACAAACACGTTTATCACGGAGGTAATTTCCACGGCGATTATATTTCGCTTGAAATGGATAAATTAAAAATTGTTATTACCAAATTAACAATGTTGGCAGAACGTCAGTTGAATTATTTGCTGAACTCAAAAATCAACGAAATTCTTCCTCCCTTTGTTAATTTAGGAACATTAGGATTTAATTTCGGAATGCAGGGAGTTCAGTTTGTTGCAACCTCAACAACGGCAGAAAGCCAGATGTTATCAAACCCAATGTACGTTCATAGTATCCCGAACAACAATGACAATCAGGATATTGTAAGTATGGGTACCAATTCGGCAGTAATTACATCAAAAGTAATCGAGAATTCTTTTGAAGTTTTGGCTATCGAATTAATCACAATTGTTCAGGCGATTGATTATTTACAGCAAAAAGATAAAATTTCATCGGTTACCAAAAAATGGTACGACGATGTTAGAAAAATCATTCCTGTATTTAAGGAAGATCAGGTAATGTATCCGTTTGTTCAGCAGGTAAAAGATTATCTTATCAATAGTTAAGCGTTACTTTTTTATTAATATTGAATTTTAAAACCATGAAAAAACCATTTATTTTTTTGTTGCTATTCGTTATTCAATTTGTTAATAGTCAGGAATTGGCATTAGTTAAAAAGAATTCAAAAATTGGATATATTTCCAAAGACGGATCTTTTAAAATAGAACCTCAATACAAATCTGCAAAAAGCTTTTCTGATGGTTTAGCAGCTGTGGAAAATGGTGGAAAATGGGGATTTATTGATACTAAAGGAAGCTGGGTAATTCCTGCATCTTTTGAAAATGCGAAAGATTTTAACAGCGGAGTTGCTATCGTGCAAAAAGATAAGGAATGGGTTTATATCAATACAAAAGGAGAAATCCTTAAAGCGCCTGCTTCCGAAAAATTATTTGATTTTAATAATGGCGTTGCTTTTATAAAACAAGCCAATAAAATTGGATTAATCAATTCAAAAATGGCCGTTGTTTTAGAACCAAAATACGATCAGATAAAACCCTTTGAAAATGGTTTTGCAAGAGTTGAAAACAATAAAAAATGGGGAATCATTAATGCTTCCGGTAAGGAACTCATAGAACCTTCGTATGACGAAATAGGGAACTATGTTAAAAACACAACCTGGGCAAGAAAAGATAAGACGTTTGGAATTGTAAGTGCCGGGAATTTTATTGCTGTTGATGGTGCAGAAAAAATCTGGGACTTTGAAACACAAGATCTCACTTATGCCAAAAAGAACGGTAAAATTGGATTCATTGACCTTAAAGGAAATTGGGTAATTACTCCTATTTATGATAAAGCAAAAGCGTTCTCAAAAAATTTAGCTCCGGTTTGTGTAGGATCTAAATGGGGATATATAAACCCAAAAGCAGAATTTGTTATTCCGCCAACTTATAGCGATGCAGAAGTTTTCAGTTCAAACGGACTGGCTCCTATAAAAGAAAAAAATTGGGGTTTTATCAATGAAACAGGAAAATTAGTTATTCCAACACAATATGGTATTACCTCAAACGGATTCGTCATTGCTCTATTTGTACAACAAGACAAAGGATTTATCGATGGTCTTGCCAGAGTAAAAAACGAAGGAAAATGGGGATTTCTTAAACCAGATGGAACTGTTGTAGGCAATCAATGGTTTGAAAATGCTGAATTATTTTCTAAAACAGCAGAAAAAAACACTCCAAACGAAGTCGTTACTGAAAAAGCAAAAGCGGAAACAAAAGCGGAAACAAAACCAGCTAAAGCAGGATCAAAACCAGCAACTAAAAAGAAAAAATAACACATTTTGTGTTCTAAAAAATAAAATTTACATCAATGAAATGTGTATTAGTAACGGGTGGTTCAAGAGGAATTGGAAGTGCTATTTGCAAAAAATTAGCGGTTGAATCCAACTATCATATTCTGATTAATTATCATTCGAACAAAACTGCTGCAGAAGAAACTTTGCAGGAAATTCAAAAATTAGGAGCAACCGGAGAAATCTTAGGTTTTGATGTTTCTAATTTTGAACAAGTGCAAGCAACTTTAACGCAATGGCAGGACGCCAATCCTGAAGCCATCGTTGAAGCAATTGTAAACAATGCCGGAATTACAAAAGATGGTCTTTTTATGTGGATGACTCCCGAAGACTGGAACGGCGTTGTAAATACAAGCCTTAACGGCTTTTTTAATGTAACACAGTTTTTTATTCAAAAAATGTTGCGCAATAAATATGGCCGAATTGTAAATATGGTTTCTGTTTCGGGAGTAAAAGGAACTGCCGGGCAAACCAATTATTCGGCAGCAAAAGGGGCTATCGTTGCAGCTACAAAAGCACTTGCCCAGGAAGTTGCAAAACGTAATATTACTGTTAATGCAGTTGCGCCAGGTTTTATACGAACTGATATGACGAGCCAATTAGACGAAAAAGAATTACTAAAACTAATTCCCGTAAATCGTTTTGGCGAAGCCGAAGAAGTCGCAGATTTGGTAAGCTTTTTGATTTCAAAAAAATCAAGCTATATTACCGGAGAAATTATTAACATCAACGGAGGAATATATTCTTAACAATATTATGTTTGCGAAGTTATTTTTAAGTTTTTTTCTTTAATGCGAAAAATTGCTCGCAAAGTCGCAAAATTTTAATTTATAATTGAATAAAGAAAACCCTTTGCGACTTAGCGTCTTTGCGAGATTAAATATTAAAGAATAGATTTAAAAAAACTTTGGTTACTTTGTTTAAAAAATATACTTAAGGATTAAAAAATTACTTATAAAAAGACCATGAATAAGAGAGTTGTAATTACCGGAATGGGAATTTATTCCTGTATAGGTACTTCTTTAGATGAAGTAAAGGAGTCTTTATATAACGGAAAATCTGGTATTCAGTTTGATTCTGAAAGAAAAGAATTTGGTTTTCAATCAGCCCTAACGGGTATGGTGCCTAAAACTGATTTAAAATCTTTATTGACCAGAAGACAACGTATGAGTATTGGTGAAGAAACCGAATATGCGTACATGGCTACCATCGAAGCACTAAAAAATGCCAATATTGATGACGCTTTTTTTGACGATCGCGAAGTGGGTATTATGTACGGAAATGATAGTGTCTCAAAAGCTATTATCGATGCTACAGATATTGTTCGTGAGAAAAAAGATACAGCCCTAATTGGTTCTGGTGCAATTTTTAAATCGATGAATTCAACAGTAACGATGAATTTGTCTACGATTTTTAAACTTCGTGGTATTAATCTTACCATAAGTGCCGCTTGTGCAAGTGGTTCCCATTCTATTGGATTGGCTTATTTTTTAATAAAAAGCGGTTTTCAGGATATTATTATTTGTGGAGGCGCACAGGAAATCAACAAATATGCCATGTGCAGTTTTGATGGTTTGGGTGTTTTTTCTGCAAGAGAAGGCGAACCTCAAAAAGCGTCAAGACCTTTTGATGCTGATCGCGACGGATTAATCCCGAGTGGTGGCGGTGCAACGTTAATATTAGAAAGCTACGAATCGGCAATTGCTCGTGGCGCAACGATTATTGCAGAAGTTGCCGGTTACGGATTCTCTTCAAACGGCGGTCATATTTCGACTCCAAATGTTGAAGGCCCGGCTACTGCTATGCAAAGAGCGCTTGATGATGCACAATTAAAAGCTGCCGATATCGATTATATCAATGCACATGCGACTTCAACGCCTGTTGGAGACAGCAATGAAGCAAAAGCTATTTTTGAAGTTTTTGGCGAAAGTAATCCTTATGTAAGCTCCACAAAATCAATGACTGGCCACGAATGCTGGATGGCCGGAGCAAGCGAAATTATCTATTCAACATTGATGATGCAGCACGATTTTATAGCTCCCAATATCAATTTGGAAAACACAGACGAAGACTCTGCTAAATTAAATTTAGTTAAAACTACGTTAAATAGAAAAATTGATATATTTTTGTCGAATTCCTTCGGATTTGGAGGAACCAATTCTGCACTGGTAGTTAAAAAGTTTAAATGAAGCGATGAATAAAGAAGAAATAATAAAAAAAATTAATGGTTTTTTGGTTGATGAATTTGAAGTAGACAATGATGACATTGAACCAGACGCAAATTTAAAAGATACACTAGGGTTAGATAGTTTAGACTATGTTGATTTAGTTGTTTCTATTGAAGCAACCTTTGGTGTAAAATTAGTTGAAGCTGATTTTGTTGGGATTTCCTCTTTTCAAACTTTCTACGACCTTATAGAAAACAAACTAAAAGCTAAAACTGCTTAATGAGTCAATGGGATGGCAAATCAAAAGGAACAGTTTTAGGCTATAAAATATTCGTTTTTTTAATACAAAAAGCGGGTGTCAAGTCCGCTTATGTGTTACTTTATTTTGTTGCTTCTTATTACTTTTTGTTCTTAAAGAAAAGCAACAGGGCAATTTCTTATTATTTTAAAGAAAGACTGCAATATTCCAATTTCAAATCTAAAAAAATGGTTTTCAAAAGTTATTACACTTTTGGGCAAACTATCATTGATAAAATTTCTATTTCGGCAGGAATGCGAAATAAATTTACCTACGAATTTGACGGAATCGAAATTTTAAAAAACCTTTTAGCAGAAAAAAAAGGTGGTGTTTTAATTAGCGCCCATATTGGAAATTTTGAAATCGCCGAACATTTTTTAGGTGATATCGACATCGATTTTCAAATTAATCTGGTCACTACAGATTTAGAACATTCTGCTATAAAGAATTATCTGGAAAGTGTTACTCAAAAACCTACCGTAAAATTCATCATTATCAAAGATGATTTGTCTCATATTTTTGAGATAAATGCAGCTTTGGCCAATAATGAATTGGTTTGTTTTACTGGCGATCGTTATTTTGAAGGAACAAAATCGCTGTCAGAAAAAATATTAGGCGAAGAAGCTCATTTTCCGGCAGGTCCGTTTTTAATTGCATCGCGCTTAAAAGTTCCGGTTGTTTTTGTTTATGTAATGAAAGAAACCAACTTACACTATCATTTATACGCACGTGAGGCCGTTGTAAAACATCGTGACGAAAAAGCACTATTAAGATCATATGTTGAAAGCGTAGAATCTATGCTTCAAAAATATCCGTTGCAATGGTTTAATTATTTTGATTTCTGGAATCAGTTAAAGTCAAAATAAACATATAATTTAACCGCAAAGTCCGCAAAGTTTTTTATACAAATCGGATTTTATAAAAATACAAAGTTCGCAAAGCTTTGTATTAATTTAGCTTTGCGAACTTGTGTTTTCTAAACATAGCATTACATAAAAACTTTGCGAGCTTTGCGATCACACCAAACAATTTTTAATTTTTAATTCTCAATTTTTAATTAAAAGTCATTCTTTCATACTTAAAACGCTTAAAACAGAATATGCAGGAATTTGACACAATTATCATCGGTTCAGGAGTTGGAGGTTTAGCAACTGCAATATGTCTGGCAAGAGAAGGACAAAAAGTTTTAGTACTCGAACAGCATTACGTTCCCGGTGGCTGGAGTCATAGTTTTACATTAAATGGTCAGCGTTTTAGTCCCGGTGTTCATTATGTAGGATTGATGGAAGAAGGCCAATCTACTAATGAATTATATCGCGGTTTGGGAATTGCAAACGACATGGTTTTCTTTCGAATGAACAAAAATGCCTATGAACATTGTTTAATTGGAGATGAAGTTTTCGACTTACCGGCAGGAATCGACAATCTTAAAAAAACACTTTCTTCTCATTTTCCACACGAAGAAAAAAATATAAATGAATATCTTACTGTTGTTCAAAAAGTAGCGTATGAACTGCAGTTGATTCCAAAATTAAAAGGTTTCTGGCAAAATATTACGGTTCCTTTCCGAACCAAACATTTTGGTAAGTTTGCCTTATTTCCTCTAAAAAAAGTCATTGGCTGGCATGTAAAAGATGCGAAGTTAAAATCTGTTCTCAATATTCAATGCGGCGATCACGGACTTCCTCCAAACAGAGCGTGTTTTCCTGTTCATTGTTCTGTTATGAACCATTATTTTGATGGCGGTTTTTATCCGATGGGCGGCGGTGGCGGAATCGTTAAAGCCATGACAAACGGAATAAAAAGACATAACGGAGAAGTAAGGGTTAAGCAAAATGTCAAGAAAATTTTAATCGAAAATAAAAAAGCATTTGGCGTTGAGCTTGAAAATGGCGAGAGAATTCTGGCTAAAAATATTGTCTCAAACGCTGATCCTTCCATCACTTATTTAAATTTAATTGATAAAGAACATTTAAGTAAATCGCTGATTAAGAAATTAGAGAAAACAAAATATTCTGTTACATCACTAATTTTATTTTTGACATTGGATATTGACGTTACGCAGTTTCAAATAGATTCCGGAAACATCTGGATGATGAAAGATGAACATGACGATGAGAATTTCGAAAATTTAATGAGCAATAATATTGACGAAGGAGATTCATTTCCTGCCGTTTTTATTAGTTGTACAACGCTTAAAGATCCTGCCAGTTTTAACGGAAGATATCATAATTTCGAAATTGTTACTTATGTCAATTACGATCATTTAAAAGATTTTAATGGTTTAGAAGATTATCATAACGAAGAGTATAAAATCTTTAAGGAAAAAATCACTAATAAATTGCTGAATAATGTTGAGAAGATAATTCCGAATGCAAAACAGCATATTATTCAGGCAGAATTAGGAACTCCAAAAACAAACGAGTTTTACATTAATTCGACAAAAGGAAATGTTTACGGAACCGAAAAAACCTTAAATCAGGTTGGCCCTTTTGCGTATAAAAACAAAACCGAAATTGAGAATTTGTTTCTTTGCGGTTCATGTACTTTATCTCACGGCGTTGCAGGTGCTTCGTACTCTGGTGTTGCAGCCGCTGCAGCCATTTTAGGATGCACTTCAGACGATTTATTAATTGAAGATGAAAACCAAAAAATCAGAATTTATGATGCCGAAGATGCTGCTTCATGGCCCGATTGGGTTCATACAAAACGAAGCGATAAAATCAGGAAATTTGTCTCATAAAATTAATTACTTTTGCAACTAAACCAAAAAGCCACCAATCTAAAATGAAAAATGTTCTTGTTGTTTATTACTCCCAATCCGGACAATTGGAAGAAATTGCACGAAATATTGCAAAACCCTTCTTAAATTCAGAAGATATAAAGGTGACATTTCACGAAATTCAATTAGAAAAACCCTTCCCCTTTCCGTGGGACAAGGATTCTTTTTTTGATGCTTTTCCGGAATCTTTTCTTCAAATTCCACGAGAACTAAAACCAGTACCGGAAGAAATTTTAAATACAAAATTTGACCTGGTTCTTTTTCATTATCAGGTTTGGTATTTGTCACCATCAATTCCGATAAACTCATTTCTAAAAAGTGCCGACGGAAAAAAACTATTAAACGATACGCCGGTTATTACCATTAGCGGTTCTCGTAATATGTGGATTATGGCTCAGGAAAAAATTAAAGTTTTACTAAAAGAAGCCAACGCACAATTAGTAGGGAATGTAGCTTTGGTTGACAGAGTTGGAAACCTGATTAGTGTTATTACGATTGTCGAATGGATGTTCTCCGGAGTAAAGAAAAAATATCTGGGAATTTTCCCACTACCGGGAGTTTCAGAAAAAGACATACAGGAATCGGAAAAATTTGGAAAAGTGATGCTTTCTGAGTTTCAACAAGACAATCTCAGGAATTTACAACCAAAATTAACAGGAATAGGTGCGGTAAAAATTAGCTCATATCTTGTTACTGTTGACAAAACAGCGAATAAAATTTTTAATAAATGGTCAAATCTGATTTATAAAAATAAAAATAACAGAAAACTGCTTCTTAAAGTATTTAATGTTTATTTATTCCTTGCGATATGGTTAATCTCACCAATAGTGTATATATTGCACCTTATTACATACCCCATTAAGTTAAAAACCATAAAAAAAGAAACTCAATATTATAAAGGAGTTTAGAAGACGAAAGTAGATTATGTTTGAAGTATATATTACCAAAGCCGCAAAATTTTTGCCAAACGAAGCTGTTTCAAATGATGAAATGGAAAGTTATTTAGGTCTTATTAATGATACCGCTTCTAAAGCAAGACGTATTATTTTACGCAATAATAAAATTTTAAGCCGCTATTATGCCGTAGACAAAACGGGAAAAAGCACACACAGCAATGCCGAATTAACCCGCAATGCAATTGTGCAGTTATTTGATGAAAATTTCACAGCTCAGGATTTAGAAGTACTTTCTTGTGGAACCTCAACACCTGATATTTTCCTTCCGTCACACGCCGCAATGGTTCATGGTTTACTTCAAAATAAATCGGTAGAATTAAACTCTTCAACAGGAGTTTGTTGTGCCGGAATGAATTCATTAAAATTTGGTTTCCTGTCTGTAAGATCAGGAAATTCTAAAAACGCTGTTTGTACAGGATCAGAAAAAGTTTCGACCTGGCTAATTGCTAAAAAATACAGTCAGGAAGTAAGCAACTTAAAAACCCTTGAAGAGCAGCCAATTATTGCTTTCAAAAAAGATTTTTTACGTTGGATGTTATCAGATGGTGCCGGAGCTTTTTTATTGGAAAATAAACCAAGCGGAGACATTTCCCTAAAAATCGAATGGATGGAAGCTTTTTCTTATGCCTTTGAATTAGAGACTTGTATGTATGCCGGTGGAGACAAATTAGAAAACGGTGAGATTAAATCGTGGAGCGATTATGAGCCGGAAGAATTGCTAAACGAATCTGTTTTTGCTATTAAACAAGACGTAAAATTATTGGACGAATTTATACTTTCTAAAGGAGCTGACAGTATGTATGATGCCATGACTAAAAATAATATTACATCAGATCAGGTTGATTATTTTATTCCGCACGTTTCATCTAACTTTTTTGTCGAAGGATTAAAAAAAGGATTAAGCGAAAAAGGAATAGGAATGGCTGATGAGAAATGGTTTATGAACCTTTCAAGAGTAGGAAATGTAGGTTCTGCCTCTATTTATTTGGCTGTAGAAGAATTGATGAATTCTGGAAAACTAAAAAAAGGCGATCGTATTCTTTTATCTGTTCCTGAAAGTGGAAGATTTTCTTTTGCGTATGCTTATTTAACCGTTTGTTAATGGAAAGAACTTTACTTTTAGAAAAAAATGCTGTCGAAAATTTACTGCCTCAAAAGTTTCCTTTTGTTATGGTAGATAAAATGTATTCGTTTACCGAAACTTCATTGGTTTCGGGATTACAGATTAAAAACGACAATATTTTTTTTGATAATAATACTTTTTTAGAAGCCGGTTTAATCGAACATATGGCGCAATCTGTTGCATTGCATACCGGTTACGGATTTTTTTTAAGAAACGAAATTGCTCCAACAGGATACATTGGTTCTATTAAAGACATTGAAATAAAAAAATTACCCGAAATAAACGATACAATTCAGTCAACCGTAACTATTTTACAAGAATTTGGCGGAATTACTTTGGTTGATATCGTTACGACTTTAAACAATGAAGAAATCGCTAAAGGACAAATGAAAACCGTTTTAGCCAAATAATAGAAGTATGAATATTGCTGCTGTCGACATTCAGAATTATTTACCACACCGGGCACCGTTGCTTATGGTGGATTTAATTTTGGAAATTGAATCAGACTTTGTAGAAACTATCTTTTTGATAAAAGACGACAATATTTTTGTTGATAAAGGTGTTTTTATTGAAGCCGGTTTAATCGAAAATACAGCACAAACCTGTTCGTCAATTGTAGGTAAAAAATATTTTTTTGAAGATGACGGAACCGAAAATGAAAACGTAAATGTTCTTGGTTTTATCAGCGCAATCAAAAATTTAAAAATACACGAATTGCCAAAAGTGGGTGATACCATTATAACCAAAGCAAATTTGGTTTCGAAATTCGTAGGTGAAGATTATACTTTATGTACGATGAGCTGCCAGAGTTTATCAGACGATAAAAAACTTTTAGAATGCGAAATTAATTTGTTCATTCAAAAAACAATGTCGGTGTAAATGAGTTCTAAAAAGATCATTTTACATCTTTTGATCCGAATTGGAATTTTGATTTTACTGACAGGATCGGTTTTTTTATTTTGGTATTTCACCTTCGATCCTCATAAATTTTGTGACGAAAACGGACATAAACATGTTGATGGAGGTTTGGGAATGTTTATTATGATATTTCTAATAAGTCAGATGTTCTATTTGGGATTGCTCGTAGAAATGATTTATTTATTTGTAAAAAAAGAAAGAAATTTAGCGCTCGCTAATCTGGGATTTTTAATAATTAGTTTATGTATTGCATTGGCATTATATTTCTGAAGAATTAAATTACATGCTATGGAAAAAGAAAAAGTACCGCAGGACAAAAGCAACTTAACTAAAAACAACGTTAAAGAACTTTTGTATGCAACCGATGAAAACGGAAACTATACCACGACTTTAAGTACAGGCTGGGAGCCAAAAACAATTGCACTTTCCAATTCTATTGACGATATAAACGAACGAATCGCCGAAGCAAAAATGCAGGTCGAAACCGGCGAGGCAAGTCCGATTTGTTATTATATGGAACTTAACAAAATGGATTTGACTATTTTGGCAAGTTACGTTGGACTTTGGAAATGGCGTGTAAAAAGACATTTTAAACCCGCTAATTTTGCTAAATTAAACGATAAAATTTTAAAAAAATATGCCGATGCTTTTGACATTTCGGTAGAAGAATTAAAAAATATTAAAACAGACTAATGCAAGTTAATTTCACACATCATCAATCTGCTCATTGCGAAAACGGAGTAGCTTCGAATTTGTTAAAAAACAACGGTCTCAACATTAGTGAACCGATGGTTTTTGGTATTGGTTCTGGACTTTTTTTTGTGTATTTGCCTTTTATAAAAGTAAATCATGCACCCGCAATTAGTTATAGAACTTTGCCTGGACAAATTTTTAATAAACTGGCAAGTCGTTTAAACTTAAAAATAAAAAGACAAAAATTTTCATCGACAACAAATGCAAACAAAGCATTGGATGAAAATCTAAAAAATAATATTCCAACCGGATTACAAGTTGGCGTGTATCATTTAAGTTATTTTCCTGATGAATATCGCTTTCATTTTAACGCACACAATTTAGTCGTTTACGGAAAAACCGAAACCGATTATTTAGTGAGTGATCCTGTTATGGAAACCGTTACCACACTTACGCATGATGAATTGGACAAAGTTCGTTTTGCCAAAGGTGCTTTTGCTCCAAGAGGCCAAATGTATTATCCAATTCAAATTCCGAAAGACGTTGATTTGAAAAGCGCGATCATTAAAGGAATCAAAAATACCTGTCGCGATATGCTGGCGCCTATGCCAATTGTTGGTGTTCGCGGAATTAAATTTGTATCGAAACAAATTAGAAAATGGCCTATAAAACACGGTACTAAAAAAGCCAATCATTATTTGGCACAAATGGTGCGTATGCAGGAAGAAATAGGAACCGGGGGCGGCGGTTTCCGTTTTATTTATGCGGCTTTTTTACAGGAAGCATCGGTTATTTTAAATAACGAAGAATTAAAAGTACTTTCGAAAGAAATGACTCAAATTGGAGATTCATGGCGTGATTTTGCCGTTGAAGCTTCTCGTATTTATAAAAATCGAAGTGCAAAAGAAGATGCGTACAATACCATCGCAGATGAACTTTTGGATATCGCCAACAGAGAAGAAATCTTTTTCAAAAAACTAAAACAAGCCATTAGCTAATATATTTTGCAGCCAATAATTAAAATAGAATCCCTTTCGAAAAAGTACAAAAATGCAGAAATGTATTCTTTGAACGACTTTTCGCTAAACATAAACGAAGGTGAAATTTTTGGTTTACTAGGTCCAAACGGCGCCGGAAAAACCACTTTAATTTCCATGCTTTGCGGATTGGTCAAACCAACTTCGGGGCATTTTACCATTAATGATTTGAACTACGCGAATCATTCCAGAAAAATCAAAAAAATTATTGGCGTTGTTCCTCAGGAATATGCTTTGTATCCTACCCTTACGGCACGCGAAAATTTGCTTTATTTTGGAAGTATGTATGGCTTAAAAGGCGCTTACTTAAAAGATAAAGTAATTGAAACTTTAGACCTTTTGGGATTATTAAAATTTGCCGACAAACGCATTGAAACTTTTTCGGGCGGAATGAAACGCAGAATTAATCTGATTGCAGGTATTTTGCACAATCCTAAAGTTTTGTTTTTGGATGAACCAACCGTTGGTGTTGATGTCCAGTCGAAAAATGCTATAATCGATTATTTGAAATTTTTAAACCAAAACGGAACAACTATTATATATACATCGCATCATTTGGCTGAAGCCGAAGATTTTTGCACCAATATTGCCATTTTAGACCGGGGCCAAATTTACGCCCAGGGAACACCGTCAAGTTTGATTGCTTCTACAAATGAAGCACGAAATCTTGAAGACGTTTTTATTTCATTAACCGGTAAAGAATTTAGAGATGGTCAATAAAATTTGGATGTCGATTGTAAAAGAATTCTTGTTGCTAAAACGAGATTTAGGCGGATTGATTATTTTGTTTATCATGCCATTGGTACTTGTAATCACGGTTACCTTAATACAAGACAGTACTTTTAAAACCATTAGCGATAATAAAATTCAGATTTTATTGGTCGATAAAGACAACGGTTCTGTTTCTAAAACTGTTTTTGATAACCTTGAAAAAAGTCAGTTGTTTAGTGTTGTCACGCAAATAGACAATAAACCCATTACAGAAGATGTTGCCAGAGAAGCCGTTTACAAAGGAAAGTTTCAGTTGGCGATTGTAATTCCCGAAAACTTAAGTACAGATTTACAGGCAAAAATTGATCAGAATGTAGAAAACATTGTGAGCAGCATCGGTTTAACAAGTAGCGACGCTCCACTAGCGGCTCCAAAAGATATCAAACAAAAAGAGGTAAAACTTTATTTTGATCCGGCGGTTCAATTGAGTTTTAAAAATGCTGTGATGAATTCGATTGACAAAATGATTTCTCAAATCGAAACAAAATCAATTTATACTACTTTTCAAAATCAATTGGGAGAAGGAAATGCCAAATTTGAACAAAAAAGTTTCATTACTTTCAAAGAAATAATTCCGAAAATAAACAACAAAGAAGTATTGCCAAATTCGGTTCAGCATAACGTTCCGGCCTGGACACTTTTTGCGATATTTTTTATCGTAATTCCGTTGTCTATTAATATTGTAAAAGAAAAAACGCAGGGAACTTTTGTTCGATTAAGAACAAATCCGGTATCCAACCTAATTGTCTTTATCGGAAAAACCATTACATATTCTATCATTTGCATGATTCAGTTTTATATGATGGTTGCTGTAGCAATATTTTTGTTTCCGCATATTGGTTTGCCTCCGTTAAATATCGAAGGTCATTTATTTTTGATGAGCATTGTTGCCTTATTCTCCGGATTTGCAGCAATCGGTTTCGGAATTTTATTAGGAACCGTTGCCAGCACTCAGGAACAATCTGCTCCGTTTGGCGCGACAAGTGTTATTATTTTAGCGGCAATTGGCGGTGTTTGGGTTCCTGTTTTTGCGATGCCAAAAATCATGCAGATAATTGCCAAATCATCACCAATGAACTGGGCATTAGAAGGTTTTTATGATGTTTTATTGCGCAACACCTCTTTCTTAGAAATCATACCAAAAATAAGTTTATTGTTTTTGTTTTTTATTATCACAACATCCATCGCATTATTTTATGACAAAAAGAAAAGAACAGTATAACGAAGCCACTTCCCTAACCGTTTCTCACGAAATCAGAATTCGTTTTAACGAAACTGATCCGCTTGGAATCGTTTGGCATGGCAATTATATTACCTATTTTGAAGATGGACGAGAAGCTTTTGGACGCGAACACGGACTTACTTATTTAGATATTGGTAACACGGGTTACACTACTCCAATTGTAGAATCAAAATGCCAACATAAATTATCTCTGCGCTACGGCGATGTGGTCACAATCGAAACAACGGTTGTCGATACTCCTGCTGCAAAAATGATTTATCGTTTTAGAATAATTGACGCCAAAGGAGAAGTTGCCTGTACAGGAGAAACGGTTCAGGTATTTTTAGATAAAGACGGAAATTTAATGTTGACGAATCCGCCTTTTTATGAAGAATGGAAACGAAAAGTTGGATTATTAAAATAAAAGATAAACACGAATTGCGCTAATTTTCACGAATTAAGAAATAAAAAAATCTGTGTAAATCTGTTTAATCCGTACAATCTGTGACCCATTTTTAAGGCAAGAAAAAAAGATAAAATGATAAGAGAAATATACATCACCGAAACCAATTGCATTACTCCTCTAGGTTTTGATGTTCAATCAAATGTTGAAGCTATTTTACGTGGTGAATCCGGAATTCAATTGCACGGAGATGTTTCTTTAATGCCAAATTCGTTCTACGCCTCTATTATTTTTACTGAAAAAATAAACAGTGCTTTTGAAAAAATCAGCACTGACCAAAAATATTCCCGCTTAGAGAAAATGATGATTTTGGCTCTAGAGCCGATTATCAAAAATTCTGGAATTGAATTAAATTCAAAAACTGCTTTTATTCTTTCGACAACAAAAGGAAATGTTACGGCATTAAAAGAGGATTCTGAAGCAAGTTTCAATAACGCACATTTAGATGTTTTAGCAAAAAATATTGCTGATTTCTTTGGATTCCAAACACAGCCAATTGTAGTTTCAAATGCCTGCGTTTCCGGAATTTTAGCCGTTTCAGTTGCCAAAAGAATGATTCAGTCAGAGCTTTACGATAACATTTTTGTTGTTGCCGGCGACGAAGTTTCTGAGTTTGTTTTATCCGGATTTAATGCTTTTCAGGCGATGAGCGATTTGCCTTGTAAACCGTATTCTAAAAACAGAACCGGCGTAAGTTTAGGAGAAGCAACGGCTGCAGTTTTAATTTCGGCGGAAGCCAAAGACGCTAAAATAAAAGTGATTGGAGACAGTTCGATAAACGACGCCAATCATATTTCGGGTCCGTCAAGAACGGGAGAAGGTTTGTTTAGAAGTATTCAGAATGCGTTGAAAGAAGCTCAAATTGATGCCGATAAATTAGATTATATTTCGGCTCACGGAACCGCAACTCCTTTTAATGACGAAATGGAAGCGATTGCACTAAGCCGTTTAAATTTGCAAAATGCTCCCATAAATAGTTTAAAAGGATTTTACGGTCACACATTAGGCGCTTCGGGATTATTAGAAACCGTAATTGCCATTGAATCCGCGAATAAAAATATGCTTTTTGAATCGAAGGGTTTTGACGAAATCGGCGTAAGCGAAACGATAAATGTTATTGAGAAAAATGAAGAGGCCACTATTAATTATTTCCTGAAAACAGCTTCCGGATTTGGAGGTTGCAATACGGCCGTGGTTTTTGAAAAGATAAAATAAAACACGAATTACACTAATTTTCACGGATTAAATTCTTTGAATTTTTGTTTAAATACTATCCTTTTGAACTGTTCGGAAATTCCGAACAGTTCAGCAAGAAAAATTTCAACTTGTAAGGAAAATTTACAAGTTCAAAATAACTGAATTAAAAAGTGAGATTATCAAAATTCATATTTATATCTCTAGTCCTTCTTTCATCTTTTGGATGTAAAAAGAAAGAAGTGTCTGAATCTGATTTTGAAAAAGAGGTCTTGAATAGTGTTTTTGTGGAAATTGTAGATTCTATTTATATGGATCGAAGAACAATGGAACCACCGCAAATGCCAAGGCTAGATTTTAAAACTAATGAAGAAGACACAATCGGATATCATGAAAAATTAAAAAGATATCAGATTGAGCAAGACAGTATTAAAAATGACAAAAACAGAATTTTAATTGGCGTTTATGATTTTGTAGTAAACAATAAAATTAGGAATGATAAATTTGATTTAACGCCTTTTCAAAATAATAAAAAATTTGATTTTCAATATACCTCCAAATTTCCCGAAGAACGATTTTGGAATATAGAAGATAAAAAAAGCGGAATGCCAGTTGGTACGATTGAGATTTCTAATATTAAGTTTAATAAAAATAAATCTTTGGGAACTATCATTGCCAGCGCTTCATGCGGAGGTGGAAAATGTGGAAGAGGATTTGAAATTACAATTGAAAATAAATCCGGTAAATGGCATATTACAAATATTAATCAAACTTGGGTTTCTTAAATTAATTTGTGAAATTTTAAACCAAAAAAGAATCCGTGCCAATTTGTGGAATTAGTGTTAAATAAAAACAATGACTCAAAATAAAACCTACATACAAGATTACATCACCATCCAAAACAACGAAATTGTTTTGAACGGAACTTCTGTATTCAAAATTGAACCAACCGATTTCGGTGATTTTTCCAAGCAGACATATCGTAATTTTGACATGCAATACCCAAAGTTTTTCAAAATGGATGCTTTGAGCAAATTAGCTTTTTTAGGATCTGAATTGCTTTTGAGTCCAATGATTTCTGCGGAAAAAGAAAATAATATTGCTTTGGTTTTGGCCAATAAGTCGTCGAGTTTAGATACAGATGTTAAGTATCAGGAATCTATTTCTGACAAAGAAAACTATTTTCCGAGTCCGGCGGTTTTCGTTTATACACTGCCAAATATTTGTCTGGGCGAAATAAGTATTCGTCATCAGCTGAAAAGTGAAAATTCTTTCTTTATATTTGAGGCCTTCAATCCTGAATTTATGTCGAATTATTCTAATATTTTACTGAATTCAAACAAAGCAGAAACAGTGCTTTGCGGCTGGGTTGAATTTTTTAATGACAATTATAAAGCATTTCTTTGCACCATTAGTAAAGAAGAAAACGAAAAATATAAAAACGAAACTATCAATACATTATATAAATAATCATGGAAGCATTAAAAGAAGAATTAAAAAACAAAATCATTACCACTCTTAACCTTGAAGATATTGCAATTGAGGATATTGCTGATAACGATCCTTTGTTTGGAGACGGTTTAGGTTTAGACTCGATTGATGCGCTTGAATTGATCGTGATTTTAGATAAAGATTATGGTATTAAATTGGTTGACCCTAAAGAAGGAAAAACCATTTTCCAATCTATAGAAAGTATGGCTGCTTATATTAGTGCTAACAGAACTAAATAGTATTGTAGATTTTAGACTTTAGATTTTAGATTCTTAAAGCGAATATTTAAAATTCTAATTCAATGGTTTCGTTTTTGCAAACCTAAACAATAGTCTAAATTAAAATTTTAAAAATCTTTGTCAAAGTTTTAAACTTTGACAAAGATTGAATAATCTACAATCTAAAATCAGAAATCTAAAATGAATAAAGGTGTTGCTATAACGGGAATGGGAATTATTTCTTCGATTGGAAATTCAGTCGAAGAAAATTATATTTCGTTAATTAAAAATAAAATTGGCGTTACCCATATCGATAATATTTCGACTGTTCACGCCGATATTATTAAAGTAGGTGAAATTAAAAAAACCAATGAAGAATTGGTTACCGAATTGAACCTTACAGAAGATAATAATTTTTCGAGAACGGCTATGATTGGTACTTTAGCTGCCAGACAAGCTGTTGAAAATGCAGGAATTACATCTATAAATGAATTCAGAACCGGACTTATTTCGGCTACAAGTGTGGGCGGAATGGACATGACTGAAAAACATTATTACAATTATTTCACTCATCCTGAACTTGTTAAATACATTACTTGTCATGATGGAGGAGATGTCGCTGATAAGATTGCCGAAGAATTAGGTTTAAAGGGAATTGTTACTACCATAAGTACCGCTTGCTCCTCTGCAGCAAATGCCATTATGTTGGGTGCTCGTTTAATCAAAACCGGAAAACTGGATCGCGTTATCGTGGGCGGAACTGATGGTTTGGCGAAATTTACCATCAACGGATTTAAAACTTTAATGATTTTATCTGATGATTATAACAAACCTTTTGACAATAACCGTAAAGGATTAAATCTTGGTGAAGCCGCTGCATATTTGGTTTTAGAATCTGATGAAGTTGTTCAGAACCAAAATAAAAAAGTATTGGCGCGTGTTTCCGGTTATGGAAATGCAAACGACGCTTTTCACCAAACTGCTTCTTCAGAAAATGGAGATGGCGCTTATTTAGCTATGAAAAAAGCGTTTGAAGTTTCGGGTTTAAAACCGTCTCAAATTGATTACATCAACGTGCACGGAACTGCAACTCCCAATAATGATTTATCTGAAGGAAGAGCTATAAAGAGAATTTATGAGGATGAAAAAGTTCCCGATTTTAGCTCGACAAAACCTTTTACCGGACATACATTGGCAGCAGCTGCAGCAATTGAAGCAGTTTACAGTGTGTTGGCCATTCAAAATGGCGTGGTTTACCCGAATTTGAATTTTGAAACGCCAATGGAAGAATTTGATTTGAAGCCACAAACTTCATTACTAAATAAAAATATCGATCACGTTTTATCCAACTCTTTTGGTTTTGGAGGAAATTGTTCTACTCTTATATTTTCAAAATGCAATTAAAAAAAACATATATAAATGGAATCGGCTGTATTTCGACTCAAAAAACATTTGATACTGTTTTTTTAGAAGAAGCGGTACACAATCATGACGAGAACGTGCTTAAAATCGTTCCGCCGGTTTACAAAGATTTTATTTCGCCTGCCGCCGCCCGAAGAATGGCAAAAGGAGTAAAAAACGGAATTGTAGCTTCGGCAATAGCCATGAAAGATGCAAATATTGAAAATGTAGACGCCATTATTACCGGAACAGGTTTAGGATGTATCGAAGATTCTGAAAAATTCCTGAAAAACATTTTAGATAATAACGAAGAATTTTTAACACCAACATCTTTTATTCAATCTACGCATAATACTGTTGGTGCGCAAATTGCACTTTTACAACAATGCAAAGGGTATAATTTTACATATGTAAACGGGGCTGTTTCTTTTGAATCTGCTCTTATTGATGCTAAAATGCAAATCGAAGAAGACGAAGCGCAATCGGTTTTGGTTGGCGGAGTTGATGAAAATGGTGATTATACAACGGCACTTTTTAAATTGTCAGGAAGAATAAAACCAGACAATCAACAGCCTTACAATCTTTTAGATTCTGATACAAGCGGAGCGGTTTATGGAGAAGGCGCTAGTTTTTTTGTTTTAGAAAATGAAAGAAAAGAAACTACTTATGCAGAAATTTTGGATGTCAATATTCTAAATACTTTGGAAGCAAACGAAGTTGAAGCAGAAACATTATCTTTTTTAAAATCAAATAATTTAGACATTTCAGATATTGACGCCTTGGTTTTAGG
Source organism: Flavobacterium sp. MMLR14_040 (assembly GCF_033657265.1). Lineage (NCBI taxonomy): Bacteria > Pseudomonadati > Bacteroidota > Flavobacteriia > Flavobacteriales > Flavobacteriaceae > Flavobacterium > Flavobacterium sp. MMLR14_040. Next base: position 123,239 of record NZ_JAWVWO010000003.1, on the reverse strand, counting down.
CTTTGACGGAAACATAGATTTTGAAAATTATTATAAAAATCTTGGCGAAAATGCTTTTGCAAATACACCTCAATTGTATTACAAACATTTAAGCGGCGAATATGATACGGCTTCGGCTTTCGCTTTGTGGATGGCAGCTAAAGTTTTGAAAACTCAGGAAATTCCGGAAATTATAAAAGTGAATTCGGTTGAAAAACCAGCTTATAAAACCATTTTATTATACAATCAGTTAAACGGAAAAAATCATAGTTTTACGTTAATCTCAAAATGATAACGCACAAAAACATATCACTATTTTTTGTCCTTTTATTGCTTTTATTGTTTCTTTTGAATTTTTATACAGCAATAAATATATGGTGGTTTGTTTTTATTATTTTGATTTGGTTAGGAATTAATGCTGTTGGTTCTGCCCGAATATCTTCTGATTATCACGTAAAAGCATACTGCAATAATCCATCTGAAACAGAAAAAAAAATTGCCATTACTTTTGATGACGGGCCAAGTGTTTTTACTTTGGAAATTTTAGAACTTCTAAAAAAATACAATGTAAAAGCTACATTTTTCTGTATCGGAAAAAATATTGAAACCCATCCTGAAATTCTAAAACAAGTTATTGCCGAAGGACATTTGGTTGGAAATCATTCGTACAACCATTCTCCTTTTTTTGATTTTTATAATGCAAAAAAAATCAGGGAAGAAATTGAAAAAACGGATGCGCTTTTAGAAAAATATACTTCAAAAAAAATAAATTTCTTTCGTCCGCCTTACGGAGTCACGACGCCTTCGATTCGGAGAGCTCTTAAAAAAACCGGACATAAAGTTATTGGCTGGAATATTCGTTCGCTTGACGGGGGAACAAAAAATCAAAGTTTAATTTTCAATCGCATAATAAAACGCATTTCTCCCGGCGGAATCGTACTTTTGCATGATACGGCACCTCACTCTGTTTTTGTATTGGAACAGTTTTTGCAATTTTTACAGCAAAACAATTATAAAGTGATTTCGACCGAAGAACTTTTGAATCTTAAAGCTTATGATATTGAACGCGGATAAAGCAGATTCGCTAAAGCGAAGACACAGATAAAAACGGATTTTAATTCAAGCAATTGGATGTAGTATAAAAATTAATTAAACACATAGAAACATAGATTTTATGCTTTTGAAAAAGTAATCAAAAAGAAACTAGTTTCTCACACATAGCTATGTTTGTTAATGCAAGTGAAACGCCTTTTTTAAGTTCAATATTCTATGTTTCTATGTGTTAAAATAATCTGTGTAAATCATTGAATCTGTGGCAAAATATTTTAAGCACAATTTTTACAAAATATGAAAACTAAAATAGCACTATTAATTCTATTTATTTCAGGCAATTTGTTTGCTCAGGAACAAAAAATGACGGCTGCAGAAATTGCATCTTTTAAGGAAGATGTAAATGTGGTTTCTAAAAAAATCAAAACTTTAAGCACTGATTTTGTTCAGTACAAACATTTGGATTTTTTATCTAAGGATATTGAAACATCAGGAAAAATGATTTTTAAGGAACCTAATTTACTTCAATGGCAATATAAAAAACCATACAATTATAGTATCGTTTTCAAAAACGGAAAAATCCTTATTAATGACGAAGGCAAAAAAAGTGCAGTCGATATTGGCAACAGCAAAATTTTTAGCCGCATCAATAAATTAATTATCGGAAGTGTTAGCGGAAACATGTTTGACGATAAAGAATTTACTATTTCGTATTTTAAATCGAAAGGACAAAATATTGCAAAGTTTATTCCCAAAGATGCTACTTTAAAAAAATACATCAAACAAATTGAACTTACTTTTGATAAAGAAGAAGCTACTGTAGAACAGGTAAAACTATTGGAATCATCTGAAGATTATACCAGAATTGTACTTAAAAATAAAGTGATCAATGCAAAAATCGACGATTCAGTTTTTACTAATTAATTGCTTACTGGCAATTATTATGGTTTCCTGTGGCTCGGTCACAAAAAACTATACTCCCAAAAAACTAGACAAAACATCTTACGAAGTTCCCTATTTTAAAGATTCTAAAACCGATTATGTTTATAAAGCAAACATTACGGTTTATGGTCATGATTTAACGGGAATTTTTATTGCCAAGAAAATAAACGACACTACGCATCGCGTAGTTTTTACCACAGAGTTTGGAAACAAGTTATTAGATTTTGAAATTTCTGAAAAAGATTTCAAAGTCAATTCGATTGTTTCTGAGTTAGATCGCAAAATTTTGGTGAATACTTTAAGAGACGATTTTCGTTTGCTTTTAAAGAAAGACTACCAAATTCAGGAGCAATTTGAAAATGAGTCAGACGATATTTACAAATCTGAATACGGAAAACGAGATAATTATCTTTTTATATCAAAAAAAGATCGTAAATTAGAGAAAGTCATTAATTCGTCGAAAACAAAAGAAAAAATAACGCTTCTTTTTAATTCGGAAAACGATATTTTTGCCGAAAAAATTGAGATTATCCATCAGAATATTAAATTGAAAATTGAATTGAATTATTTTAAATCAGAGTAGAAATTTAAACCAAAATTAAAATGAGAAAAATAACTACACTTGCTTTTATTTTATTTATCGGAATTCTATCATCTCAAGCTCAGGTAACGGTTAGCCCAGGTTTGCGAGGAGGTTTAAATCTTTCAAGATTAACAAATATTGATGACAATGGTTTAAAATCTGATTTTTATGCCGGCGGTTTAGTTGCTATAAAATTCAATAGATATTTTACGCTTCAACCTGAATTAACCTATTCGCGACAAGGTTCTGAAGGTCGATATTATAGCGAACAAAATCCTGATTTTGGAACGAGAGCAAAATATGAATTAAATTATCTTTCATTAGATGCCGTGGCTAAATTTCATTTTGGCGGACAAGGTTTTCATATTTTGGCAGGTCCATCTGCAGATTTTAAAACAAGTGATAATTTTGGCAGATATGGTTTTGATCCTATCGATTTTGATTTTTCTATAATCGCAGGAGTGGGTTATTCTTTGCCAAACGGATTAACATTTGAAGCAAGATTTAAACAGGGCTTTATTGATATTTATGGCTATGATGGCATTGAATATGATAATGACGACAATTATTATTACGAAGATTTAATTTTAAATCAGGTTTTCCAGATTGGTATTAGCTATACCTTTAAAGTAAAATAAAAAATAAATATGGTTTTAAAAGACTTTTATAAAGTTCTGTCAGAAGAAAAAACAACTGATTCTAAATATACAATTACGATTTTGGTCAATGGAAAGCATGATGTTTTTAAAGGCCATTTTCCTGGAAATCCTATCATGCCCGGCGTTTGCATGATTCAGATTATCAAAGAACTTACAGAGAAAATAACTGAAAGTACTTTGATGATTCAAACGCTGTCGAATGTAAAATTCATGGCGCTGATTAATCCCGAGGCAACTCCGGAATTGCGCCTGGAACTTGACATTGTTACAACCGAAGATGATTTGGTTAAAGTGAAAAACACGACTTATTTTAACGACACCATTGCCTTGAAATTAAGCAATGTGTACAAAAAATTATAATTATGAAATTACTATTCTCACTACTTTTATGGATCAATTTTGCCGTAAATCCAGATTTGGCAGCTATCCGAAAAATGTATCCTGATGTTGCTAAATCAGAAGCAAATGCTAAAGAATTTACAGAAAAACTTGCCGGAATTTCAAACAGTGACGAGAAAATTTTAGTGGCCTACAAAGCAGCTTCAATTTTGGTCGATTCTAAGTTTGAAAATTTAATAGGAAGTAAAATTTCGCGTTTTAAAGAAGGTGCAAAACTTCTTGAGGCAACTTTAAAAAGCGATCCGAACAATATCGAAATCAGAATGATTCGTTTAAGTATTCAGGAAGATGTACCTGGAATTACGGGTTATAAAAAGAATATTAAAGAAGACAAAAAATTCATTACAACGCATTATGCAGAACAAAGCGGTGCCTTGAAAGAATATCTAAAAGACTTTGTTTTACAATCGAAAAGTTTCTCTGAAAAAGAGAAGCAATTTGTGAAGTAGATAAAGAAAAAATCCCCCCATGCAACCAACTTTATCTCAGCAGGAATTACTTAATTCTACTAATTTTTGTGTTATTGTGCCAACCTACAATAATCACAAAACGCTAAAAAAAGTGCTGGATTCTATTTTAGATTTCACTCAAAATATCATTATTGTTAATGATGGATCTACTGATGAAACAAGCGAAATTTTAAAACAATATTCGCAATTCACGCAAATTCATCATCCAAAAAATATAGGAAAAGGGCGAGCGTTAAGAAATGGTTTTAGAAAAGCAATCGAAATGAACTTCGAATATGCTATCACAATCGATTCTGACGGACAGCATTTTGCCTCTGACATTCCGAATTTTATTGCCGAAATTCAAAAAAAACCCAATTCTTTATTGATTGGAAGCCGCAACATGACACAGGAAAATGTGCCTAGAAAAAGCAGTTTTGGAAACAAATTTTCGAATTTTTGGTTTTGGTTCGAAACCACAATCAAACTCGAAGACACACAATCAGGTTTTAGATTATATCCGCTCCAATTAATTCCAAAGCAATTTTACACCAATAAATTTGAATTTGAAATTGAAGTAATTGTACGATCGGCGTGGAAAGGAATTGTAGTAAAAAACATTCCAATCCAGATTTTATACGATCCTGCAGAGCGGGTTTCGCATTTTCGTCCGTTTAAGGATTTTACCAGAATCAGTATTTTAAATACGGTTTTGGTTTTAAACGCTTTGCTGTACATCAAACCGAGAGATTTTTTTAGAAGAGCAAAAAAAAAAGGCTTTAAAAAATTCTTTCTTGAAGACATTTTAGAAAGCGGTGATTCTAATTTTAAAAAATCGGCTGCAATTGCGTTGGGCGTTTTTATAGGAATTTCCCCATTTTGGGGGTTTCAGACTGTTTTGCTCTTATTTTTTGCGACAATTTTTAAGCTCAATAAAGTCATCGCTTATATGGCATCCAATGTAAGCTTTCCCCCTTTTATCCCTTTTGTTATCTACGGTTCGCTAAAAATGGGAAGCTTTTTTGTCTCAGCAGATGCGCCATTAATCTTAGATAGTTCACTTACGCTCGACGATATTCAAAAAAATGCCACACAATATATCGTCGGAAGTCTTATTTTAGCATCCGTTTTAGCGCTATCGTCAGGTCTTTTAAGTTACATGCTTTTAAGCGTTTTTAGTTCTAATAAAAGTAATACATAGACATTTTGCCCCAGATTAAAATGATTTGAAAAGATTTTTTCGCCACGAATTTCACGAATTTACACAAATTAATTCGTGAAAATTCGTGAAATTCGTGGCAAAATAACGCAGCATTATAAAATCAATTTAATCTTGTAATCTGTGGCAAAAACAATAATAAACAATCATGCATCACTATTTCTACGCCATTCATTTATTTGTAAACCGAAGAAAATCCTTGTCGGTTTTTCTGGCCATTTTGATGCTTTTTGCTTTCGGTTTTTTTGCTTCTCAAATTAAATTTGAAGAAGATATTACCAAACTTATCCCAACAAATGACAAAGCGGATGTTACGGCAAAAGTCCTCAAACAACTTAATTTTGCTGATAAAATCACCGTCATTTTCAAACTCGATAAAAACGGAACAGACGAAGATTTAAAACAAATGGCAACCGCATTTTCAGACAGCGTTGCCAAATCTTGTAAACCTTACGTAACCGGAATTCAGGGAAAAATTGACGAAGAAAACATTCAGGAAACTATTGATTTTGTATATAATAATCTACCGCTTTTTTTAGATAATAAAGATTATGCAGCGATTCAGAATAAACTACAGAAAGACAGTATTGCTGCAACGGTTCAGGGAAATTACAAATCTATTATTTCACCTTCAGGATTTATCACCAAAGATTTTATTCTGCAGGATCCGCTGGGGATTTCATTTATCGCTTTAAAAAAATTACAACAATTAAATATTGGCGACGATTTTACGCTCGACAATGGTTTTGTGATGACAAAAGACAAAAAGAAATTATTGCTTTTTATTACGTCAAATCTTCCGTCGAGTGAAACAGAAAAAAACACCATTTTTGCGGCTAAATTAAAATCGATTCAGGATCATTTAAATCAGCAATATAAAACCAAAACGTCTATCAGTTATTTTGGTTCGGCTTTGATTGCCGTTGCCAATGCCAATCAAATTAAAAGCGATATTATTTTAACAACATCAATCGCGATGTTTACACTGATGTTGATTTTGATTTTATTTTATCGAAAGATATTCATCCCAATTATTATTTTTCTTCCCACGGTTTTTGGCGCTTTGTTTGCCGTTGCGTTTTTATATTTCGTAAAAGAAACTATTTCAGCGATTTCACTCGGAATTGGTTCTATTTTATTAGGAATCACCATCGATTATTCCATTCATATCCTTACTCATTACAAACATAACAGCGATGTAAAAACACTTTACAAAGACATTACGATGCCCGTAATTATGAGCAGTTCAACAACTGCCGTTGCGTTTTTATGTTTGCTTTTTGTAAAATCTGACGCCCTAAATGATTTGGGAATTTTTGCTGCCGTGATTGTTATGGCTTCGGCATTTTTCTCTCTTTTGATTGTGCCGCATTTGTACAAACCAAAAGAAAATAATTTTGATCATAAGAAAAATGTTATCGATAAACTGGCCCATTTTTCGTTTCACAACAATAAATTCCTGATTGGTTTTTGCGTTCTAATTACCATTGTTTGCTTTTTTACTTATAATAATGTTGGCTTCAATAACGATTTGTCTCAATTGAATTTTGTTCCGAAGGAAATTAAAGCTGCCGAAAAAGATTTGGAAGAAAGCACTAGTTTAACTTCAAAAACCATTTATGTTGCTGCTTATGGAAACAGTATGGAAGAAGTTTTGCAAAACAACAACCAGCTTTTTTCATCTTTATCTACAGCAAAACAGCAGGATAAAATTTTAAATTTCAGTTCAGTTGGCGGAATTATGCTTTCGCAGGCAGCACAAAAACAAAAAATAGAACAATGGAATTCTTTTTGGAACACCAATAAAAAAGAACTTTTAAAATCTCAATTAATTGCCGAAGGTTCAAAACTTGGTTTTAAACCAACAACTTATTCTATCTTTTTTGAGCATTTAAATTTTGATTTCAAACCAATTGCTGCAAACGATTATTTAAAAATTCAGGCGTTACAGCTAAAAGAATTTGTAACGGAAAAAAATGGTTTTTATACAATTTCAACTTTAGTAAAAGTAAAACCGAACCAACGGGATACTTTTGTAAAATCAGCTACAGCTAAAAATAATATTATTGCGATTGACCGTCAACAAATGAACGAAACGTTTTTTAGTACTTTAAAAACCGATTTTAATTCGCTGGTAAATTATTCTTTTGTTGCTGTAATTCTGATCTTGTTTTTCTTTTTCCGAAGAATCGAATTGGTCATTGTAAGTTGTATTCCGATTGCCTTAACTGGGATTGTCACCGCAGGAATTATGGGCATTTTTGGCATTCAAATGAATATCTTCAGTATGATTGTCTGCACTTTGATTTTTGGACATGGTGTCGATTTTAGTATTTTCATGACAAGTGCGCTTCAAAAAGAATATACAAACGGAAAAAACGAAATTGCGATTTACAGAACGTCAATAATTTTGGCCGTTATCACCACTATTTTAGGAATTGGCGCCATGATCTTTGCAGAGCATCCGGCACTTAGATCTATTTCTTCGGTTTCGTTAATTGGGGTTTTTGCCGCATTGATTATCACTTTTATCTTTTACCCGATTCTCTTTAAATTATTTATATCAAATCGTTCGAAAAAAGGAAATCCTCCTTTTGTTTTGCGAACTTTTATTCATGGTGTAATTTCGTTTACTTATTATGGACTTGGCGGAATTTTAATGTCACTTTTCAGCATCACCATCATGCCGATTATTCCGATAAAGGAGAAAACAAAAATGAAGGCATTTCGATATGCAATTTCAAAATTCATGAATTCAGTTTTGTATTCGAATCCTTTTCTACATAAAAGAGTCATTAATAAATACAATGAAACTTTCGAAAAACCAGCCATAATTATTGCCAATCATACTTCGTTTATTGATATTCTGGCAATGGGAATGCTAAGTCCGAAAATTATATTTTTGGTAAGCGACTGGGTTTATAATTCTCCTATTTTTGGCGGAACGGTTAGAAAAGCAGGGTTTTATCCGGTTTCTGAAGGAATTGAAGGCGGTGTTGAACATTTGCGTCAAAAAGTAAATGAAGGATATTCATTAATGGTTTTTCCGGAAGGAACCCGTTCAGAAAGCAATCAGATTAAGCGTTTTCATAAAGGTGCTTTTTTCCTTGCCGAAGAATTTAATCTGGATATCATTCCGGTTATTATTCACGGTGCTTCAGAAGCAATCCCGAAAGGTGATTTTGTTATTCATCACAGTCAGGTTACGATTTCTATTTTAGAAAGAATTGCGCCTGATAATCTTTCTTTCGGAAAAAATTATGCTGAAAGAACGAAACAATTAAGTTCCTTTTTTAAAGAGGAATACCACAAGATTCGTCAGGAATTTGAAGGTCCGGCATACTTCAGGAAAATGCTGATTCACAGTTATGATTACAAGGAAATGGAAGTCATAAAAAGTGTGAAAAGCAATCTCGAAAGTCATTTAGAAATCTATCATCGACTTAATAAACATCTTTCGGCAAAAGCCAAAATATTGCATTTAGCGAATGATTATGGGCAATTAGACGTTTTGCTGACTTTGCAGGAACCGCAGCGAAAAGTAGTTTCTTTTATTAACGACGAAGAAAAACGATTGGTTGCAAAAACAAATTATTTCCTCAAAAAAAGAAAAATCTCTTATTTAGAAAATATCGAATTGGCGTTACAAAATGAATACGATGCCGTTTTAATTTCTGATGAAAATATTGGCGATATCGAAAAAATTGCTGCTGCAACTTCTACCATTATTTTAATCGATAACTCCCGTTTAAAAAACACATTGCTTAACTTTGGTTTTTCTTCTGATTTGGAAGAAAATAATCTAATTGTATTAAAGAAAAATTAAATGAAAGAGCAGTATGATGTTGTAATTGTAGGCAGCGGTTTAGGCGGTTTGGTCTCGGCAATTATTCTGGCCAAAGAAGGTTACAGCGTTTGCGTGCTCGAAAAAAACAATCAATACGGCGGAAATCTGCAGACTTTTGTTCGCGATAAAACCATTTTTGATACTGGAATTCATTATATCGGTGGTTTAAGCGAAGGAGAAAATCTGTATAAATATTTTAAATATCTGGGCATTATCGATCATTTGAATTTAAAAAAAATGGATGATAATGGTTTTGATATTATCTCTTTTGAAGATGATGAAAACGAATATCCACATGCGCAGGGTTACGATAATTTTGTAGATCAGTTAGGTGTTTTTTTTCCGGATGAAAAAGAAAACATCGAAAAATATTGTGATAAGATAAAAGTGATCTGCGAATCTTTTCCGCTTTATAATTTGCAATGGGAAGGAAAATATGACAATGAAATCCTGGCATTAAATGCAAAAGAAACCATTGACGCTTTTACTGAAAATGAAAAACTAAAAGCGGTTTTGGCGGGTTCTAATTTTTTGTATGCCGGGATTCCGGATAAATCGCCTTTTTACGTTCATGCCCTTTCGGTAAACTCCTATATACAAAGTTCGTGGCGCTGCATTAATGGCGGAAGTCAGATTACGAAACAGCTTTTAAAACAACTCAAAAAATACGGCGGAGAATTTTATAAATACAAAGAAGTTGTAAAATTTAATGTTGAAGAAAACAAAGTAACTTCTGTAGAAATGAAAGACGGAACTCAGGTTTCTGCGTCTTATTTTATTTCGAACATTGAACCCAAAACTACTTTGAAAATGGTTGGCGAGGAACATTTTAGAAAATCTTTTTTCAGCCGAGTTCAAAGTCTCGAAGGTGTTATTTCTGCATTCAGTTTATACATTGTTTTTAAACCGGAAACGTTTAAATACATCAATCATAATCATTATCATTTTAAGAAAAGCAGCGAAGTCTGGACTTGTCATGAATATGATGAAGAATCGTGGCCAAAAGCATTTATGGCTTCTATGAATGCGTCTAAAAAGCAGGAAGAATGGGCAGAGGGAATGACTTTTATTACCTACATGAAATATGATGATGTTGCGCCTTGGGTAAATACGTTTAATACAACTGCCGAGGAAAGTGATCGTGGTGAAAGTTATGAAGAATTTAAAGCCCGAAAAGTCGAAAAGTTTCTAAAAGAAATTGAGATAAAATTTCCGGGAATTACAGAATGCATTCAGTCGATTCATACTTCTACACCGCTTTCTTACCGCGATTATATTGGCGGCAGCAATGGCAATATGTACGGTTATGTAAAAGACGCCAGCAACCCGATGAAAACATTGATTCCGTCAAAAACAAAACTGGACAATCTTTATCTTACCGGTCAAAGTATCAATATGCATGGCGTTTTGGGTGTAACAATTGGAGCGGTTGTAACGTGTTCTGAGATTGTTGGAAAAGAATATTTAGTAACCAAAATCAATCAGGCATCTGAATAGAATTAAAGAAAAATTCAAAATTCCAACTCAGCTATTAGTGTTATGAAAAACTCAAGCTTACTTTTATCCTCTATATTTTTTATACTGATACTAGTTTCTTGTGGTACCTCAAAATCAATGCATCATTTGCCGGAAATTTCGAATTATAATGCTGCAAAACCAGTTGTAACAAAACATTCAGATGTACTTTTTACATCTGGAAAAAATTCACTTTTAAAAAATAAACAAGGTCTTTGGGAATTGTATGCTGAAGGCGATCCATTAGAAATTGGACTTACGACAGGAGCTCTATCAGATTCACTTTTAAAGAAACAGGAACAAATATTTTTTGGCAGAATTGAAGATATTGTTCCTTCAAAATTTCAGCAAAATTTACTTCGGAATTTTTTAAAATGGTACAATCGAAAATTATATTTGAATGTTCCTAATGAATATCAAACGGAAATTTACGGCGTTTCGCAATATACTTCGCAGGATTTTAATAACATTGCGCCACAATATCAACGCAGTTTATACTTGCATGCTGCACACGATATTGGTCACGCTTTACAGGATTTGGCTTTAGTTGGCTGTTCGTCTTTTGCGGCTTGGGGCGAAAAATCTGAAGATGGAAATTTGATTTTAGGACGTAATTTTGATTTTTATGTTAATGATGCTTTCGCAGAAAATAAAATCGTCGCGTTTATAAATCCGAAGGAAGGTTATCCGTTTATGACTGTTACCTGGCCGGGAATGGTTGGTACGGTTTCGGGAATGAATAAGGAAGGTTTAACGGTTACGATCAATGCCGGAAAATCGAAAATTCCGATAATTGCCAAAACACCAATTTCGATATTAACCCGGGAGATTTTACAGCACGCAAAAAATATTGAGGAAGCAGTTGCAATTGCAAAAAAGCGACAATTGTTTGTTTCAGAATCTATTATGGTTGGAAGTGCACACGATAATAAAGCCGTTTTGATTGAAGTTTCTCCTGAAAAAATGGATGTTTTTGATGTCGTAAACAGCAATCAGTTAATTTGCTCGAATCATTTTCAAAGTGATGCTTTTAAAAACGATGAACGAAATTTGTCGCAAATTGCCAACAGTCATTCCAAATATCGTTATGACAGAATGCAGGAACTTTTTAGCGAAAACCCAAAAATTAATCCAAAAATAGCATCTGATATTTTGAGAAATCGAGATGGTTTACAAAATATAGCACTTGGTTATGGCAACGAAAAAGCACTCAATCAATTGATGGCGCATCACGGAATTATTTTTAAACCAAAAGAAAAATTGGTTTGGGTTTCTGCAAATCCGTATCAGTTGGGCGAGTTTGTTTGTTATAATTTAGATTCGATTTTTAAAGAAAGAAAAACAGCTCTTCCTGTTTCATTTGAAGAAGAAAACCTTAATATTGCCAAAGATCCTTTTTTAGAAACGACGGCTTTTTTAAACTATCAAAAGTTTAGAATTGAAGACCACAAAATTGATTTGTATTTGAAAAATAAAACGAAAATTCCTTTCGAATTTATTCAGAATTACCAATCTTTAAACCCGGATTATTGGGTTGTGTATTATAAAGCTGGATTGTATTTTTACGAACAGAAATATTTTCAGTTTGCGCAAAGCAATTTTGAAAAAGCATTAACCAAAGAAATTACAACTGTTCCTGATAAAGAAGCAATTGAAAAATATTTAAAAAAACTCAAAAGAAAATGAACACGATTCCAACAATAGAGAAGGATTCTTTAGAACAAATTAAAAATTTTCAAGAGCAGAAATTAGCCGAGCTTTTATCTTATATCAGTCAAAATTCTCCTTTTTACAAACGTCTTTTTGCCGGTCAGAATATCGATATTTCTAAAGTTAAAACGCTGGAAGATTTACAGCATTTACCTGTAACAACAAAAGAAGATTTACAACAATATAATGATGATTTTGTGTGTGTTCCGCAGCATAAAATTATCGATTATGCCTCGACTTCAGGAACTTTGGGCGATCCGGTTACTTTTGGTTTAACAGATTCTGATTTGGATCGACTGGCTTATAACGAAGCAATTTCGTTTGCCTGCGCCGGAATTGCAGAAGGCGATGTGGTACAATTAATGACAACAATTGACCGAAAATTTATGGCTGGTCTGGCTTACTTTTTAGGATTAAGAAAACTGCAGGTTGGTGTTATTCGCGTTGGTGCGGGAATTCCGGAATTGCAATGGGATTCTATTTTAAAATACAAACCTTCTTATTTAATTACGGTTCCTTCTTTTTTATTGAAGTTAATTGAATATGCTGAAGCACACGGAATTGATTATAATAATTCAAGTATAAAAGGTGCCATTTGCATTGGCGAGTCATTGCGCAATCAGGATTTTTCGATGAATACTTTGTCTAAAAAAATCACTGAAAAATGGAATATTCAGTTATTTTCGACTTATGCTTCTACAGAAATGAGTACTGCTTTTACAGAATGTGAACATGGTATTGGCGGCCATCATCATCCGGAATTAATTATTATTGAAGTTTTAGATGAAGAAAATAATCCGGTAAAGAACGGCGAAATCGGCGAATTGACTTTTACTACTTTGGGTATTGAAGCCATGCCTTTATTGCGTTTTAAAACCGGAGATATTGTACAGCTTCATAATGAACCTTGTGCATGCGGAAGAAATACCGTTCGTGTTGGTCCGGTTGTGGGTCGTAAAAAGCAAATGATAAAATATAAAGGAACAACACTTTATCCACCAGCGATGAATGATGTTTTGAGCGACTTTGATAACATCGAAAATCATATTATCGAGATTTCTACAAACGATTTAGGAACAGATGAAATCCTGATAAAAATCGCTGCCAAAAATCAAACGCCTGAATTTCTACAAGAAATAAAAGATCACTTCAGAGCAAAATTAAGAGTAACTCCAAAAATAGAATTTGCTCCAAAGGAAATATTAAATCCTTTGGTTTTTAATCCGATGAGTCGAAAACCAATTCGCTTTTTTGATTACCGAGTTCAATAAAAAAAGGTACAAAGTTGCAAAGGTTCAGAGCAACAAAGGTTTGTAAAAGTCTGAGATAAAACTTTGAACCTTTGTTGCTCTGAACCTTTGAACCTCAATTTGGTACAAATTGAACTAAATGTTGTAATTTTGCACAAAATATTGAAGATGGTCAAGATTGGCAACATAGAATTACCCGAATTTCCTTTATTACTCGCACCGATGGAAGATGTGAGCGATCCGCCGTTTCGCAGATTATGCAAAACGCATGGCGCTGACATGATGTATTCTGAATTTATTTCTTCGGAAGGATTAATTCGTGATGCTATCAAAAGTCGAATGAAGCTGGATATTTTTGATTACGAACGTCCGGTTGGAATCCAGATTTTTGGTGGTGATGAAGAAGCAATGGCACTTTCGTCTAAAATTGTTTCTACTGTAAAACCGGATTTGGTTGATATTAATTTTGGATGCCCCGTTAAAAAAGTAGTTTGTAAAGGCGCCGGAGCCGGAGTTTTGAAAGATGTCGATTTGATGGTGCGTTTGACAAAAGCCGTTATCAGAAGCACTGATTTGCCTGTAACAGTAAAAACGCGTTTGGGCTGGGATGATAGTTCAATTAATATTGATGAAGTTGCAGAAAGACTTCAGGATATTGGTGTTCAGGCTTTGACAATTCACGCCAGAACCCGCGCGCAAATGTATAAAGGCCACGCCGATTGGTCGCATATTGCACGTGTGAAAAATAACCCGAGAATCACCATGCCAATTTTTGGAAATGGCGATATCGACAGTCCTGAAAAAGCATTAAAATATAAAAACGAATACGGAATTGACGGTATCATGATTGGTCGCGCCGCGATTGGTTATCCGTGGATTTTTAACGAAATCAAACATTTCTTTAAAACCGGAGAACATTTGCCTGCACCAACGGTTATTGATCGTGTCGAGGCCGCCAGAAATCATTTAATGTGGTCGATGGAATGGAAAGGTGAACGTTTAGGAATTGTTGAAATGCGACGTCATTATACCAATTATTTTAAAGGAATTCATTCGTTTAAAGAATACAAACAAAAACTCGTTACAACCGACGAACCTGAAAATCTTTTTGCTATCATGAAAGAAATTGAACAGGTTTATGCGGGATATGAGTTTGTTTAAAATAATAGCGTAATCTTTGTCAAAGTTTGAAACTTTGACAAAGATCTAAATGCAAAAGACCTTCAAATGAAGGTCTTTCTTGTATTTATTAGTAACGTTCAATCTTTGTTGAGTTACTTGCGGAGATTCTTCGTTCCTCAGAATGACAAAGCATGCTTGAAATAAAATTTATACTTGAATACGTTTCCACTTCCCTCTTTTATAAAAGAAAATTCCCGCTAAAGTTATAGCCGTTTCGGCAACCGGAATTGCGATAAAAACTCCTGTTGGTCCCATATTAAAATGTTTCGCTAATACGTATGCTAATGGGATTTGGAACAACCAAAATCCAAAGAAATTAATTCCCGTTGGCGTCCAGGTATCACCTGCCCCATTGAAAGTGTTTATTAAAACCATTCCAATTCCGTAAAAAATAAATCCTACGCTCATAATTTGTAAAGCTTCTACTGCGACTGTTCGGACCATTTCATCATTCGTGAAAAAGGAAATAATATATTTTCCAAAACATAAGGTAATAACCATAATGGTTGCCATAAAAATCACGTTGTATTTTGCTGTTGTGAACACAGATTTTTCGGCACGCTCGATTTGTTTGGCTCCTAAATTTTGCCCGACCAAAGTTGCGGCGGCATTACTTAACCCCCAAGCCGGAAGAATGAAAAACATCATAATTCTCAACGCCGTTTGATAGCCCGCAGATCCATGATCACCTCCGGTTGTTGCTACTAATTGCGCCAGGAAAATCCAGCTGCAGGATGCTATTACAAATTGTAAAATTCCCGGAGCTGCAATTTTTACTAATGCTTTTATCTGCTTAAAATCTGGTGCGAAATACGCAATTTTGATTTTTAAAACATTGTTTCCAGAAAACAAATGATACACTTGGTATAGTACTCCAATACTTCTTCCTAAAGTTGTAGCCAAAGCAGCGCCTGTTAATCCAAAAGCAGGAATTGGTCCAAAACCGTTAATCAATATTGGACATAAAATAATGTTGCAAATATTGGCCAGCCACAAACTTTTCATGGCAATTGCTGCGTTTCCTGCCCCGCGAAATATTCCGTTAATTAAGAATAAAAGCATGATACATAAGCTTGAACCAATCATGATTTGTGTGAAACGATAACCGTGTTCTGCAGCATCTGCGGACGCTCCCATTAACATCAATATATCTTTAGCATAAATAACTCCAAAAATGCTCATTACACTATTGACTGCAAATGCAATAATGATCGACTGCATTCCTGCTTTTGCCGCCGCGACTGGATCTTTTTCTCCAATACGTCTTGCTACAACTGCGGTTGCCGCCATGCTCATTCCAATTGCAAGGGAATATATAATCGTTAAAACAGATTCTGTTAAACCAACTGTTTGAATTGCAAAACTGCTGTGCTCTAAATGTCCGACGAAATATAAATCGACTAAAGCAAAAACAGATTCCATCATCATTTCTAAAACCATCGGAATGGCTAGTAAAATGACTGCTTTTTTGATACTTCCGGCGGTATAATCAAAAGATTCATCGCCTTTTAATGCTTGTGTTAATGTGGTAAAAATTTTAGAAAATAAACTTCTCTTTATTGTAGTTTCTGTCATGATAGTTAGGATAAATGATAAGACTAGCCCAGATACACTATATCTGAACTCAAGAAAATAAACGTAAGTATCCTAATTCTTTGTAAGAAATAAATTAGGATTAAGCAGAAACAATCATAAGGCTGTACTTTTGAGAGGATAAATATAGGTAATATTTTTAGGAAGAAGTATTAATCTAATAAGTTTTTGCTTACGCGACTGCTGGCAATTAAAGAAGCTACAAAACCAAGGGAAACAATTGTTGTCATAACAATCAATACATTTTCCAGACTAAAAACAACCGGATATGCTAAAGTTGGCGTGATCATAATCAACTCGTATTGCTGTTGTAACAGTACCAAAATGATTCCTAAAACAAGACCAACAATTCCTCCAAAAACACTTAGCAAAGTTCCCTGCAGCAAAAATATTTTTCGGATACTCTTAATTTCTGTTCCAAGATTGAAAAGGGTTTTTAAGTTTCCTTTCTTCTCTAAAATCATCATAATTAATGCTCCAACCAAGTTAAAAAGTGCCACGATAATTACTAAGGTAAAAATCAGGTAAACCACAATGTTTTCGGTATTGAGCATTTTATATAGAGACTCATTTAGTTGTGCTCTATTTTTTAAAGTGATTTTGTTTTTGAAAATTTCATCTAGTTGAGTTTTGATTGCGCTTTCATTTGCATTTTCTTTTAAATGAAATTCAATTCCCGAAATTTGATTGGGTTTATACATCAGTAATTCCTGTGCTAAACTTAAATCAGCAAATACATATTTAGAATCTAAATCTTCGCTGATGGAATAAATTCCAACCGGTAAAACATCAGTTTTATTAAATGCTTCTTCAGGGTTTTCAAAAGCTCCTTTTCCGGGTTTTGGAGCAAATATCTGCAGCGGATTTTCGAAATCTAAAATTCCCATCGAGAAATCTCTGGCAATTCCATAACCCACAACAACCTGATACGTTTCAGGCTTAATCCATTGCCCGTTAAAAAGTTTTTTGTTGATGTCATTTACCACAGGATAAAGACTATCAACTCCTTTTAAATACGTAACCTGTTGTTTGTCTTTAAATAAAAACAAAACACGTTCTTCAATAATTTTGGTATACGAAGCAACTCCGTCAATTTTCTTAAGCTGTTTATCCTGATCCGGGGTTATCAAAAATGATTTTCCAATTGTGCTTGTCATTTTTAAATCAGGATCTATTTCGTTTGTAAACGAAAGACTGAAGACTTTTAATCCGCTAAAAACAGATAAAACCACAAACAGAGCCATTGTACCAACTATAATTCCTAAGCTGGCTATGCGATTGATAATATTAATAGCATTGTTTTTACTTCTGCTAAAAATGTAACGTTTGGCTATGTAGAGGGGGAAATTCAATTTATGATTTTCTTCTTTTATCTAAAAGATCACGGTTTTCTATTGGGTTTTCTCTGTTTGATAAAGCATTATCAATTTTCTCAATATAATCTAATGAGTCATCGATAAAAAATACCAGGTTTGGTACACGACGCAATTGCAAACGTACACGTTGTGACAAATCATGCTTAATTAATGTGGTATTAGATTTTATTCCTTCTAAAGTTTCCTTCGCTTTATCCTGAGGAAAAATGCTTAAATAAACCGTTGCCACAGATAAATCTGAAGTAACACTAACTTTGGATACCGAAATTACCAAATTACTAATTCCGTTTTTTCGCACTTCACCTTGCAAAATATCAACCAAATCTTTTTGGATGACACCGCCTATTTTTTTCTGTCTATTTGTTTCCATAATGCAAAAATACTATTTTTAAATTTCATCAATGCAATTTTCAAATGAACAATGGGATGATTTTTACATTCTTATCTTCTTTATTTCAAATTTCAATCTTTTACATCAAAAAAACCAATAAATCATCTAATTGGTTCATTGTTTGGTGATGATAAAAATCATGTTATTTATGAGAATTATTCTACATCTTTGATAGAATAATAAATTCTTTAACTATGAAAAAGCGAGAACCAATCAGTCATATTATGACTAAAACCGTAGTGACTGCAAATGAAAATGACGACTTAAAAACCGTTGTTGAACAATTAAGGAAAAATGCTATTCGACACATTCCAATTGTGAAAGGCAAAGAAGTTGTGGGAATTATAAGCCGAACAGATATCAACCGATTGACTTTCGGCGCTTTGTTTGAAGGACAGGAAGGTGCAGATGAAGCCATTCTTGACATGCTTACTATTTCTCAGGTTATGACTTCAAAACCCAAAACCGTTTCATCTGAAACTATAATTAAAGATTTGGCAGAAATTTTTGTGAAAGAAGATTTTCATGCTTTGCCGGTTGTAGATAATGGCCAGCTTAAAGGAATTGTCACAACTACAGATGTTGTAAAATATTTTCTTGAACAATACGCTAATTAAATAATTATAAAAAAGGGAGCTAATTGCTCCCTTTCTTTTATCTGTTTTGTAACCATCCTTCCGGATTATTATTTGATGTATTTTGAAGAATCAAAAACTTAATAATTGTTTTTCCAGTGTCTCCACTTGTTCTTACTTTTCCAATACTTTGTTTAACTTTTACTTTGTCACCTTGTTCAACAGATACCTGACTTAGATTTTGATATACTGTAAAGTAATCTCCATGCTGAATAAAAACAGCTTTATTTACAGGCGACAAGGCTATAACTTTTGATACTACTCCCTCAAATACTGCGCGCGCATTTGCTCCTTGTTCTGTAGTAATCTCTACTCCAGAATTATGAACAGTCAATGTTGGATATACTGGATGTGGCTGATCTCCGTAGCCAAGAGATATAAATCCTTTCTCTACCGGCCAAGGCAGTTTTCCTCTGTTTGCTTTAAAATCGGCAGCTAAAATTTTACCTTCCGGGGTTAATGTAATTCTATCTGATGAATAACTTTTAGGTGCTGCGGCCTCTGCTTTATCTGCTTCGCTGGCTTTACCTTCTGCGATTCTTTTACGTCTCTCTTCTTCTGCCCGTTGATTGGCTAATCTAATTTGTTCACGGATAAGATCCTTAATTTTTGCGTCAATTCTTTTCGATTCCTGCTGTTTAGATCTTGTATCGGCAATAATTTTATTTTTGTCTTTTTTAATTTCGTTAACCAATTTTTGCTGTTCTTTCTTTTCAACTTCTAAGCTTTGCTTTTCTTTTTCGTTTTCAGCAATAATTTTTTTCTTAACTTTTCTTTGTCCGTCCAGTTTGGCATTATAATCAACTAATTCATTGGTTTTTGACTCAATTTCTAAACCTTGATTTTTTCTGAAATTGGTATATTGTTTTAAATATTGTGCTCTTTTATAAGCTTGTAAAAAACTTTCTGAAGACAAAATAAACATTGCTCTGCTTTGTTCAGAGCGGCTTTTGTACGATTTTAAAATCATTTTGGCATAATCTTCTTTTAAAATAGCCAATTCTCTGTTTAGTTTATTAACCTTCAATTGGTTAATATACATATCGTTATTTAAGATCTTTTCTTGCTTTGCCGTTGTATTAATAAGTTTTTCTTTCAGCTTAATTTTATTTGCCTGAATTAAAAACACATTTACTGCTGATTTTTCTTTTTTCTTTACAGATTGCAACATTTTTTCGTTGTCTCTAATTTCCTGCTGAATCTGAGCTTTTCGCTGTTCAAGTTTTTCTTGCTGCGAATCCTGTGCCCATCCAAAAGTTGTGGCACATATAAAAATTAGGCTGAGGAGAAATTTCGGCATGTTTATCTTTTTCTTTTTGCAAATTTACTTAATTAAAACTTTCTTATAACCACCAGGGACGCTATAAGGGAAAGAAAGTTCTTCATTAAACGAAATATTATTGTAATTTAAATTGATGTCTGTTTTTCCTTTTGGCTGAATCGCGTTTATTTCAATACTTGTTGGAAGCGTTCCCTGATCAAAAACTTTAGCATCAGCATATTTAATCTCTAACATAATATTTTCTGTTGCCTGTGAAATTTGTTCCTTTTGAAGCAAATATTTTTCAGGCTCAAGAAAGAAAGTTTTTTTTAATTTAGTGTCTTTTTCATCTTCCAATCGAATAAGATTTTCTACAATTGTTTGTGTATATTTTCCTTTTCTTAAATCGTCAAGAGCTTCTCCAACCAATAAATTCTGTACTTTGCTATAATCCAGTTCTGTTCCCAGCCATTTGCTTAAACTGGTAAAATCTCCATCGTAATAAGTACTGTTTATTTTTTCGTAATAACTTACACTTGTTGGTGTAATCAATGCTTTTGCCATTGTGATTCCAAGAAAACGAACGCTTATTAAAATCTGTTTATCTTTTTCAATTTTAATTTCGGCAGTAACATTCTGACTTTGTTTTTCATCTACATATCTTGCACCTGCTTTTATATATAATGTTTTGAAATCTAGTTTATTGTCGTAATGTTTCTCTACTACTTTGTTATCCGTTTTTGGTGCAGCTTCTGTCTTATTGTTTTGTACCGCAACAGCTTTAGATTTACAGGAAATCATAAAAACTGATACCAATACAAATGCTATATATTTTTTCATCTTGAATTTTTCTTTACTTTTTTTTCTTTAATAACTCATTTGCCTTCAAAAAGTATTCCTCTTTTTTCCTGGCGTCTCCCAATCCATTATAAGCTTCTCCTAACTGAAAATTAAAATTTGCTTCAAGCTTAAAATCATCAACCACATAATCCAATCCCATTTCTAAAACGGTTTTCGCATTTTTAAATTGCTTCAATTGATTACTTCCCATTCCGGCAAAATAATAAAATTGCGGCTGACTCGGATAAACTTCAATCATCATCATCGCTCTTTTTGTCAAAGGTTCAAATTGTTTTACCTGTGTGTAAGCATCAAGCAAAAGCAAATTTGTTTCACGATCTGTATCTGAATTCGCTTTTAAATCTTTTTCATAATATTTAATTGCATTTTCAAACTGATTTTTGCTATGATAAAATTTACCTATTTCTTTCGCAACATCAACATTTGGATCATTATCAAAATAACCAATTGCTTTTTCTAAAGCCGGCGCATATTGCGGATTTTTATTTGTATAAATCAAAAACTCATTTAGTGTTCGATGTTTTATTTTCGAATCAATTTTTGAGCTTACCAAAATTATATTCATCGAATTAATCGCTTTGTCTGCCTGATTAGCATCTAAATAAACTTTAAACAAACTTACCTGTGCCCATTCTGATGATGGAATTTCTTTTGCCAATTGTTTTGCAACATCCAAAGCTTTATCCGTTTCATTTGATTTTGAATACAAAGAAATCAGATCTATATAATTGGATTCTTCTTTCGGATTTTTTTTAATCTGATCAATTAAATTCGAAGCCTCTGCATTTTGATATTTTCCCTGAGATAAAATTTGCATTTTATAACGATCTCGATCTTCAGATTTTCCAAATTTATCGTTCATTTCATTAATCGTTGTAAGCGCTTTGTCATATTGATTTGAAATCATATACAACGAAATTAAATCATCTTTATATTCTTCGTCAAACGGAATAATTTTTTGAATTGTTTCGATTGCCAAAGGATAGTTTTTGGTTTCGTAACTTACATCGTAAATTCCCAGCCAGTACCATTTGTTTTTTGGATCTAATTGTGTTGCTTTTTCAAAAGAACTTTGGGCATTACCATAATCTTTTAAAGACAGGTAATTTTTACCTAATTCAAAATAAGCTACGGCATCATTAGGCTTTAGTTTGATACATTTTTCTAAAGATACGATCGCTTTATCGTAATTTTCAATTCCTTTTTGTTTCAATGATTCATAAAAAGAGTCCTGATACTCATCTGTTGCCATAGCAATATCTTCCGGATTGGTTTGCGCCATAACCGAAAATGCATTGCTGAACAAAGCGAATACTAAAATTACTAAAACTCTTTTTTTCATCATTTACATAATTTCTTTTTAAATTATTATTCTAAAACAGAATAATCGCCAATGCTAATACTTGTGAACTTACCATCGTAACTAACGTGGTTTCCGATCATTGCATTGTCCAAGTTAGCATTTTTTATTTGTGAAAAAGTTTGTACCAAACTGTTTTTAATAATACTATCAGTTACATGGCATCCATTTCCTAAAGACACGTTTGGACCAATTGTTGTGTTTTTCAACACTACATTTTCGCCAATAAAACAAGGTGGAATAATCGTTGAGTTATCTAAAGTTACGTTATAATCTACTAAATGCTCACCATCGTTATGTAAAAATCCTAACATTCTGCTGTTAGTTTCTACAGTTACATCTTTGTTTCCGCAATCCATCCATTCATCTACGCTTCCGGTTTTAAAAACTTTTCCGTTAGCCATCATTGCTTTGATTCCGTCATTAATTTGATATTCACCGCCATTCTGAATATTATTATCCAAAACACTCTGAAGTTCTTTTTTCAAATCGCCAACTTCTTTAAAATAATAGATTCCGATAACCGCTAAATCACTTACAAATTCTTTAGGTTTTTCGACCAATTCTACAATTTCGTTGTTGCTGTTTAATTTTACAACTCCAAATGCTTCAGGTTGCTCTACTTGTTTTACCCAAATTACAGCATCTGCAGAAGGATCTAATTCAAAATCTGCTCTTATCAAAGTATCCGCGTAAGCGATAACTGCCGGACCAGATAAAGATTCTTTGGCACACATAATAGCATGACCCGTTCCTAAAGGTAAATCCTGACGATAAATAGAAGCTTTTGCTCCTAAACTTCCCGCTAATTCTTCTAAACTTTCTACAAGATCATCTCCAAAAAAAGCAGGATCTCCCAAAATAAAAGCAACTTCTTCGATTGGTTCTTTTAATATTTTGGCAATATCTTCAACTAAACGATGTACTATAGATTTTCCCGCAACCGGAATTAATGGTTTTGGTACTGTTAATGTATGTGGCCTAAGTCTTGATCCGCGACCCGCCATTGGAACGATTATTTTCATTTTGAATTATTTTAATATGGGAAGATTTTAAATCTTCAGTTTGGTTAGTTCAAATTAAGTTACGGTAAAATTAAGTTTATCTAAAATTTTTACCGCAAAGTTAGCAATCCCCATAACTATCGGGATTCGCAAAGATTTTTAAGTTTTTCATTTTAAAGATCGCAAAGCTTAACTCAACGTTGAAAAATGCGACTCAAACTGATTACTGAAACTGTGACTGAAAACTATTTTACGCCTGTGCTTCCAAAACCGCCCTCGCCTCTTGATGTTTCAGAAAGCTCTCCAACTTCAATCCACTCAGCTCTTTCGTGTTTGGCAATAATCAATTGAGCAATTCGTTCTCCATTCTCGATTACAAATTCTTCGTTTGATAAATTTACTAAAATTACGCCTATTTCTCCTCTGTAATCAGCATCAACAGTTCCTGGAGAATTTAAAACAGTCACTCCTTTTTTTGCAGCCAGACCGCTTCTTGGTCTTACTTGTGCTTCGTAACCTATTGGTAATTCAATAAAAAGTCCCGTTTTTACAATGGTTCTTTCTAATGGTTTTAATGTTATCGATTCCGTTAAATTCGCACGTAAATCCATTCCTGCCGAAGCAATTGTTTCGTAATTTGGTAATGCGTGTTGTGACTTATTGATTATTTGTATTTTCATTTTTTATTTTAAAGATTAAAAAGTACAATTACTTTCTATTCATAATTCCTTTGATTGTGTTTTTTTCGTTATGATAAACAAAATAGATAAACGCTAGTAATAACGGGATTCCAACAAAATAATTTTCTCTAAATCCATAAAAAGAAATAGCCGAAAACAGAATTGAAATACCCAAATAAGCGCCAATTTTATTCATATCATAAGGTATTGGATAATATTTATTTCCTAAAATGTATGAGATTAACATCATACTTCCGTAAGCCGAAATTGTTGCAATTGCAGAACCATAATAACTGTATTTTGGAATTAACATATAATTTAAAACCAAAGTTACAATCGCACCAACTATAGAAATGTAAGCGCCTATTTTTGTTTTGTCCGTCAGCTTATACCAAACCGATAAATTGTTGTAAATTCCTAAAAAGAAATTGGCCAGAATGATTAAGGGAACGACTTTCATGGCTTCCCAATAGGATTTATTGTCAAGCAAAAGATATTTTAAAACATCTGCAAAAACAATTACTCCCAATAAAATAAGCGATCCAAAAATCACAAAATATTTAGTAATTACTGCATATGTTTGTGGAGCATTTTCACTTTTTGCATGACTAAAAAAGAAAGGTTCAATTCCTAACCTGAAAGCTGTTGCAAACAAAACCATAAACAATCCTAATTTATAACAGGCCGAATAAGCCCCAACTTCTGACTTGGCCAAATTTTCAGGCAACAAATATCCAAGTAAAATTTTGTCAAAATGTTCATTAACTGCAAAAGCAAGACCGGCAACCAAAATTGGTAAACCGTATTTCATCATTTTTTTCCAAAGTACAGGATCAAATTTTCTGCCCAAATAAAGATAATTTGGGGAAAGCACGACAAATGTTGCCAAACTTGCCAATAGATTTGCGATGAAAATATAAGCAATCTGGAAATTTTCTACATATAAGTTATCCCAAACCGAATTAGGATTTGCAGCTGCAAGTTTTGGCAGGTATATTAAAAAGAAGAAATTAAGCAACATATTAATTACTACGTTTCCTATTTTTATGGCCGCATAAACCATTGGTCTTTGGTTGGCTCTTAGTTTTGAAAATGGAACCAAAACCAATGCATCCAATACTAATATCCAAACCGAATAAGTGATATACTGAGCGTCGACTTCTGCCCAGTTTGCTAAGGTATTTCTAAAAATTAATGCTGCAAAAAGAAACCCGATCGAAGACCAAAATATTGAAATTGTTGATGTTGCAATTACATTTTGCTTATCTTCTTCGGCACTGTAAAATCTAAAAAAAGCGGTTTCCATTCCGTAAGAAAGTACCACGTTAAAGAAAACCATCCATGATAAAACAATCGAAACTTCTCCGTATTCAGACGTTGGTAAAATCCCGGTATAAAGCCGCACTAATAAAAAACTTAGCATTCGGGGTAATACTGTCGCTAATCCGTAAATAGCCGTTTGTTTGAATAGATTTTTATATAATCCCAAAATATGTATGTAATAAAGTTTGTAAGACAAAAATAACCAATTCTTTCGTTTATTATTGATTTTGTTGATTCAATAAAAAAACTTAGACATAATTTATACTGTTAATTTTTTTTCGTCTAAAATTTTAACAAAATGAAAACCCTTTGGCCCGTAACCTTGATTGTAGTAAAAACGGTGCGCCGCAAAATTTCCAGTAAAAGCATCCAGGACAATACTGCTGCAATCCAGATCTATCGCTTTTTGTTCAATATAATCCGTTAGTATTTTTCCAATTCCTCTTGAACGAAATTCAGGATTCACTACAAAATTATCGATTTCAAGATATTTACCTGTCCATAATTTTGTTGCCGACCAACAGCCGGTAATTCCAAGACAAACTTCATTTTCAAAAACTCCAATCTGAATATAGTTATGAGGTACCATTTGAGAAAGATATTCCTCGTATTTCTCAATGGAAAGATTAGGATAAAGAAATCGCATCGTTTCAATTTGCTGCAGCATTTCCTTAATTGTAGTGAGTTCTTGTATCTGTAGTTTCATTATAATAGTAAATGGAAGTCAAAAATACTCAATTTTTTTATAGCCACTTATAAGATACAAAACTAAAACATGTGAAATGTATAAAATTTTCATAAAAATTATATAACTTTTTTTACAACTTCTCTTCTTAAATTTGTATCACAGGGATTGAGAAAGCTAAATACAACCCTTATAAAAAAGGAAGCACTGGGACTGATAAAGCTTGTTTGTTCCCATAAAAGACAAAGCCATAAGGGATTGATTCTGCTGTATTGTAACCCTAAAAAAACAGAGCATTGGGACTAATAAAGCTAGTTTGTTCCCATAAAAGACAAAGCAAAAGGGATTGATTCTGCTGAAATGTAACCCTTAAAAAAACAGAGCATTGGGACTAATAAAGCTAGTTTGTTCCCATGAAAGACAAAGCATTGCAGATTTTTATCTGTCAGTAATTTTATAAAATGGTATTGATTCTCGGTTTATGAATGAATTGAGAATCACCATTTTATAAGTTTCATTTAAAAAAAGAAAACTACAAACTACTATAAATAAAAAGAGCCAACAAATAATTGTTGGCTCTTTTTTTGTGTTCTCTGTGGCAAAAAAATAATTAGTGAGTATAATTCTCTTTATGTTTCCTCACAACATTTAGTCCTATTCTTCTTTATTCTTTAATTCAAGATTAACATTTTTCTTTGTTTCTTGTGGTTCAGGAATGTCTTCTTCGGTAAGTGTTTTTAAAACTTTATTGCTGATTTTTTTTAATTTCACAATTCTGTTAGCCTGATTCTGAATACATTTTTCAAATAGGTTTCTAACAACTCTGGCATTTCCAAAACTCTCGTTTTTACTTTCGTATAATAAATCAAAAGTATCTGTTAATTTTTCTTTTGCATCTTCAGAAATAATAAAATCAGATTTTGAGCAAAATGATTCAAAAATCTCAAATAATTCTGCCGGAGTAAAATGATTAAAATAGAAATATCTATTAAAACGAGATCGCAATCCTGGATTAGATTCTATAAAAATTTTCATCGGCTCCGTATATCCAGCCACTACAACTGCCAAATCTTCCCGATGATCTTCCATTCTTTTCAGTAATGTATTTACGGCTTCGGCTCCATAATCATTTCCAAATGCATTTTGATTTAAGGCATAAGCTTCATCAATAAATAAAACACCGCCAAGACTTGATTCTACAGCAGTGTTGACTTTTGTGGCTGTTTGTCCAACATAACCGGCGACCAAACCTTCTCTGTCTGTTTCAAACATTTGACCTTTGGATAAAAATCCCAAGTGTTTAAAAATTCGGCTTAAAAGTCTTGCTACAGAAGTTTTTCCTGTTCCAGGAGGCCCCAGAAAAACAGTATGCAATGTAATTTCAACATTTTTTAATCCTTGTTTCGAACGTTTTTTTTGTATTTCTAATAAGTTGATTAGTTCCGAAACATCTTTTTTTACTTCTGCTAAACCAACAAGATCGTTTAACTCTTTAAGAACTTTTTCGAGCGTGTCTTCTTCTGGCAGATTGTCTATTTCTTTTTGATCTGTTTTTGGTTTGTTCAGATTTAAACCTAAATAATTACTGAAAGCTGTTGCATTTTCAAATTTTCTATCAAATGCAAAATGAATGAAATTTTGATATTTGATTAGAATTTCTTCTATTTTATTGTTCTTTTTTTCGGATAAAACTTCTGGAAGTAAATATTGATTTTGTTGTGCATTTGAAATTGCTATCTTATTTTCTCTTTTGATTTTTAAAAGATGATTTTTAAAATTCTCTGTAAAAACCAACTGATTAAGTTCATTTACAGAGTTTTGATCTGCAAAATGATTGTTGCGCAAAGCATCATAGTAATAAGCCAAAACAAACTCTTGTTTTTCGTTTTTCGCGCCAGGTTCTCTTTCGTAAAGAGCAATAATATCAGAAAGAAAAAAATGTTCTGTTTTAAACAATAAACCTTTCGAAAAAACCGGATTTACGGCTTCATTTATCTTCTGAATAAAATCTGCATCCTGATTTAATGCATTGCAAATTTCAAGAATCTGTTTCGTTTCTTTTTGCAGCGCTATAATAAATGAAGCCGTAAAAACGGCTTCATTCATAGATATATTTGTTTCTAAATATTTTTTTAGAGACAAAAATGATTCTTCAATAATCGATATCGGATTGTTCTTCTTTGACATATTCTAACTTTAAGAAATCATCATTTGATGAATAATTTCTTTTGATAATTTTAAATGATCATCACAATAATCTTTCCAGGCCAAGTCCATGTCTCTTAAGTCATATTTGGCTACAATTGTTCCATAGTTTTCTTTTTTACCATTAATGGTTGGATGCCCAATAACATAAATAGTCTGCGCCAATTCTATCGCTAATTCGATGTCATGTGTAGAAAAAATAACCGTATTAAAATCAGACGAATTGCTTAACAGTTCGAAAGATTTTTTTACCTCTGCAATATTTCCAACGTCTAAACCTGAAAAAGGCTCATCTAAAACAATAAACTGATCAGAAGAAAACAGCTGTTCTATAATAGCTGTTCTTTGTCTTTGTCCTCCTGAAAGTTCATTAGGATATTTGTCTTTACAATTTTCTAATCCCCATTCTTTCAGGTATTGCTTTATTTTTTCATCCTTTTCAGTATTAGAAAGTGTTGTTTTTCTTAATGAAAATTTCAAAGCCTCAGTAACTGTCTTATGTCTGAACAAGGTATATTTTTGATCTACAAAACCAATGTCGCCTTCGCATACAGATTTTGCTGCATTAGGTTCTTTGTTTTCAAAATCCCGTATTAATATTTTTCCTGTATTGGTTGGAATTAATCCTGTCAATGCTTTAAAAAAAGTTGATTTTCCTCTTCCTGATCTTCCAACAAAAGCGATAACTTGTCCTGTGCATTCAACTCCATCGCGAACTACATCTTTTTCTATAAGGCTTATATCTTTTATGATAACGGTATCATCATATGCAACGCTAAGATTTTCTACATACAAAAGCGTCTCTTTATATTCGTGTTTCATGATTATATTTTTGAATATCTAAATAGTGCTTTTCTTAAGTAATTTATTCCTGCATCTAAGCCAAGACCTATTAATAAAATAATGATTTGAAGCGCAATGATTCTTCCGGTATTCATGAATTTATCTGAGTTTTTTATCAAAAACCCTAATCCTCCGGAAGCCACCACGATAGATTCTACCGTAACTAGCATCATCCAGGTTATGGCAAGATTTTGTCTGATTACATCAATTACATAATCTATTCTTCCTAAAATAATAACCTGCAGGAGAACTTCCCAACGGGTACATTTTAGCATTTTGGCGTGATCAAATTCTTCTTGGGGAATATCTTTAATAACCGCAATTAATGACGTTGTCAAAAAAGTAGTAAGGAAAATTACTAAAATCCAAACCTGCATTGCTCTTGCTTCATGAACAACCATCGTTATATAAAATGAAAGTCCGGTAAAAGGCAAAAATCTAAATTTTGTAACAAATTCAGAAATTGATTTTAATAACGGAATTGGCCAGGCATAGGCAAATAATAAAGAAATTATTGTAGCCAAAAAAATTGAAATAAAACATAAAGACAATGAATTGAAAATATGTACAACTAAACCTTCCCTATACAAATCCTGAAAACCTGTTAAAACCTGAGAAGGAGAAGGGAAAAGATGTTTTTCACCAGAGGTTGTTGCAAACCAAATAATAATCAAAAGAACTAACCAGCCTAATAAAATAAGCGTTCTGTTTTGTTTTGATATTTTTTCGAAAGGAGTTAAAATTTTTATCATGCTAATTGTAAAAAAGGCTACCTATAAAAGATAGCCTTTTTTTATTTTTTATTTTAAGAAAGTAATAACTACACGTCTGTTTAAAGCTTTTCCAGAAGCAGAATTATTATCTGCAATTGGATCGGCTTGACCTTTTCCGTCAACTAATTGGAAACGGCTTGCAGGAATTCCTTTTTGTTTTAAGTAATTTACAACCGCTTCTGCTCTGCTTTTTGAAAGAGCTAAATTAGAATCTGGATTTCCAACATTATCAGTATGTCCAACAACTGTTAGTTTTGTGTTTTCAGCCTGTACCAAAAGATTGTAAATTTTTTCTACTTCTTTACTAGACGAGTTTGAAATGTCAGCACTTCCTGTATTGAAATTAATTTTCCATTCTCCAGAAGCTACTACCTCTTTTGCTTCTCCACTATAATCTGCTTTATCTGCAGAAGTAGATTCGATATCGTTGATGTTTTTCAAAAAGAATAAGTTTACCGCCTGATCGTAAGGAACAACAGCTCCTACATTTTCATTAAATCCAAACGGATTCAATTCTGTCAAATATCCTGAAACCTGATTATAAACAGATTTGTATCTGTTCACACCATCAGACAAACCAAAATATTGCATTGCATCAGCATAATTAAAGACTTTTGAACCACCCATATTATAAGTCAATCCAGCTTTTGTTCCTTGTTGTCCTTTGAACATTTTGTACCAATAATCAGCTGTTTCAATTTTATAAGTATCAGCAACTGCTTGTGAAGCTCTTACTTTCCAGTCTTCATAATTTTTCATTTGGTTTGAAGCCGTCAATGCCGATTTCAAAATATTAGAAACGATATCTGGATTTTTCACAGCCCATTCTTTCACTCCAATAAGAGCTGTTGGCATTTGGTTATTGAATTCTTTTGTAGAAACAATGTCAACAAAACCTGTCAATTTATCAAAAACCGTTTTATCTCCAGGAGTCCATGTTGCACAACCGTCGATTTTTCTGTTAACTGATTTCCCTGTTAATTTTCCATCTACAACTTCTTTCAAAGTAACTGTCCAGCCTGTTGTTTGAGATTTGATTAATTCTTCTGCTGATTTAATATAATCATCATTTTCTGATGGATAAATATTTACCGCTTCTGCATCGTAAGTTGTTGGATCAGGATTTACTTTTAATCCGTTTGCAAAACAATAGTTTACGGTTGTAACCCAGTCACCATCTCCGAGTACCGCAGAGATAACTGAACCTTTCATAGATTTTGGATCTGATTTCCAGCTTGGTGGTCCAATCAACTTATCTTCACCATAACTCATACCTACAACACCCATAACTTGTAAGTGGTATTTGTCTTTTCCGTATTTTTCGTCTAATGATTTTTGAACAGAACTAATATAAAATGGCGCTCCGTCACCCATAATCATAACAGCAAAAACACTTTTATCTGAAGAAGGAAAAGCTTCACCTTTATCAAATTCCTCGATAAATTTCATTTGCATATTACGCAATTCTGAAAGCCAGTCCTGACGGATAATTTCAAGATTAACTCCGTTTTTTTCCATTAATGATCCTTTTGTTGTTTTAGGACCACCATTAGAAACGATAATTCCAGACTGTGCATTCCAGGCATAAGCTCCAATTTTCACTAAAGGTTTGTCTGCAACTTCTGAAGATATTTCCGTAGACGGAAGAGCAATTTTTGCGGCATTCGTAACATTATTTACATCTGTTTGATTCAGTTCAATTCCGTTTAATTGTTTTGAAACAGCAGTCTTGATTCCTGGAGATAAGTAATAAACGCCTCCTAAAATTACAGCAATTCCAGCAATAACGATTAATAATTCAGAAAACGTCGTTAACTTTTCTGTTCTTAAAATTTTTCCCATTTTTATTTAAAAATTAAATTTACTTGTATTAAAAAATATCGCCAAAACCTCCGCCGGATAATTTATCTTCTTTGGTCATT
The DNA here is from genome assembly GCF_033657265.1 of Flavobacterium sp. MMLR14_040. NCBI lineage: Bacteria > Pseudomonadati > Bacteroidota > Flavobacteriia > Flavobacteriales > Flavobacteriaceae > Flavobacterium > Flavobacterium sp. MMLR14_040. The sequence goes on along the minus strand of NZ_JAWVWO010000003.1, from coordinate 91,543 downwards.
TTATAGTTTGGACTTGTATATTTTGTTGAATCCGGAATTGTATTATCTCCTGTTTTAATTTCATCTGCTAATGAATCTAATCTTGAATAAAGCTCATCATTATCAACAGAATATTTCGATGTCAGCGCATCGATATCAATAAGGTTTTCTGAAGTTTTAGCGATATCCTGAGCAATTGTAGATGTCACAACTTCCAGTGCATATTCTAATTCCCAGTCTTTAGTAAACAACATTGCGCTTTTTGCACTTTCTGTTGCTTCTTTAGCATTCTTTGCAAATTCATATTCTTTTTGAAGCATTTTTACTGTAACATCAAAATCAGCAATTTTGATATCGATAGCTGTTCCTGCCAAAGTCAGTTTACGATCCATTTTTCCTAAAACGTTGGCACGAACACCATATTTTTGAATAAAACTTTTGCTTTGTTCGTATTGTGTCGAAACTCTTTGAGAATCACTCAGCTTTCTGGCAAGCTCACTTTGCAGGGCTACATACTCATCTGTATCTTTGGCAGCAATTCCATTTTGTTTCACCATTTCATCCATAGCTGATTTAAGTTTTTCAGATTGACGCTGTAAACTCAAAACATCTTCCTGAAATGCTTTTGCCTCTTTTTCAGATTTACTGGCTTCTATTTCCATCTCATTTTTAAGTCCTTTAAGCTTTGCTTTAGTGTTCTTAAAAACTTCACGATTTTTGATCATTTTTTGTTTTTGCTCTTCTAATTCATTAAAAGGATTACTTTGAATTAAGGCTTTATGAATGTTTTTTGTTGCAAAACGAAGTGCCTTCATAATAACCGGAGCCATCATAACTAAAAAAACCAAAAATACACCTGTTGCAGATAATGCAATTGCCTGACCCAACATTGTAAATAATGGCGGAATTATATATGTCCAGATTAAATAACCTCCAACTCCTAACAAACCTAACGCTAAAGCCAAAAACAATGACTTTTCTCCTTTTTTAAGCGCACCTGATTTTAGAGCAATTTCTCCTTTAGACTCGTCAAAATGTTTAAGTATTGGCAATGTCAAAAGTGTGCTTCTTTCTTGTTCGAATTTGTCCATTATAAATATTGATTAATTCCTGTTATTACAGTATTGATTGATGATAATATTTTTTGTTTTGCAAGGTTGTTAGCTTCCATTTTTAATTGAATTTCTGAAAGCTGCTCCATATTAACAGGATCAATTTTTTGAAGTTCTATTTTTTTAGCTTCTAATTCTTTTTGAAGTTCAACAATTTTTGCTTCTAAATCAGAAATGCTTTTAGATAAATTATACTTTTCTTTCGTAATGGTATTATCTAAATCTGCTTTTTTAGTTTTACCTATCGTATCATATTTAGCATACACTTTTTCGATTTCTGCAATATAAAAACTTCCTTTTTGTAAAAGAAATTCTTTAGTCAAATCAGATCTAATTGATTTGCCCATTGCAAAAGCCATCTGATAACTTTGCGGATTTGTAACTCCAACTGCCATAACAGATTTATAAAGTTCGAAAAAATCAAAGCCGGCCTCATTCAATGACTCAAAACCTTTATCATAAACTTCAACGATTTCGTTTAAAAAAGGATTTGTCAGTGAACCTGTCGGAAACGATTCTGTAACTTGATTCGGAAATTTGTTATCAGGAGCTGGTGAAATGGGCGTCGATGATTGAGCAGCAGTTTTGCCCTCAGAATTATTATTAGCCTCATCATTAATGAAAAGACTTTTCCAATTAAAACTTTCTTTTGCCATTGTTTATAGTGAATCTATTTTTAATAACTTTTTGGTTGTTAAATGTTATACGCAGAAAGTGTTAAAAAGTTACTAATTTAAAAGCCTAAATATATACTTTTTTACAATTTAAACATAACTAATTTATTATCAGGTACATTTTATTTGTATTTAAATATGTAAAAAAATATTATTGCTTTTCGAAAATACGATTGTATAGTAATTTTTACCTTATAAAGATAAACACCAAATGTAATTAAAAAAACAGTTCAATTGTAAATCAAAAAAAAATATTTATAGGTTATTTCTTATTTTTATTATTGTTGTAAATAATAAATATGGATGAATCTTTAAACAAAAAAAGAGGGCCAACAAATGTTGGCCCTCTTTTTATATTCTTAAAATAAAATTATCCGTTCAAAGCTTCTGCTCCACCAACAATCTCTAAGATTTCATTAGTAATCGCTGCCTGACGCGCTTTATTGTAAGTCAATTTCAATTGATTTCTCAATTCGGTTGCATTGTCAGTTGCTTTATGCATAGCTGTCATACGTGCTCCGTGTTCTGAAGCAAATGAATCACGAATACCTTTATACAGTTGTGTTTTCAATGATTTAGGAATCAAAGTCAATACAATTTCTTCTTTTGAAGGTTCGAAAATATAATCTCCTGCTGAAACTGCAGTATCAGATTTAATTGGAGCTAAAGGCAAAAACTGCTCTGTCTGAACAATTTGAGTCGCAGCATTTTTAAACTGATTGTAGATTAATTCAATTCTGTCGTATTCTCCAGATAAGAATTTTTCAGTAAGATTATCAGCAATCCCGGCAACGTTTTCAAAAGTTAAATGATCGAAAATTGCATTATGATGACCGTGAACTTTATGCGTTTTACTTAAAACGTCATTTCCTTTTTTACCAATAGCAAAAACGTCAACTTGTTTACCAGCGTAAAATTCAGTACGGTTTTTAATCTCTTTAATTACATTTGAATTGAATGCACCACATAAACCTCTGTTTGACGTTATAGCAACAAGCAATACTTTTTTTACCTCACGTTGAGTTGTGTAATCACCACCTACTTCACCATCAAGTGTAGCAGAAAGATTTTGTAACAGCTCTGTTAATTTCTCGGCATAAGGGCGCATTGCAGTGATTGCATCTTGTGCTTTCTTAAGCTTTGCAGCAGAAACCATTTTCATTGCCGATGTAATTTGCATCGTCGATGAAACGGAAGTAATTCTATTACGGATTTCCTTTAAATTTGCCATTAATTTTATGTTTATTGTTTTTAGTTTTTAGTTTATCGTTGGGCGAACCGCAAACAATAAACCAAAAACTATAAACTAATATTTAGATATATTTTGCTGAAATTTCTTTTGCCGCTTTTTCGATAACATCAGTAATGTTGTCATCTAATTTACCAGCCTTCAACGCATTAAGCGTATCTTTATGCTTACTGTTTAAGTAAGCAATAAAATCAACTTCAAATTCTTTTACTTTATTTACAGGAACGTTTCTTAATAAGTTTTTAGATCCAGCGTAAATAATTGCAACTTGGTTTTCAACAGGATAAGGATCGTTTAAACCTTGTTTCAAGATTTCAACGTTTCTTTTTCCTTTTTCAATTACATTTAAAGTAACAGAATCCAAGTCAGAACCAAATTTAGCGAAAGCTTCCAATTCACGGAATTGAGCCTGGTCTAATTTTAAAGTTCCAGAAACTTTTTTCATTGATTTAATCTGAGCATTACCTCCTACACGAGATACAGAAATACCTACGTTAATAGCAGGACGAACTCCAGAGTTGAACAAATCTCCATCAAGGAAAATCTGACCATCTGTAATCGAAATTACGTTTGTTGGGATATATGCAGAAACGTCACCAGCCTGAGTTTCAATAATTGGCAAAGCAGTTAATGAACCACCACCTTTTACGATAGACTTGATAGAATCTGGCAAATCGTTCATGTTTTTAGCAATTCCGTCATCAGCAATTACTTTACAAGCACGTTCTAATAAACGAGAGTGTAAGTAGAAAACGTCTCCAGGATATGCCTCACGTCCCGGTGGTCTTCTTAATAAAAGAGAAACCTCACGGTAAGCAACAGCTTGTTTAGATAAATCATCATACACAATAAGTGCCGGACGACCTGAATCTCTAAAGTATTCTCCAATTGCAGCACCTGCGAAAGGAGCATAAACTTGCATTGGAGCTGGGTCAGAAGCATTTGCAGCAACAATAACTGTATAAGCCATTGCACCTTTTTCTTCTAACATTTTAGCAATTCCTGCTACAGTTGAAGCTTTTTGCCCAATTGCAACATATATACAAAATACAGGTTTTCCTGCATCGTAAAATTCTTTTTGATTTAAGATTGTATCGATACAAACAGTTGATTTACCTGTTTGACGGTCACCAATAACAAGCTCACGTTGTCCACGACCAACCGGGATCATAGCATCTACTGCTTTTACTCCTGTTTGTAATGGCTCAGTTACCGGCTGACGGAAGATAACTCCAGGAGCTTTTCTTTCCAAAGGCATTTCGTATAAGTCTCCACCAATTGGTCCTTTTCCATCAATTGGAAAACCAAGAGTGTTTACTACACGTCCTACCATTTGCTCACCTACTTTAAGAGAAGCGATACGTTGTGTTCTTTTTGCTGTTGATCCTTCTTTGATTCCTGTTGATGGTCCTAAAAGTACCACACCAACATTGTCTTCTTCAAGGTTCAATACAATAGCTTCAAGTCCGTTGTCAAATTCAACCAACTCACCATATTGTACATTCGATAGCCCGTAAATACGAGCAATACCGTCTCCAACTTGAAGTACTGTTCCTACCTCTTCTAGCGTAGCACCAGATTCAAAACCTTCTACTTGCTTTCTTAATATTGCTGAAATTTCAGCAGGTTTGATTTCCGCCATCTTAATTTATAATTTAGACACTTTTATGTGTAATAAAACTAATTACTTAACTCTCTTTTTAATACTTGCAATCTGTTTGCCACAGAAGCATTATATTGATTATCACCTATTCTTAAAATAAATCCTCCAATAATTGCGGGATCTACTACATTTTCAATTGTAATTTTTTTATCTGATAATGTCGCAATTTTAGCCAAAACTTTAGCTTCCAATGCTGCATCCATTGGAATTGCTGTTGTAACTGTTGCTACTTCAACACCATTGTTTTCATCAAATAATTTTTTATATTCTAAAGCAATTGCTTCTAAAATTTCGAATCTTTTGTTTTCAAATAATAAATGAAATAAACCTTTGGTAACTCCATTTACATTTGCAAAAACTTCTAAAAGAGCACTTTCTTTCACTTCAACTTTTGTAGTTGGGTTTTGAATAAATGTACTCAATTCTTCATTTGTTTCAATTGCTGATGCAATTGTCTTCATGTCGTTATTGACAGCTTCGGCAACACCTTTAGAGTTTGCTAAGTCTAGAATTGCTTTTGCATAACGAATTGCTGCTCTTGTACTTGCCATAATCTTAGTTTAACTTTACGTCACCTAACATTTTCTCCACTAATTTAGTTTGAGATTCTTTGTTAGATAATTCATCTTTCAATAATTTTTCAGCAATGCTTAATGATAGCGTTGAAACTTGTAATTTCAATTCTGCCATTGCAGCATTTTTTTCGTTTTCGATAGCAGCTTTTGCCTGCTCGATCATTTTTTGACCAGCCTCTTGCGCTTCGTTTTTAGAATCAGCTATCATTTTCTCTTTCATTTCACGAGCTTCTTTCAACATCGCGTCACGTTCAGCACGAGCTTCATTCAAGATTCTTTGATTATCAGCTTGCAAGTTTTCCATATCTCTCTTTGCATTTTCAGCAGAAAGTAATGCATCTTTAATCCCTTCTTCTCTATCTGTAATAGATTGCATGATAGGTTTCCAGGCAAATTTTACTAAAAGTAAAATTAAAACCAACAAGATTAAAGCTTGCCAAAAGAATAAACCGAATGAAAAATCGTTAATTAACTTATCCATTTTATACTATATTAAAATATTTAATTTCTTTTTTTAAAAGGTAACAACACCTTTAACCAACCGTTAAAGATGTTGTTATTTTCTTCTTTATTATTTTCCTAAGATTAAAGCAGCAAATGCTAAACCTTCTAATAAAGCCGCGATAATAATCATCGCAGTTTGAATTTTACCAGCAGCTTCTGGCTGACGAGCAATCGCGTCCATAGCAGATCCACCGATTTTACCTAAACCTAAACCTGCACCGATTACTACTAAACCTGCACCTACTAAAGTTGGAATTGTTCCCATAAGTATTTATATATATAAAATTAAACTTCTAAAAAAAATTAAATGATTGCTGTTTCATCTTCATGGTGATGTGCGTGATCATGATCCTGAACAGCCATACCTATAAATAGTGATGATAACATGGTGAAAATGAATGCCTGTAAAAATGCAACTAAAACTTCGATAACAGAAATAAATAATGTTAATCCTAAAGAAATTGGCAAATCTGCAGCTAAATTTTTTCCAACAAAAATCATTGCAATTAAACTCATAATTACTACGTGACCCGCAGTGATATTTGCATACAAACGAATTAATAATGCAAATGGTTTTGTTAATGTTCCTAACACCTCGATTGGCGCAAGGATAATTTTCATTGGTACAGGAACTCCCGGCATCCAGAAGATGTGTCCCCAATAATCTTTGTTTGCACTAAATTGTGTAATGATGAAAGTAAACATTGCCAAACAAACTGTGATTGCAATATTTCCTGTAACGTTAATTCCTAGTGGAGTCATACCTAATAAGTTTAACACCCATACAAAGAAAAATACGGTTAATAAGTAACCCATATATTTTCTGTATTTTTTCTCACCAATATTTGGAACAGCGATTTCGTCTCTGATAAAAATAATTAGCGGTTCTAAAACTCTTCCAAATCCTGTTGGGATTGGTCCTTTTTTATATGATTTTGCTAAACCGGTAAACATGAAGAATAATAGTACTGCAACAAAAAGCATTGACACAACATTTTTTGTAATAGAAAAATCTAACGCTTTTTCATTTTCAGGATGCCCGTGCTCATTAAAAGTAATGGTTCCGGCAGCATCTGTTTTGTATATTTTACCGTGAACAAGTTTGTAGAAGTTTCCATCAACTTCTGCAACTTCTTCTCCATGGTGTAATTTTGAAGACGAGAAAATTTTCAAACCTCCGTCAATAAGAATAACTGGTAATGGGAAACCATAATGCTTATTTTCTTTATCATCTGAAAAGAAAACAAAATCATGGGAGTCTTGTAAGTGGTGATCAATAAAAGCATCAACTTTTGCTTTTGGATCCTGTGCTACATGTTCTGCTTCTGCATGATTATCATGTGAAACAACTTTCTCTTCATGAGCTACCTCAGTTTGTACATGCGTTGTGTCATTCTCTGAGTTTGCAAAACCCGATACTGGAAGACAAGCTACTAAAGCTGCAAGAATAAATTTAAGCGGTCTGTTTGAAATCACCATATCTGTTAAAAATCTTATTTTTACGTTTCTGAAATTTGGTGCAAAGGTACATTTTTTATTAATATTCAAAAGGATATGAAAAATTATTTTTAAACCTTGTTTTACAGAATCGTTATTTTAACGCTTTTCATTTAATAATCGGACAGTTAAAAGCGTCTCAAATAACAAAAATAAAATAAATGTTAAAAAAAAATTGATTTTCTCAATCATGACCTCTTCCGATTTGCTTTCCAAAACAGGTCTCAAAATTAAATATCCTAATAACATTTGCGTAAAGGTTCCGAAAAGGAAAACCATTCCAACAATTTCAAAATTCTTCTTTTTTACTATTAATAATATAAGGTATAACAATGCGGAAATTCCGAAAAAAATTAAATACAAAAATTCTATACTATAATAAAAGTTTTGGGGGTTAACTTTTAAAAGTAAAAAAGCTGCTTTATGCAAAACATATGCTGCCAAAGCTAAAAAGAACAATTGTAAAATAGGTTTGTAAATTTTTAAAAGCATTTGAAATAATTTTTTTGCAAAGATGCAACATTTATTTAAAGCACTTTAAACGTAATTTACTTTGTTTTATTAATGTCGTTTACTTGCCGGATAACATTATATAAGGCTAGTCCAACGCCAAGCATTACAAAAATTGTATTATAATAAACTTTGGGACTTGGATGATTTTCATCTAACCAAGTACCAAAATAGGAAAACAAAAAAATAATAATTCCCATTTGAACGGGAATATTTATTAGCGGCAACCATTTATTCCGCCTGTTTTTGTTGGGCTCCTTTTCCATCTTTATTTGTTACTTCGTTATTGTTTTTCAACATTGTACAAGTAGCTGCAAATTCGGCTCCTGGCTCAATAGACAATTTTCCAACAGCAACTTCTCCATGAATATGTGCTGATGCTTTTATATTAAGGATTTCCAGAACTTTTATCTTGCCATGAAATTCTCCTTCAATATCGGCATTGTTACAAATAATTTCTCCTTTAATAACACCGCTGGATCCAATCACTAATTTTCCTTGTGATGTAAAGTTACCTATTAACTCTCCATCTAACCTGAAATCGGCTTTGGAAACAATATCTCCTATTATAGAAGTTCCTTCAACAATTCTGTTTGTTTTACCTAATTGCTCAGTTCCGTTTTTTTTTACTTTGTCAAACATTTTATTATGGATTTTTGGGGGCTAAATACGTTTCAATGTTTTTCTTGATTTGAATAACTTTATAATTGTCACTCGAGATAATAATTCCTGGCTGTGCAATTTTATATTTTTTATCATCTCTTAAGATCCCAACAACATCATTTGCATAAGCCTCTGATTTAATTCCATGAATAACTACAAAATTGTAGGTTTTATTGTACTTATCCACAGAAGTTGTTAATCTCTCATAATTTTCAACTAATAAAAACACTCTTATTGCTTCTTCAATTTTTTTACTTGTTTTAGAATCATTACTTGAAACCTGATATAAAATTTTCCAGTTTTTATTGTCAACTGTCGTAAAATCAAGCTTTTCTAAACTAGGAATTTGTTTCTCCAGAATTTCACGTGCATTTTTTCCTTCTTCGGTATTTGGATAATTATCTGCAACTGCTTCAAGACCTTTTTTATAAGCTGCTAAACCGTTTGTTTTCCCTAAAGTGTTTGCTTTCAGTAATTCATATTTAGAAACAATTTCATCACCTGAATATTGATTTATTAAATTATCAATATTATCTAAAACCACATAATATTGTTCTTCTTCAAACAGCTTATACCATTTCTTGTATTCTTTGTCAGGCGTAACTAAATCTTCTTCACTTGTCTTATTCAAAATTTGAGCATATCTCGAATTTGGATAAGTTCCAGTAATTTTTGCTTTTATTGCTTCGGCTTTAGCAGGATTTGTAATTTGATAGATTTTATACAAATTATACATCGATGGCAAAACCAATTTTTCTTCAGGATTATTTTTTAATAATTGTTCCAGCTTATCGCTTGCTAAATTATATTCTTTAAATTTTTCTTTATAAATGAGTCCTAACTGGTAGTAAGCAAAATTTCGTTCTTTACCAATGCTATCCATTACAATTTGAGATGTTGGAAGCTGCTTTTCGTAAAATTCTGTGGTGTACTTTTCAATAACAATGGTATCTTTTAATGCGTTCATCGCATCTGGATTGTTATTTAAAGTATCGTTTAATGCAACATTATTTGCAGATTTTACAGCTGCCAATCTCCAGTTTGTTCCTAAAGTTCGGCTGCCCCACATTTTTTTAAATTGCAATTTACCGTAGGCAACTGTTGTAGGATTATAAAAATAGAAAGTACTTACCGGCGAATTTCCATCAGGCGGCATAATAGCTCCCACATTTGGATCTGAAGGTTTTCCTATTGATGCAGGATTTATAGCTGTTGGCCCGCCGCCGCCAGAATTTGAATTACGTTCTATATTTGCTAGTCTTTCTTTTTCTTTTTCTTCTAAAATACGTTTGGCTTCATCTTTCTTTTTTAATTCAGCGATGTAATTTTCAAAATAAATTTTTCGATCCGGTGCCGGTAAATCATGAACTTTTATAATACTGTCATTTCTTTTGGCAATTGCTTCATATTTAATGACGTCATCCAGATTTTTTCGGTTTTTTTGAATAAAAGCATATTCTCTCGTTTTCAGATCTAATTTTACCAATGTACTGTCATAATATTTGGCAGCCATTGTATAATCTGTATTTTTAAAATACATATCTCCTATATTTCTATAAGTCGAAGCCACTAAATATGAATCTTGCGATTTTCTTGCTAATGATTTATTATAGAATTGCAAAGCATTTTCCTGCTGTTTCTTTTTATCATAAAAAACCCCCATTTCATAAAAAAGGACATCATAGTAAGGTCTGTTTTCACGATCCTCAACTAAATCATTATAGGTTTTTAAAAATATGGTGTCATTGCCATTTTCATAATCATACATCTGTGCTTTCTTAGCATACGCATGCATCATATATTTTCTGTCGGCTTTGCGGTTCATATCGATTACACCATCATAAAAATAATTGGCGCTGTCTTTTTTTCCAATTTCCTGATACATCTGTCCAAGAATAAAACGATAGCGCGCTTTGTCTTCGTTTATTCTCGAAAATTCTTCTGCAATTTTAAGCTTCGTCACAGCACTATCTCTTTCTTCTAAATTTAAAAAAGCTTCTGCTAATAATGCATTTGCATCTGAAAATGTTTGCTTATTTAAATCCGTATTTTTTAATAAAAGATTGATGTTTTTTATTACAATAGCGTCATTACCTAAACGCATATTGGTTTTTTCGCGCCAGATTTTTGCTGTATAAATATTACTGCTGTTTGGGTATTTATATAAAATATAATTGAATGCTTCCAAGGCGGGAATAAAGCGCTGATCGTAGTATCTGGCTTTTCCTAACATTAAATAAGCCTCATCAATTTGGGAGTTTTTTTCTCTTCCCCCAATATTCATAGAATGTTTCTGAATGGCTTTTGTTGCTTTGGTTTCTGCTTTTTCAAAATCTGCATTTTTTGCTTTTCCTTCTTCAGAAAAGTTTTCATCAACCTGCATTTTTTCAATAGGAAGCATCTTCCAAAAATTATCCTTATTATCTGCCTGAATAGATTTTAAACCTTTGTCTAAACCAATACCGCCATTGTACAAAATATTATATTTTGTACTTAAAGCGTGAGAATTTCTGGACAAAAAAGTGTTCTTTTTGGTAGAACAAGCTATCAAAACAAACAGAAATGCCAAAGCAGAACTATATTTAAGAGTATTCTTTTTCAATAGAAAAGATTTTAAATCAATTAACTTCTAAAAAGGATTTTTAGTATAATGCCCCGTAAAATTACGCTTCTTTTTGATATATCGGTACTTTAAACAGCAAAAAACGATTCGAGTTCTTGTAAGGTTTCTTCTGATGTTTGAATATCTTTTACAATTTCGCCTTCATTAAGTGCAACAATACGATCGCAAACTTCTACTGTATGCTGCAAATCATGGCTGGAAACCAGAACTGTAACGTTTGGATTTTGTGCCAGCTCTTTTATAATTTTTTTCAATCGGCTTACAGTTGTAGGATCTAAATTTGCAAACGGTTCATCCAGGACAACAACTTCAGGATTTCCTATAAGTGTGGCAATAATCCCCACCTTCTTCTGATTTCCCTTAGACAAATCACGAAGGTATTTTTTGTTATTGAGAATTTCTCCATTAAAAAACTCTTTGTATTGCGCTAACAAAGCGTCTATATCGGCTTTATTTTGATGGCGTAAATCTCCAATAAAATAAAAATATTCTTCGGGAGTTAAATAGCCAATCAAAAAACTTTCGTCTAAAAATGAACCTGTAAATGATTTCCAGTTTTCACTTGTATTTACCTCAATATTATTGCTTTTAATATTTCCTGTTGATGGTTGAATCAGATCCAGGAGTAAACTAAAAAAAGTAGTTTTCCCTGCGCCGTTATTTCCCACTAATCCAAAACTTTGACCCTTTGGAATTTCAAGAGACTTAATGTTTAAAACTGTTGTACCGTTATATATTTTTGAAAGCTGATTTACTTGTATCATTTGTAATTTTAGATTTTAGATTGATGATTTTAGATTGATGATTTTAGATTTAAAAATCTCCCGTATGTTTTTAATATTGAATTTTATTTGATAAATTTTATCAAATTGGCACATTATCTAATTAACTCTTTTGTTTGTAAGCTTGGATCGTGCTGTATTTTTCAATTTTGTATCTTTTTTCGATTAATGAAAAAACAGAGTTCCTAAAAATAAAACCCAGAATCCCTGCTCCTGCCACCAAAACTAATCCGAGATTTTTATTTCCTAAATAAAGTCCGATGCCGTATAATCCCAAAGGCAATAATAATTTTGGCAAAGTCAACAACATGGCGCTTACATTAAATGCTTTTTTGTCTCCAAAAGCGCCTCCGGCACTACTTAAATCAATTGGAGTTTTTGTAAAGGCACCTCCCAGAAGGACCAAATGCGAATTGACTCCTATGTTATAAATCGCTCCAACGACAATGGTTAAATAAATTTCCCATCCGTACAAAAGATAAAATGATGCTAAAATTGTCGAAATAAAAGTGGCAATTACAACCAGCCACCATTTTGAAGTAATGTATCCGCGATACGGAATATTTTGTGTCATCATCAACTGATAATACGAACTGTCCCAGCTTGGTACAAACTGCCCGAAGACAAATAAAAAACCGCCCGAAACAAATATTCCGGCAAAAATATGCATGATTTCCGGCTGCTGCGTATTTCCAAAAAAGATCAATCCGTAAAACAAAAAGAAAAAACTCATAATAAGGGTCGTTTTTGATCTTTTGTTTCTTCGGATTAATTTAATATCATTTTTAAGAAACGTTCCTAAAGTTCCAAATTGATTTAGCCAAACCAAATTCTCAGTCGTTGCAATGTCTTCTTTTTTAGAAAGTCCGGCATCTAAAAACAGATTGTTTTTAAAATATTTAAAAGTAAACTGATACAACCCAATTAAAATTAAAACCGGAATTAAAAACAATCCTTTTTTGCTGTAAAGTCCCTGAAAAAATGGTGTTGTAAAAACAGTAATGTCAAATAATTCATAATATTGGGCTATTCCTAAAACCAAGGCAAGTGCAATAAAAACAACAAATAATTTATCGATATTACTTAAAATAATATTTAAAAAATTGTTGATATATACTAAAGAAAAAATTGCCAAAAGCCAAAACGTAATTCCAATGATATCATAACCTTCTATTATTAATACAATTGCAAACGGAACAAAGAAAAGTGCATGAACCCAATTGAAAAAGGACAAAGCAGTTTTGCCCAATGAAAAATGAACGATTGTAGATTTATTAAAAGGTAAAACCAATAACGGTTTTATATTAAGAACAGGAATTGCCTGCATTAACAAACGAATGACCAAATCGAATAAAAAATAATAAATCAAAAATCTATTGACTGTTAATAAGGGTTCGAAATTCATTTCTTTGAGCAGGTAAAAAGTACCAACGCCCATTGCGATAAAGATGACCGAGAAATAGACCATCAAAAAGCCTATTAAAATTTTCATGGCCAAATTTGCTCCAAAAGAGGCAGATCTTGTAAAGGCCTTCCATTCCAGATAAATGAACTTTCTAATCATGGTTTTGGTTTTGAGTTTATAGTAAGAGCTCAAATGTAAGAAAACATTACAAAAAAAGTTAAAAATAATAAATTCGTATCTATCAATTAAACGCCGTTTGCTACTTTTGCATAAAAATTAAACCATGCCTTCATTCTTAAAACTTATAATTAAAGAGGTAAAACGTGAAACTGCCGATGCGGTTTCGATACTTTTTAATGTTCCGGAAGAACTAAAACCAGATTATAAATTTATTGCCGGACAATACGTAAACTTAAAATTAACTCTTGATAATCAGGAAATTCGCCGTGCTTATTCTATTTGCTCAGCTCCAGAAAGCGGTGAATTGAGAATTGCAGTAAAAGCAGTAAAAAACGGTTTGTTTTCGCAATTTGCCAATACTAAATTAAAAGCAGGAGACGTTCTTGAAGTGGGACAACCGGAAGGAAAATTTACTTTTGAGCCAGATGCCGAAAGACAAAAAAATTACGCAGCTTTTGTTGCCGGAAGCGGAATTACTCCTGTACTTTCTATCATAAAATCGATATTAAAAAGCGAGCCAAAAAGCTCATTTGTATTAGTTTACGGAAATAGAACTCCAGAAGACGCCATCTTTTACCAGGAATTGCACGACTTGCAATTGCAATATGTAGGACGCTTTTTTGTTCATTTTGTATTTAGTCAGGCTAAAGCTGAAAACGCATTGTTTGGCAGAATCGAAAAATCGGCAGTAAATTTTGTTTTGAACAACAAACACAAAGAACTTGAATTTGATAAATTCTACTTGTGCGGTCCGGAAGAAATGATCAATACCGTTTCGGCAATTTTGAAAGAGAAAAACGTAAAAGATTCTGCTATTAAGTTTGAACTTTTTACTTCTTCATCTCAGGAACATGAAATAAAAACTTCGCTAGAAGGACATACAAAAATCACTGTTTTGGTTGATGATGATGAAGTTTCTTTTGAAATGTCTCAAAAACAAACCATTCTTGACGCAGCTTTAAAACAAGGAATCGACGCTCCGTATTCTTGTCAGGGCGGAATTTGCAGCAGCTGTTTAGCGCGTGTAACATCCGGAACTGCCGAAATGACTAAAAATTCTATTTTAACCGATAAGGAAATTGCTTCAGGCTTAATTTTAACTTGTCAGGCGCACCCAACTTCGGAATCTATTTATGTAGATTATGATGATGTTTAGGTAGTTAAAATTTTAAATAAAAAATTCCAAATTCCAAGCTTAAAATTGGGATTTGGAATTTTTTTTGTTTGTAATTATTAGCAATCTTTGTCAAATTGGGATTTGGAATTTTAAAAAATTGGAATTTAATATTAGTTATTATGAAATCAGTACGCGAAATTTTTAAAAACAAAGAATATCTTTTGGAAGAGGCAGAAGTTGTAAAACTTATTGATTATTGTGAAGAATTGCAAGATGAAATTGTGGAGTTTAAATTTCAAAAAAACAATAATAAAGAACTGGCAATGCTATATATGCTTCGCGAAGTTATAAAAGGCTGTAACGAAATTGAAAAAGCACAAATGGAACATGAACGATTTGGTTTTGAAGCTCCTGACTATCAAACTACAATTTCAAATCTTAAAAATTATATTTATGGAAGATGCCGTGATGAGAAAATTTGGTTGTGAAAAATTAAAAATCCAATAAAAATAAATCCAAATTCCAACTTAAAATTAAAACCGCTGTATTTAATTGATAAAAAAGCATATTACATTTTAAGTATTTTTTAAAAAATGAGCTAAAATTTTAGTATATTAGTAGTTCAAAAGCTGATACATTTTTCTCTGTGTAAAGCTATTTCTATTTGTCAACACGTTTAAAAACATTAAATTATGGCAATGCATCACTACCTCCGTTTAACTTTTATATTCCTTTTTGTTGTAACATCTTTGTTTTGTGTCTACTTTATAATTAAAAAAAGAAGAAACAGGAAAGCTCCTAAAATGATTTCAAAAGAAAAATATAATTCAGCAATCAATGAAGAAATGGCTGAGATATCAGTTGCAAATGATAGTTTTTTTAATATCTGGCCGTATGTAAGTGAACTAAAAGCAGCTAAAATTTTATCAAATAAAATTAAAGAATCTGATTTGGTATATAAAGTTTACCGAAATTCAACCGAAGATTTTGAACATATTTTATTAACTACAGAAAAAGAAAATCATTTTGTTAACGTTGTAATCGATAGAAACAAAAAGAAAGCAATGGGTTATCTTTTCCTTGATTTATGATAAATTAAATTCCAATAAAAAAATTCCAAATTCCAACTGTACAATTGGGATTTGGAATTTTTTTATTGGAATTCTTACTGTAACTGTGACTGAATCCTGTTCACTATTTTATCCGGAGAAATCGTTCTCATCGCATCTTCGTAACCTTCAACAATTTTATTTCCGTAAACAGATGTTGGCAATTTTGGATATTGATTTCTGTCTGAAGTTAAAGCATTTTCCAGGCTTTGATTAAACGGCAAAAATCCTGCATAAGGATGCGTTGCGCCCCAAAGCGTAATAACTTTAACGCCCAACATTGCGGCAATATGTGCGTTGCCGGAATCCATAGAAAGCATTACATCAAGATTGCTTATTAATTGTAATTCCTGCTGAAATTTAATTTTTCCAGCCATATTTATTACATTTTCAAAGGATTGTGAAAGCGAATCTAATATTTCGATTTCTTTTTTTCCTCCGCCAAAAAGCAAAATTTTATAGTTTTGATTTTGTGCCAAAGTTGTAATAACTTCTGTCATTAAATTCAAAGGATAAACTTTAGAATCATATTGTGCAAAAGGTGCAATTCCAATTAATTTTTGATTTTGACCGCCAATAATTTCTAAAATCTCTGCACTCAAATTTGCCTTTTCAGGAAAAGTTGCATTAGATAAATCCAGAGGAAAACCAAGTTCTTCAAAAACCTTTGCATGTCTTTCGAACATTGTAGGTAATTGTTTGAAAATTTTATTTTCTGCTCTGGTTAATTCTTTTTTTCCTTCACGACCTTTGTCAACAGTGGCTCTTTTTTTTCCGCTTAAAGCGAAAAGCAAACTCACAATTTTAGATCTTAATACATTATGAAGATCTGCAAAAGCATCAATTTTTAATTTCCGGACATCCTGAAACAATCGTAAAAGTCCCGCGAAACCTTTGTGACGTTCTTTTTCATCAAAAGCAAAAAAATCAAGATTTGGAATCCCGTCAAAAAAGGGTTTAAAAAACGGACGTGAAATTACTGTTAATTTAACTTCGGGATACTGTTTTACAAAAGCGCGTAAAACAGGAACCGTCATGGCGACATCTCCCATTGCGGAAAGTCTCATGACGGCTATATGCTTAATATTGGACAATTTTGCCAATTATTTTTTATTTTGATATAAAACAGGATTTAATTCATCGTCGTTGTACATTTTCATTTGTTTGTACACTTTCATGAATTTATCGCCATTTTCGATGTCTGTCAACAAATCATCAATTGCTGTAGACAAATCACTTCTTTGCTCTAAAAGAACGTTTAATTTTTCCTGGCATTTATCTCTGTGTTCTTGTGAAGCCTCAGCACGAGTAGCTTCTTCATTCATGTGATAAATTTTTAAAGCCAAAATAGACAATCTGTCAAAAGCCCAAGCCGGACTTTCAGAATTGATTTTTGCACCATCTTTTGCTTTTACATCACTATATTTTTGCAAAAAATAACTGTCTATATATTCCACCATATCTGTACGTTCCTGATTTGAAGCATCAATTTTTCTTTTTAAAGTTAATGCTGCAACCGGATCAATTTGCGGATCACGAATAATATCTTCAAAATGCCATTGAACAGTGTCAATCCAGTTTTTTAAATATAATAAATGCTCAAATTTATCCTTAGAATATGGATTGTTTATAGGTTGATCAACGTTATCAAACTGATGATAATCTTTGATGCTTTGTTCGAAAACAGAATATGCTAATTTTGAAAACATGTCTTTAATTATTAGAGAAGCAAAGATACTTTTTATACTTTTATGCTGTGAAAAAAACGTTGGTTTTTTCATTTTAGTATCGCAAATCATTGATAATTCTAAAAACTTCATATGAAAATTCATTATATATCTGAAAATAATAGCGTTTTAAATCATTTTTTGGGTCAAATCAGAAATGTAAATGTTCAAAATGACAGTATGCGTTTTCGAAAAAATATCGAACGAATTGGCGAAATTATGGCTTATGAATTAAGCAAAAATTTGTCGTATAAAAATGTAGATATTCAAACGCCGCTTGGCATTAAAAAAACTACCGAAATTAATGATGATCTGGTTTTATGTTCCATATTAAGAGCCGGATTACCGTTGCATAATGGCTTTTTAAATTATTTTGATCATGCCGAAAATAGTTTTGTTTCTGCTTGCAGATATCATCCAAATAACGATCATGAATTTGAAATTCGGGTTGAATATCAAGCCGTTTCAAATATCAATAATAAAACCGTTTTACTTCTTGATCCAATGTTGGCGACGGGACAATCAATAGTGGCAGTTCATGAAAAATTGGTTCAGAATGCTACTCCAAACGAAATTCATATTGTTGTTGTTATTGCTGCTCCGGAAGGTGTAGCCTATCTTGAAAAAAATCTTCCAGACAATTGCCATCTTTGGGTTGCATCTCTCGATGAAAAACTGAATGAAAAAAATTATATAGTGCCGGGACTCGGCGATGCTGGCGATCTTGCTTACGGCAGTAAATTATAATTGAGTAAAAAAAGCAAATAAACTACACGCAATTAAAGTATAAAATACAATTTCGCTGTTTAATTTTTGCTGCACATATTCGACATAACTTGCCGCCATCATTGTTAAAGGAGCAATGCTAAACAATAATAAATCGTTGCTTTTATCTGGCGAAATAATAAAAACAAAAGCTGCTATAAAAAAACAGGCTACGATTTTTTTGTATGAAGAATGTACAATTTGGGGCCTGTTTGAAAAAGTCATTAACATTGAAACGACGAAAAATAATGCCACGGCCACATAAATGGATAGTGCTCCGTTTTCGTAATTATTCTTAAAATAATTAATATTAAAATCAACCACAGCACGTTTTTGAAAAAATTCAATTGCGTTAATATGGAAGATTAAAGAGATCAGTAAAAAGATAACCGCAACGGCCATAAGTGCTATAAATGGCAAAACCCAGTTTCTATAATCGCGCGAAACGTGAAAAATAATCGATATAAAAACCAATATCAGGAAAAGAATAGACCAAAATTGAAATAAAGAAGCTATTAAAATCCAAAAAGAAGCATCAAATATTTTTTCTTTTGAAGCTTTTAAAGATTGTAAAGAAATCAATCGTCGAAGTGCCAGCAAAACAAAAAAGTTGGCATATACTACATTTGCATTATTAAATATTGTGGGGAAAAACAATATAAACAATAAGTAAAAAAATATCGCGTAACCATTGTCTTTACTGAGGCCGTTCTTTTTTACAATAAAATTTATCAGAAAAAAAGAAGCAAATATAAAGCACAATAAACTCATTTTCTGAAACGCCAAAAATGAAGAACTCATCCATGATGGTTCCTGAAATTGAAACAGAAAAAAGAAAACCAGTATTAAAATTACGACCAACGAATAATTTAATGGCGTAGATTTTCTAAAAACACTTGTTATCATAAGGATATTTTATACTTTTGTGATTGTAAATATAATACTTGTTTAAAAAGTAAAACCAACAAGTTGAAAAAAGATTCTATAATCTGAATTCGATTTCAATGCGTTACACAACAATAAATAACATATAATTTTAGAAATTATGACAGCTTTTTTTGAAGGAATACAATACTTATTCGTTAACATTTTATTTGCTCCACTTGACTTTTTACGTCGTTTAGAACTTGTTACATGGTTTGGTGCAAATACAATTAACTGGATTTTTATGATCATCTGTGCATGCGCAATCGTTTATTGGATTAAACAATTACGCATTTTTGATGACGCTGGAACAGAAAACCAAGATACTACAGCTCACTCTTTTTTAAAGTAAGTCGAAGCCAATATCTTTTCTAAAATACATCTTATCAAAATTTAGTTTATCTATGTTTTGGTAAGATTTTTTTATGGCTTGTTGGAAATCGTCCCCATAAGATGTTACTGTTAATACACGACCTCCATTACTAACGACATTTTCGCCATCTAATTTTGTTCCTGCATGAAAAACAATAGAATCTGTAATATTTTCTAATCCTCTAATTATTTTTCCTTTTTCAAAATCTTCAGGATATCCCCCGGAAACTACCATAATTGTAGTCGCGCTTCTTGGATCTACTTTTAATTCGAAAGAATCTAATTCCTGATTGGCAACCGATAAGAATAATTCAACCAAATCCGATTCTAATCTTGGCACCACAACTTCTGTTTCAGGATCACCCATTCTTACGTTATATTCAATAACAATTGGTTCATTTTTTACATTAATCAAACCAATAAAAACAAAACCTTTATATTCGATTCCGTCTTTTTGGAAACCTTCAATTGTTGGTTTTACGATTCTTGTTTCAATTTTCTCCATCAAAACAGCATCAACATAAGGAACCGGAGAAACTGCTCCCATTCCGCCTGTGTTTAATCCTGTATCACCTTCGCCAATTCGCTTGTAATCTTTTGCAGTTGGAAGAATTTTATAACTTTTTCCGTCTGTTAAAACGAAACAGCTTAACTCGATTCCGTCCAAAAATTCTTCAATAACTACTTTTGAACTTGCCGCTCCAAATTTTTGGTGAACCAGCATGTTTCTCAATTCAGTTTTAGCTTCTTCAAGATCCTGAATAATCAAAACACCTTTTCCAGCTGCTAATCCATCTGCTTTTAAAACGTATGGAGGTTGTAAAGTTTCAAGAAATGCACATCCATTCTCTACCGTTTCAGCAGTAAAACTATCGTAAGCAGCTGTTGGAATATTGTGTTTCATCAGGAATTCTTTAGCAAATTCCTTACTTCCTTCTAATTGAGCACCCAATTTTGATGGTCCAATTACCGGAATATGTTGTAAACTTTCGTCGTTTTTAAAATAATCGTAAATCCCTTTTACCAAAGGATCTTCTGGTCCTACAACAACCATTTTTACATTTTCCTTAAGTACAAATGCTTTTATGGCATCAAAATCGGTTGGAGACATTGCAACATTTGTAGCAATTGCAGCTGTTCCCGCATTTCCTGGTGCAACAAAAAGTTTTTCGCAAAGCGGACTCTGAATCATTTTCCATGCAAAAGCATGTTCTCTTCCGCCTGATCCCAATAGTAAAATTGTCATGGTATAGTTGTATTTAGTTGTGGTGCAAAAATAATTGCTTTTGTACGTAAAAAATAATTAAATCTTAAAAAGTTGTTGATTCTTCTCTGTTAGTAATTGGTAAATATTATTTTTGGTGAAAATTTATCTTCAAAAAATGATATCACTTTTCGATCTTTCGTTAAAATTAAATGGTTTTCCAATCAAAGAAGCTAAGGCCGAATTGAATCGAATTGTGAATTTATCTACTGAAGAACATGCGAAATTCATTCAGGATAAAAAAAGAGATATTGTTGATTTTCATTTACAAAACAATTCTTTTTACCAGGAATTAGTTGGAAATAAAAATGATTATAAATGGGAAGATTTACCGATTTTAAACAAACAAAATTTACAAAAACCGCTTGTAGAAAGACTTTCTAAAGGATATACTCTAAAAAACGTTTACCTCAACAAAACATCAGGATCGAGCGGAACACCTTTTGTTTTTGCCAAAGATAAATATTCTCACGCTCTTACATGGGCATCGAATATTATGCGTTTTGGATGGTTTAATATTGATTTTAATCATTCTTACCAAGCACGTTTTTACGGCATTCCGATGGATTTTATTGGGTACCAAAAAGAACGTTTTAAAGATTTTTTAAGCGGTCGTTTTCGCTTTCCGGTTTTTGATTTGTCTGATGAAGTTTTGGAAAAATTCCTGGGAAAATTTAAAACGCAAAAATTCGATTATATTAATGGTTACACGAGTTCGATCGTTTTGTTTGCTAAATTTTTAGAAAAAAGAGATATTATTTTAAGTGAATTTTGTCCAACTTTAAAAGCTTGTTTTGTTACTTCGGAAATGCTTTTTGAATCGGATAAAATATTGCTGGAAAAACAATTCGGAATTCCGATTATCAACGAATACGGAGCCTCAGAATTGGATTTAATTGCTTTTGAAAACACAAAGGGCGAATGGCAAATAAATGCTGAAACATTATTTCTTGAAATTTTGGATGAAAATAATCAGATTCTCCCTTATGGAAAAGAAGGCCGAATTGTGATTACTTCTCTTTTCAATAAAGCAAATCCATTTATCAGATATGATATTGGCGATATTGGAATTTTGGATGAAAAAAGTACGCCACAAAAACCCATCTTAAAAAAATTGGTTGGTAGAACAAATGATGTTGCGATTTTACCAAGCGGAAAAAAATCTCCCGGCTTGACATTTTATTACGTAACAAAAAGCATCATTGAAGATGATGGGAATGTAAAAGAATTTATCATCAAACAAACCCAATTAGATTCTTTTGAAATTGAATATGTTTCTGAAAATGAATTAAATGCAGAACAAATTCAAAAAATAAAAGAAGCAATTGCGCTCTATCTTGAATCCAATTTGAACTTCATTTTTACCCGAAAAAATGTCTTAGAAAGAACCAATCGGGGTAAATTAAAGCAATTCAAATCGTATTTGTAATATAAATAAAATCTTACATTTGTTTTTTTAATTAAAACTTATGGACGATCAATCTTTACTTTCAGAAGAAACTATTTCAAACAAAATATATTTTATCCGCAATCAAAAAGTGATGCTTGATGGTGATTTAGCTTTACTCTATGGAGTCGAAACTAAAAGATTAAATGAACAGGTAAAGAGGAATTTATCCCGATTTCCTGAAGATTTTATGTTTCAACTTAATGATAATGAGCATAATTCTCTAAGGTCGCAATTTGCGACCTTAGAGAAAGGAAGAGGTAAATATCAAAAATATCTTCCTTTTGCTTTTACTGAACATGGGGTTATGATGTTGTCAAGTGTCCTAAAAAGCGGCAAAGCAATTCAAACTAATATTCAAATTATGCGCATTTTTACAAAAGTGCGACAAATGCTTCTGGATACAACAGAAATTAAAGTCGACATTCTACAGATTCAAAAGAAATTGGAGAATCATGATAAAAATATAGAGTTGGTTTTTTCTTATTTAGATGAACTAACAGAGAAAAAAGAGAATGAAAGTGAAAGAGTAAAAATTGGATATAAGAAATAATCAGAATTGGAGGTCACAAATTGTGACCTCCAATTCTGGAAGTGATTTTTTAAGATCACAAATTCTGATCTTAAAATTAAACTCAAATCTTGAAGTCGCAATTTGCGACATCAAGATTTAATAAGTGAAATTCTTCAAGGTCACAATTTGTGACCTTAGAGAATATTAAATCTTCTTTATATATCGAGGCTTAATAATCAACTGTGTAAATAAAAATCGTGTCATCAACAAAACAGAAAACACAAAATTGAATCCGTGAAATTCTCTATAAACACCAAAATTGTGTTTTATCAATTTGAATTTTGAAGCAGATATTGAGTCTTTTCTTATTCTGTAAAGAGCTAAAATCTCCGGTACTGGTTTCGTTACTTCAATTTGTTTTAAAATCGTAAGCCATAATCGCCAGTCTTGTCTCTTTTGTGTTGCTTCGATAACAACTTTTCCGAAAAAACCTACATCATAAATCGCGGTTAAGTTGCCAACGTAATTACAAAAAAACAATTGATCGTAAGTCAATTTTAATGGAGCCTCAACTCGCCTGTTTAAAGAATTTCCTTCTTCATCTATACAATCATAAAAACTGAAAGTAAACGGTAAATTGTTGGTTTTCAAAAATTGAATCTGTTTTTCCAATTTCATCGGGAACCACAAATCATCTGCATCTAAATAAGCAATATATTTCCCGTCTGCCTTTTCTAATGCAACGTTACGCGCAAATCCATTTCCGGAGTTTTTAGATAATTCTGTTAATTTTATCCGGTTGTCTTTTTGGGCAAATTCTTTTATAATGGCAATCGTTTTATCTGTAGAAGCGTCATCAACCAAAATCATTTCCCAATTTTGATAACTCTGATTTTGCACAGATTCTATAGTTGCCCGAATAAATTTTTCGGCATTAAAAGTTGGCGTTATAATCGAAACTAATTCACTCATTAATATGCTTTTTTATCGCCTTTAAAAATATTGATTACGGTTTGAAAAATTATTTTCAAATCTAAAATAAGAGACCAGTTTTCGATGTAAAAAACATCAAATTTTATTCGGTTAATCATATCTCTTTCTATTGTGATTTCACCTCTAAAACCACTAACCTGTGCCAATCCGGTAATTCCGGGTTTAACACAATGACGGATCATGTATTTTTTTACTTTGTTTCCGTATTCTTTATTCTGTGACCAAAGATGCGGTCTTGGTCCAACGACCGACATGTCACCTTTTAAAACATTAACAAACTGCGGTAATTCATCTATGCTTGTTTTTCTCATGAAACGGCCAATTGCCGTAACGCGGGGATCGTTTATTGAAGCTTCTTTTTCTGTAGTTTTATTAATTCGCATGGAGCGAAATTTATAACATACAAATTCATTTTCTCCTAATCCAGGTCGTCCTTGTGTGAAAAAAACCGGGCCTTTAGATTCTAATTTTATTAGAATTGCCAATATTGGGCCTAACCAGGATAATACAAACACAATAATTAAAATAGAGAAAACAACATCAAAAGTACGTTTCAATACTTGAATTGCCGGTTCATTAAGCATGGTCTGCTTTAACGAAAGTACGGGGAAAAAATCGTAATAATCTATTTTTAGATTCTTGGAGAAAATCTCTTTTGTGTCTGGAATAAACTTTATTGTTTTATTATTTTCATCTGCAAAATCAATCAAATCTTTCAAATATTTGTTTGATACTTCATTCAAAGAACAATAGATTTCATCTACTTCGTTTTCAATTATAAAAGGTTTTAAATCTGTCAGTTTTCCTGTGATATTCTCGCCTGATTTCTTATCCGAAAAATATCCGAGAAATCGATATCCATAATCTTTTCTGGTTTCAAAAAGGTTTTTTAATCGAATTGCTTCTTCTGTAAAACCTATTATAACAGCGCTTCGATAATTGCTTCCTGTAATTATTCTGTATTCTTTTAAATAAAAAAACAATGAGAATTTAAAAATTGTTACCAATAATATCGCTAACACTATAAATATTATAATGGCCGTTTGGCTAAAAACAACTTGCGGCGAAAAAGGGAAAAAAGCAATTACAACGAGAAGAAACAAAATTTCCTGTCTCAATACTTTTGCAACAATTTCAATTGGAGTCGTAAATCTGTACACATCATAAAAATGTGTTGAAAAAGCTATTAAACCCCAACCAATATATTGATAAAAAATAAACAACAACATATTTGAAACCAGCTCTTTAAACATAAAAAAGCTTAATACTGTAATAATTGTCAGATCAATTAAAATACTAATTGGCCTGATATATTTTGAGTATCTTCCTGTTTGAAATACTGTCATAATTAGTTCCCCTATGCAATCATTTTATTGCACATTTGATTTTACATAGCCGTACTTATAACAGCTATTTTATATAATTCGAAAAATCCTTGTGCTCTTCTTTTGAAAGTTCTTCTTTTGAAAGTGATCTAAAATAATCATATGTGATTTTCATTCCTTCAGAACGGCTTACTTTTGCTTCCCAACCTAATAATTCTTTTGCTTTGGTTGTATCTGGCTGACGTTGTAACGGATCATTTACCGGCAGCGGATGGTAAACCACTTTTTGATTTGTTCCGGTAAGTTTTATGATTTCTTCTGCAAAATCCTTAATTGTGATTTCATCCGGATTTCCAATATTTACCGGATAAACATAATCAGAATGCAGCAATCTAAAAATACCTTCAACCTGATCATCAACATAGCAAAAAGAACGTGTTTGCATTCCGTCTCCAAAAATGGTTAAATCTTCACCACGAAGTGCCTGACCAATAAATGCCGGAATTACACGTCCGTCGTTGAGACGCATTCTTGGTCCGTAAGTGTTAAAAATACGAACGATTCTGGTTTCAACACCGTGAAAAGTATGATAGGCCATTGTTATGGATTCCTGAAAACGTTTGGCTTCATCATAAACGCCTCTTGGTCCAATTGTATTTACGTTTCCGTAGTATTCTTCGGTTTGAGGGTGAACCAAAGGATCTCCATAAACCTCAGAAGTTGAAGCGATCAAAATTCTTGCTTTTTTCACTCGCGCCAAACCTAATAAATTATGTGTTCCTAATGATCCGACTTTTAATGTCTGAATCGGAATTTTTAAATAATCGATTGGGCTTGCCGGCGAAGCAAAATGTAATATATAATCTAAATTTCCCGGAATATGAACAAATTTAGTGATGTCATGATGATAAAACTCAAAGTGCTCTAATTTGAATAAATGTTCGATGTTTTTAAGATCACCAGTTATTAAATTATCCATACCAATAACATAATATCCTTCTTTGATAAAACGATCGCATAAATGTGATCCTAAAAAACCCGCCGCTCCGGTAATAAGTATTCTTTTCATAATGGTTTTATTGAACCTATTGGTTTTGATAATCTCTGCAAATATCCACAAATGTAATAAAATATCCTGCCTTTAAATTGACTAAATTTTTATGCAAAGAGAGATTCAATTTTTAATTCATTATTAATTGCTTTATTCTACTTTTACTAAACTAAATTTAATTATTTTGAAAGTTGTACATGTCGTTGAAGCACTAGAAGGTGGTGTATATACTTATTTTAGAGATTTGTCTCATTTTTTTGGAAATGAAGGAATAAGTAAGAATATAGAAACCTCTATTGTCTATAGCAGTAATAGAAAAGGAATTACTTCCGAGAAAGTAAACACTGAATTTTCAAACGGTGTTAATCTGATTCATCTTAATATGGTTCGGGAGATTTCTCCTTTTCAGGATTTAAAATCTATTTTAAAATTAACTAAAGAACTAAAGAAAATTAATCCTGATATAATTCATCTTCATTCATCAAAATCAGGCGTTTTAGGTCGAATTGCTTGTTTTTTCCTATTTAAAAAAAAGAAGGTTTTTTACACGCCTCACGGATATGCTTTTCTAAGAACTGACATTTCAAAAGCTTCCAGAAAATTATACTCGATCATTGAAAAAAGTTTTCAGAAATTATTTGGTGGAACAATTGTGGCATGTGGGGATACCGAATTTGAAATTGCTAAAAAAATCGGCCCCTCAAAATTGGTGAGAAATGGTGTTGATATTCCTCATATGCGGGAACACTTTTTACCTCATCAAAACTCAAAATTAACTGTTGGCATTTTAGGCCGAATCACAGCCGCAAGAAACCCTAAGTTATTTAATGATATTGCGCTAAAATTTCCGGATTTTAATTTTATTTGGATAGGTGATGGCGAACTAAGCCATTTAATTACTTCTGAAAATATTAAGATTACCGGATGGATTATGGATAAAAATATTGTTTTTGAAACTTTAAATTCAGTTGATATTTATCTCCAAACCTCTCTTTGGGAAGGTTTACCAATTGCATTATTAGAAGCAATGGTTTTAGAAAAACCAGTTATAGCAACCAATATTATTGGTAATAAAGACATTGTTGTACATAATAAAACAGGATTTCTTTTTAATGATATTAATGAACTTGATAATTATTTTGAAATTCTAAAAGACAACGAAACCAGAACTGATTTTGGAAAAAAAGCATTAAAAAGATGCGAAGATTTATTTGATACAAATCAAAATTTTAAGCAGCTTTTTGATCTTTATCAAGAATCGCTCTTTGCTGAAGCCAATAACTTGCAAAAATAGAAAACCATAATCCGCTGAAAGCTATTCCGTCAAAACGAAGTAAAAAGTCATCTGTTAAATTAGATGTAAAAAAGATTAGAAAAAAGGAAAGGATTATCGCATTTTTTAAACTATAACCTAAATATCCTATTGTAAAAATATACAAAACAACAACCAAAGGTCCCGGAATCCCGAATTTTAGTAAAAAATCAAGAAACTGGTTGTGTGTTGGAAATTCATACTTAGCCAAAAAATGCTGATTGGTTTCTTTGTAATATTTTACCAATTCCGGCTTTCCGTCTGAAGCTCCAACTCCAAAAGGAAGGTTTTTTTCAGACAATTCCCAAGCTGATTTCCAGATCGAAAGGCGGGTTACAAAAGAATTGAAAACCTTAATCTCAGGATGATCAATTTCGTCTAATTTCCCAACCTTATCCATATAAGCAAAAGTTGCTTTAGAATATTTCTCCTTCATGTATGGATTTTTTTGAACGAAGAGAAACAAAATTCCAGCTAATAAAATTAAAACTGTTGTTGATGTTATTGCGATTTTTTTTAAGTTGAATTTAGATTTTATCACAAAAAACAATACAATAGCAAATCCCAACAAAACATTTAATAATGCCATTCTTGTGTTTACAAAAAGCACGAAGAAAAAAGATAAAAGGAAAATAATAAGTTGCAATATTTTTAGCATCAATTTTTCGTTTTTTTGAAAGCTAGAAAAGACAAAATACAACGCACAAACCGAAACAAAAGCCAAGTGCATATTTAATGCCGGCGCATGAATACCAATACTGTCTGCAAATTGATATCCCATTTCCCATAAATCAATTCCACTAAGATATTTATTCATTAATTCGGGATAAATAACATTAAAACGGACGAATAACAACAACATTAAAATTGTTGTTGCGGTGCTGTAAATTTGTGTTATTTTTAAAAAATTAATTCGTTGATAATTACCAATAATAAAAATTGGAAACAATAATAGCGAACTGCTTTTTTCTATTGCTTTTAGTCCTTTTGTAAAAGAATCGTTGTTCCAAAAAAACAATAACTCCAACAATATAGGTGAAGCAATACAAGCCATTAAAATAAGGCTCATTTTGGTGAATTTTAACTTGCTAATAAAAACCAAATTAAAAACAGCAAATAAAATTATAAGCAATGAACATGGTTTTCTAAAAATCATCGCAACAGCGATCAGACATACAAAAACATGGAATATTTTATTGAAGTTCTTTTCGGAAAGATTCATAGTATAACGCAAAATAAATTAAAGGAAAAATGCCTATTTTATGTCGAACAGCAGTGCCTAAATCTGGTTCGAATACACCCTGCACAATAAAAAAGGAAAAAAGAATTAATAAAACCATCAGTTCTTTTGAGTATCTTTTTCTGTCTTTTAAACATTTAGAAAAACGAACTAATAAAATATAAAACAGCAAAAGCTGCCATATTATAAACGATATTATTTGTGGAGAAAATAAATGTTTTAAGCCGTTTAAAGGAATGTTAACCGTAAAAAATCCATAAAAAACACTTACCATTTCTCCGTACCAAGTATCAGTTTTTACGGGAGAAACAATCATGGAATTTGCATCTGAAGAACCTACCCGGTCATTGTTTACCAATTCACGACTAATTTCAGAAAGATATTTTCCCTTTATAACACCGTGGCTGAATGATAAGAAGAAGGCAATCAATAAACCGTAAAAAATTGTCGTTATGGTTTTGTTCTTAAAGCTTATTAAACTAAGCAAATACATTCCGCCGCCAATAATAGGAATCATGGCAAAATAAGGACGAAAAATTATTCCAAAAAACAGCAACATTAGAGTGGTATACAGAATTGTTTTCTTTACTGAAACCTGATCATTCATACACATAAAAACAATTGGCGTTACATACAAAAAGGTTATAAATTCTTTTGAAGGCATTGATATAAAAATGGCAATCATCAAAATTCCTATGTAAACCAAAACGTTCTTGATATTTAGCTTTTCGAAGTTGTCCGGAATGCCAATTTTATACAAAACATACATTAAAACAGGAAATTGAATTAAGGCAATTACAGGAAAAGGCAAATAACGAAAACCTGAAATTTTATAGAGCAAAATCGAAACCGGATAACTGCCAATAAATCCTATTTCGTGTCCTTTGTCATAAACTATAATTGCGGTATCATAAAAAAACCGTGGCGGCAAAACAAAAAAAGCGGCAAATGCAACAACCAAATTGGCCATCGCAATAAGCAAAAATGCTGCGGTGCTTTTTTTAATATTTTTCTGCATACTTATTTTTTATTTTAAAGCTCTGTATTTCTTGAACAAAATTGTTTTAATTCTATATCCGTTTAAAAAAAGTATCAAGGCTTTGAACGGCAAATATTGATAGAAGCGTATCACTTTATCGACTCTTAAATTTCGTTTTTTTTGAAGCAAATACTTCCAGGAAACTATATCATTACAAATATTACTTCTTGTTTTTGAAGAGAGTACGTAAAAATCTTTTAAAATTACAACATAATTAAAAGCCCAATAATTTTCTATCGCCTGATTTATATTTTCAGAATTTGCTTTTGGTGCATTTAAACCATTTTTTACCATAAAATAAACATCTTCAATGTGTTTTTCGGTTACGTTTGTAGTAATAGATCCTTTTCTAACCTGACGATAAATGTAAAATGATTTAGAGTAAATACTAAAAGTGTCAATATAATGCATTAATCGGCCGCACCATTCAATATCTTCAGATTTTCGCCCCAAGGGAAAAAACAACTGATTATCTATTAAAATTGACCTTCTAATTACTTTATCCCATGCAGAGGCGACATATAGATCATAATAAACCAAATTAATGATTTGATCCTCAAATTTTCCGGTTTTGTTTTTAATAAAACGTTGGTTGTATTTGCAATGCACATCCTGTTCAGAGAAAAAACGGGTTTCTTCATGAATAATCAAATCCGGATTTGATTCTTCTATCAGATTATTCAAATCCTTTAAAACAGAATCTCCTGACCAGTAATCATCGCTGTCTGTAAAAATAACATAATCGCCGTTTGACGTTAACAAACCTTTATTTCTGGCGTCTGATAAACCTCTGTTTTCTTTGTTAATTAATTTTATATGTGATGAACTTTCCTGGTATTTTTGGCAAATTTGAAAAGAAGAATCTGTAGAACCGTCATTAACCAAAACAATTTCATAATTAGAATAGGTCTGGCATAAAATACTCTCTAAACATTGGTTTAGATAATCCTCAACATTATAAACCGGAATAATAATGCTAAAAAAAGTTTTTTCCTTTTGCAGATTCATTGTTTTACTTTTAATTCAAAAAAACTTTAATTCTATCTTTCTGATAAATAACAATCGCTGAAACAATATTCCAAAAAAGGGAACTCGAAACAAATGCAATTGCAGCCCCAATCATTCCGTATTCAGGAATTAAAAATCGATTTAAAGCAAAATTTACGATAACAGCAATAATCAAAATAACCTGAAAAATATGCTGTCTTCCGGTCATATTTAAATAAACCGGTGCGACCCCAAATGCTGAGCAAATTCCCTGACCAACAATTAAAATAAGAAAAGCTTCCTGGGCTGCTACATATTGATGTCCGAAAAAAGACAAAATATATTCAGAGAAAAAACAAATTAAAACTATTAAAGGAAGGGTAATTCCGAAAATTAAACGTGAACTATTTCGCAAAATCTTTTTTAATTCTAATGTATTTTGACTGGAAAAAAATTCCGCAATTTTTGCAGAAACTGTAATGTTTATCGTTAAAATTATAACCGAAACAATGGTCATTATTTTAACTCCAACAGAATAAAAAGCAACTGTTTCGTCATTACGATATTTTTTCAGAAACATGATGTCAAAACTCATCAATAAAAATAAGGCCATACCACTAATCGCAATTGGATATGACTTAAAAAAAATTTCTTTATGTGAAATTTTTTCCTGTCTTTCTAAAGGTATTGTTTTCTTAAAGTAAATGAAAACTAATAAAGAACTAACAAGCGAAAGGACAACAAATCCAATTAAAAAAACATCTACCAAATAGTTTTCCTTGTGCCAATAGAATAAAGCTATTGAACCAATAATTAATGGAATATATTTAATAACATTTCTAAATAACTCTGCGACATATAATTTATCCAAAGCTCGAAAAATCTCTGTATTTAAGTTTGAAAGTCCGTGGAAAAATAATACTATTGAACCTTTCAATAATATTGAATACACTTCCTGATCTGAAAAATAATCGTTGATTAAATTTTTACTAATCGCGGCAACAATTAATAATACAATAATTGACGTTACAAATAGCATTGTAACCATTTTGACATATATGTATTTTAATTCTTCAAGAGTTCCGTTACTGGTCAATTTTCCTTTAAAATATAAAATCGACTGATCAAAACCCAACAAACAAATACTGCCAACCGCCAACAAAAAAGATCTTGCAAAATCATATTGTCCAACTAATTTTGGCGAATATGATTTTGTTAAAAAAACAGTAAAACCAAACAATAGCAACACTCCAAAAATCCTTAAAAACAAAGTAGCAAAACTTTGTTTTAAAAATGAATTTTGAATTATTCTTTCAAAAATAGTGTTGATTTTCAATTGGTTTTATATTAAAGAAAATATCTTTTTAGATCGTTTCTGATTGCTGAAGTTTATATTGTTTTTTATAAAACTTAGAAAACAAACTGACGAAAATAAACATGAAGATCAAGAAAATTGGAAATAAAAATTTGAGCTTTCCATTTGTAATTTTGTTATCATTTATGTTAAGCGTCGAATTAATTTCTCTAATCGTTTTGTCAAAACTTATTAATTTTAATCGGTTTTCTCCCTGATCGGTAACTAGTTTTTGTTTGGTTTTTATAATGTCGTTTAACTGTAAATTTTCGTTGTAATAAATCAGTTTGTCGTTATTTGAAGCTCCTTTTACTTTATTCGAAAATCCGTTTAAAACATTGTCTATCTGCAGCAATATAGTATCATTTTGAGCAATTTGCTGCTCCAGATTTTTATATCCTATTTTTTGAATTGCGGCAAAATATTCAGAATCATTCAAATATTTCATCAACGGTTCAACTACTTCTTTTTCATTTATAGCTTCACCTGAAACGAAAGAAATTGTATGAAAGGTATAGTTTTTACTCGTTACGTTATCTTCTAAAACTTTTTTTACTTCACCAACCTCAGCCATTAATTTTATAAGTTCAAAGTTTTGTTCTTTGTCTTCTATAAATTTATAAACATCGGCAACAGGTTTAATCTCTATTTTATTAATTAGTTTTGGATCTGAAATCCCTACCACATTTTTTAGGAAAGAAGCATCTCCAGAAATAACTTTAGATTGAATTAAATCGATTTTAGCATACAAATAATCAACACTTCCAAAATTTGGAGTTACAATTACCTGATTTTCAAATGATTTTTTATTAGAATCTAAGTACCATCCAAAACCAAAACCAACTATAACCAAAATTAAAACAACAACCCAGTTTCGAACAAAAAATTGAATTGACTGAAAAATTGCAGCATTAATTCTATCAAAAAAATTACCAATGCTTTTTGAAAGCTGAAAAATATCAATTTCCTGATCTGAGGTATTTTGGGGTACTTTTGTACTCATTTAGGTTTTATTTTACGTTGAAAATTTGTTCCAAAATTTTAATAGTAATCAAGTACGTTGGTTTTACACCGGTTGTTCCTAATCCGCCCGAAGCAAGTGTGCTTCCGGTTTCCAGAGGATTATCTGATGCATAATAAGCATAACGAACTTTGATATCATGCGGCACGCTTTTTCTAATTTTTGAAGCCGATTGTATTGCTTTTTGATAATAAGAACCTTCCATTTCAAGACCAATTACTCCCCACGTCGACTCATGAAAGAATTTTAGCAAATCTCTGTTTTGCAATGATGTTCCTAAAACGGTAACCATTGCACCTTCAAAAACAGCAATGTCATTTCCTTCAAACATAGCGCCTGTTAATTCATTTTCGAAGAAATAATTATCTGCCGTTCCCTCATTTATATGCGCGGACGGAATCATAATATCACCTTTTCCACCTTCTAGAATTCCGGCTTTACCCATTATCGAAACTGATTTTACATTTAGTAAAGTTTCTTTTTTATACGGTTTTAAAAGTTCGTCGATAGTTTCATAAGCCTGCTCGCCAAATGCATAATCCATTACAATTATTACAGGTTTTTCTTCATCAATATTTCCATATGAAAATGCCGTTTTTGACCAGTCAATTTTGGCTGTGTCAAAAATTTGAACATCAATATTTGTTCCTGAGCTATCCGGTAATGAAATCATTCCGTTTTTCAATGCCAATTCTTCAACGTGCGCTCTAAGTTCTTTTGCGCCAGACTTGCTTAATTCTTCATAAATAAAGAAATCAGATTTGTCCTTGAATTTTGTTTTCAACAACGGCGTTGCAAAAATGGAATTCATTACACTGTGCATATTCGCGCTTATCACATGAATTGGACGTTTTAAAAGGTTATTCGCTTTTAAAACTTCCTTGATATTGGTTGCCCAGATTTCACCATGAATGTGATGCCCAAGACGTTCTCTTAAAACAGGACTAAAAGTGATTGTGCGTTTGTTATTATCAATCATTTCTTCTATCGCCAGTTTCCCTAACCAATAAATAACGTGCAGAAAACGATCAGGAGCATTTTCTGAACCAAAAGCGTCATAAATGTCCAGAACCTCTTCAAATGTTCTTCCTAAAATATTGGCAACATGCGAGATTGCTTTTTCTTTTTCTATTAAAGAAAGTTTTTTAGTCTGTAATACAGCTTGTTCCAATTTCAGCCAATCGCGCGAAACTTCACCGCCGTCATCCAATAAAACTCTGTTTTTTATTTTGTGCGATTCGATAAAAATAAAAGTCAAATGCGTCAAAATATCATAAATGTCAGATCGTCCTCGCGTGATTTCAACATTCATTTGTTCCTCATCAATTCTGTAACAATTTCTTCTTCTTTTTGGAGGAACAATTGCCTGAAAATGTGATTTAGAATATCCTTCATCTGAAGTTAAATTAATAAATCGACATTGTTCAATTCCTATCGGAAGACGTTCTATAACGTATAAAAGACCGTTAAGTTCTACTTTTTCTTCTCCAATATTTCCGTAAATTTCCGGACGCAAGGCCAATAATGATTCGCGTAAACTATCACCCGAAACTCCCATAGGTTTATAAAAACCACGGTTGAATAAGTGACGCATTGTTATGTACATTTTTTCAATCGCTGCAGATGATTCCTGCGCTCTTGATCTTGATATATGTTTGGTTTCTTTCATGCTTTATATTTTAAAAAATCTTCGGTTTTAGAAGATTAATCTTAGTATTATTAATTTTAGCGAAAATAGGAATTAAAAACGTTAACTCTGCAAAACATCATTATTACTAAACTGTTATTACAATATAATTTTATAGTAAGTAATTTGTTATCTGCAATTTAAAAAAATTTAGAAGAAGAATTTATCTTAGTTTTTTATTTCAAATTATCGCTGTTATTTGATAATTTTAAACTATTTATTATTGTATTATTATTTGTAATCTTCAAAGTTGACTTCTGCTTTATGGAAATTTTTATCTTTTAGTAAAATCAAATTTATCTTGTTGATACATTCCTTATTATTATCTGACATTATAAAAGCTAAATCCCAAATGTCTTTTGAAATAAAAAATGACCCAATATCTGAGCTAACTTCTATCTCAATTTCATCATTCATCCAAAGGTCATTCATTTTATCAACTTTTGGGTTTATTTCTGAAATTGAATCTAATAAATCTGTGAGAAAATATTCGTCTTCGGCACCACTAAATATTTCAATTAACAGATCTTGAGATTTATATCCTGGTCTCAAATAATATTTATATTTCATAAATAAAAACTTGTCTCTATTTCAAATTATCAGCAATATTTCTATCATTTGACAATCTCGGAATTTTATTTTGTCCACCTAATTTTCCCTGTGATTTCATATAATCCTGAAATCCGTTTTTAGAAACTTTGGTAACCACCACTTTTCTTAAAACATTACCGGTTATCAAATCATCGTAGTAAATGTTTTGTTTTCTCATCGAATTATCAATTGCTTCTTCAAAAGCTTCCATATTCTCCGGTTCATTTTCAAATTCTACAAACCATTCGTGATAAGGTAATCCGCCTGACGGATTAATTTGTGGCGCAACTGTAAATTCATTTATAACTATTTTGGTTGCTTCTGTTGCTTCTTTCATCGCTTTTTCGACCTCATTGGCAATAACGTGTTCACCAAAAGCAGAAATAAAGTGTTTAATTCGGCCCGAAACAATTACACGATGCGGAAACAAAGACGTAAACTGCACTGTATCTCCTATATTATATCCCCAAAGTCCGGCATTTGTCGAAATAATTAAAGCATAATTTACATCTGTTTCTACTTCGCCAATAGTATGTCTTTTTGGGTTTTCAGTAAAAAATTCATCGGCTTTAATGAACTCGTAAAAAATTCCTGAGTTCAAAAGCAACAACATTCCTTTTTCTTTTTGTGAATCCTGATATGCAAAAAAACCTTCTGAAGCGGGAAACAACTCAATGCTGTCGACTTTTTTACCAATCATTTTTTCAAACTTGGCGCGATATGGTTCGTAATTTACACCTCCGTAAATAAACAGATTAAAGTTCCTGAAAATCTCGCTTATTTTTTTTCCTCCGCTTTTTTCCTGTAAACGCTCAAAATACATTTGAACCCAAGCCGGAATTCCGGAAATAACCGACATGTCTTCTTTAATCGTTTCGTCTACAATTGCATTTACTTTTGTGTCCCAATCTTCTATACAATTGGTTTCCCACGAAGGCATTCGGTTTTTCTGTAGATATTTAGGAACAAAATGTGCGACGATTCCGGAAAGTCTTCCAAATTTAATTCCGTATTTTTCAGTCAAAATAGGGCTTCCCTGCAAAAAAATCATTTTCCCATCTACAAAATCCGCATTTCCGGTTTCGTTAATATAATGTAGGATGGCATTTCGCGCTGCATTTACGTGCGTAGGCATTGATTCTTTGGTAAGCGGAATATATTTTGCCCCTGATGTTGTTCCTGATGTTTTGGCAAAATAAAGAGGTTTCCCTTTCCAGAGAATATCTTTTTCGCCCGTTCTAACTTTGTCTATATAGGTTTTTAGATCTTCGTAATCACGAACCGGAACATTTTTTCTAAAATCTTCGTATGTTTTTATTTTATCAAAATGATGATCAATTCCAAATTCAGTCCTTTTTGCATCATTGATTAAATTCTTAAAAACTGCCAATTGAGTTTCAACAGGTTTATTGGCCCAGGTTTTTGTTTGATGATATATTTTGCCGGCAAATAATTTTGCTGCTAATGATTTAATTGACATTGTATGTTGGTTATTTTTTGGCTTTTTTATTTTTATTTCCCGTTTGAACGCCTGACTCCTTTTCTATATTATTTACTTCTTCTCTCAACTTAATTTCCTCTTCAGAGGCTTTCATATTAAGATGCGGAGTCTCTTCTGCTTCTGATAAAATAGAATCTTTATTGAATTTTGCATAATCCAGTTCGCCTCTCAATACTTTTTGAATTCCTTTTATGTAAGCTTCGTTTTTCTTTAAAGCAACAGTCAGAGAATCTGATTTAATGGCCAATTGTGTTGCGTTCTTTTTCAATTGTGTTGAAGAGTATCCCGGAATAAATTCTCTTAAAGGCGTAAAAGCGATAATAAAAGTTGTTACTAATATTAAGAATATTCCACCCAAAGAAAAAACTACAAAAACATTCATTAAGGTTAGTTTAAATGAAAAAATCTCTTCAAAAGTATCTTCATTCAAAATTACCAAACGGTTTTTGGTATATAATTTCTTCTTTAAATTATGTTTTTTCTTTGCCATTTTAGGTCATTAATACTCGCAAATATAATAATTAATCACCTTGTTAATCCCAGACAAAAACGGATAACTGTATTAATTTAATGATTTTATAAAATATTTAACGCTCTAAAAAATAATTTTTTAATCCAAAAACACTTCTTCTTCGTATATTTCTATATACCTTTGCGGTAAAATTAGATAACAATCTGCTTCGGCATTAAATATACAACCATGGGAAGATTAGGTCTTACAGAAATCCTTGTAATAGTAGGTATTGTGATATTACTTTTTGGAGGTAAAAAAATTCCAGAATTAATGAAAGGTTTAGGAAGCGGAATTAAGGAATTTAAAAACGCTGCTAAGGACGATCAGCCTGCACCTGCTAAAAAACAAGAAGAGGAAACTAAATAATAACCTTCAAATTTATTGAAAATCCCAAACAACAATTTTAGAATTGTTGTTTGGGATTTTTTTTATATCTAAAAATTCTTACTTTTAGAGTCCCTAAATCAAATAAATAATAATTTATGAAAAACCTACTTTTAGTAAGTATTGCATTTTTGTGTCTCAAAAGTTATTCACAAAACCCCAAACAGCCTTTTCCTGCCAACAAAGTTTATGGAAATGGTCTTATGGCCACCAACAAAAATAGTCAGGACGCTCAAACTAATTATGATACCTGGAAAAACAATTTTGTTGCAGATTGCACAAATGGCCGAAAACGAATAAAATTTGACGATCCTTCTAAAACCGTTTCTGAAGGAATTGGTTATGGAATGCTACTGTCTGTTTATATGGCTGATAAAACCCTTTTTGACGGTCTTTGGCTGTATTACAAAGATAATGTCAATTCAAACGGTGTTATGAACTGGAAAATCAATGGCTGTTCCGGAACTGACGGCGCCAATGGTGCAACAGATGCTGAACTTGATGCGGCTTTTGCTCTTATCGTAGCCGATTATCAGTGGACAAGCACCGGAACTATCAATTATAAAACAGATGCTAAAACATTAATCGCAGCTATTAAAGCACATGAAGTCGAAGCGAATACCTTTGTTTTAAAACCCGGAGATCAATTCGGCGGAAGCCAAATTACAAATCCTTCTTATTTCTCACCAGCCTATTACAGAGTTTTTGGAATTTTTACTAACGATGTGGCTTTTTGGAATTCGGTTGCCGCAAAATCGTATACAATTATCAACAATAATTTAACTGTAAATAGTGCAGCTGGCGGATTGGTTTCTGACTGGTGTATGGCATCCGGAGCTTATTCCTCATCAGCTGGCTCATATAATAACGGTGGAAAAACCTATACTTATGACGCTGCCAGAACTCCATGGCGTATTGCGGTTGATTATTTATGGTTTGGCAATGCCGATGCTAAAACCTATTCTAAAAAGTCATCCGATTTTGTTCGTGTAAATTTGGGCGGATCTGCCAATATAAAAGATGGCTACAACCAAAATGGTTCTTTAATAGGACAATGGCACAATGCTACTTTTGTAGGCGCCTTTGCCTGCGCTGCAATGGCGGGTGAAAATCAAACACATTTAAATACTTCTTATACTGATTTAAACAATTTAAACGAGCCAAACAGTTATTTTAATCATACCTTAAAAACACTGTACTCTCTTCTATTAACAGGTAACTTTTATTTGCCGTTGAATGCAACATTATCTAATGATGAATTTGAGTTAGAAAATTCGACTGTTACTTTATACCCAAATCCAAGTGCGGATAAGTTTACTGTTTCAGCTCCCGAAAAATCTGTAATTTCAGTTATTTCTCCGCAGGGAAAAATAATTTCGGAACAAAAAACAAATACCGAAACCACCGAAATTAATTTGGCGAATCAATCCTCTGGTTTGTATTTGATAAAGATTTCTAACGAAAATAAAAGTATTACCAAAAAGGTAATTTTGAAATAATTGCAAAACACAAAATCCCAAATTACAATCGTAGTTTGGGATTTTTTTATTTTTGAAAGTTAACGAAACTACAGAATTGGAATTTCGGATTTCAAAATTGGAATTTAGATTAAAGTACCATCGTCAACTGGATTCTTTTTCTATCTTCATCCACCTCAGTCACTTTTACATCAACATGCTGGTGCAGTTTTACCACTTCGTTTACGTCGCTTACAAAACCTGCTTTTAGCTGCGAAATGTGAACCAATCCACTTTCTTTGATTCCGATATCAACAAAACAGCCAAAGTTGGTAATGTTATTCACAATTCCCGGTAAAATCAT
The DNA here is from genome assembly GCF_033657265.1 of Flavobacterium sp. MMLR14_040. Classification (NCBI taxonomy): domain Bacteria; kingdom Pseudomonadati; phylum Bacteroidota; class Flavobacteriia; order Flavobacteriales; family Flavobacteriaceae; genus Flavobacterium; species Flavobacterium sp. MMLR14_040. The sequence goes on along the minus strand of NZ_JAWVWO010000003.1, from coordinate 52,068 downwards.
ACCGGTTCTTAAATCTTTAATTGATTTTACATTTGCATCAAATTCAAAAACCTTCGCAGACTTTCTTGGATCTAATCCTGGTTTTTCAAGCTCTTTTATGATGTCTTTTAAAGTTAATAAACCAATTTCTGGTGTAATATACTTTTCAGCTTTAATTAAGGCTGTTTTCTCTTTGTTTGCAATTAAGTCGTTTACCGAAAGATTTAAATCTTTTGCCATTTTCTCTACAACCGGATAAGCTTCTGGATGAACAGCTGAATTATCAAGCGGATTTTTTGCATTCGAAATTCTAATAAAAGCCGCACCTTGCTGATATGCTTTATCGCCTAAACGAGGCACTTTTTTCAGCTGTTTTCTATCTTCAAACGGTCCGTTTTCTGAACGATATTGTACAATATTTTCGGCCAGTTTCTCTCCTATTCCACTCACATAACTTAGCAAGTGTTTACTAGCTGTATTGATATTAATTCCAACCGAGTTCACGCAGCGAATTACCGTATTGTCTAGTTCTTCTTTTAGTTTGGTTTGATCTACGTCGTGTTGGTATTGGCCTACGCCGATGGCTTTTGGATCAATTTTCACCAATTCGGCCAAAGGATCTGAAAGTCTTCTTCCGATAGAAACCGAACCACGAACGGTAACATCGTAATTTGGAAATTCTTCACGGGCAATTTTTGACGCCGAATACACCGAAGCTCCAGCCTCAGAAACGATGAAAACCTGAACGGGTTTATCAAACGCAATTTTTTTTATGAAAAATTCCGTTTCTCTCGAAGCCGTTCCGTTTCCTATAGAAATTGCATCAATTTGATACGCATTTACCATAGAACGGATTTTTTTTATCGCCATTGCTTCCTCATTTTGTGGTGCATGCGGATAAATGGTTTCGTTGTATAATAAATCGCCTTTTTCATCCAGACAAACTACTTTACAACCGCTTCTAAAGCCCGGATCGATTGCCAAAATTCGTTTTTCGCCCAAAGGAGGTGCTAATAATAGCTGCCCTAAATTGTTGGCAAAAACCTGAATTGAGTTGGCATCGGCTTTTGCTTTTGCTTCTTGTAAGGTTTCGTTTCCAATCGCCGGATTCAATAATCGTTTGTAACTATCTTCAATTGCTAATTGCAAATGCGCCGTTGTGCTATTTTGTTTTTTAATGATTATTTCGTCAATAATATCATAAGCTTCATCGATATCAACATCAACTTTCATTTTTACAAAACCTTCATTTTCGGCACGAAGCATTGCTAATAATCGGTGAGATGGTGCTTTTGTCAACGGTTCTTCCCAATCAAAATACTGACTGAATTTTTGGGCACCTTCTTCTTCGCTTTTCTTTTTAACGACTTTAGTTCCTATTGTCGCTTTTCTGTTAAATAATCGTCGCAATTGCTTACGAACATAAATATTTTCGTTAATCCATTCGGCGATAATATCACGTGCGCCCTGCATTGCGGCTTCTTCATTAATGACATTTTCATTTAAATATTGCGTCGAAATAAAATCAACGTCAACATCATTTTCAGACATGATTATTTTTGCCAATGGTTCTAAACCAAATTCGCGAGCTACATCGGCTTTTGTTTTTTTCTTCTTTTTAAAAGGTAAATAAAAATCTTCAATTTCTTGTAAGTCAAAACTTTGCTCTATTTTTTGCTTCAAGTCAGGTGTAAGTGCTTTTTGCTCTTCAATCGATTTTAAAACTGCTTCTTTACGTTTTACAATCGCTTCATATTCTTTATGAAGTTTTGCTATCTGCTCAATTTGAACTTCATCCAGATTTCCGGTTGTATCTTTTCGATAACGGGAAATAAACGGAATCGTACAATCTTCTTCTAACAGTTTTACCGTGTTTTGAATGTTAATCGCTGCTGTTTGAACAGTCTTGGCAATGAATTGAATATTAGTCATTCTTAATTTTATTTTAACCGCAAAAAATTGATATGTTTTGCAAAGTTTATAAGGATTTATGTATTTGTTGGTTTAGTCTGGTCAAAAATAAACTAAAAATTTTAATCTAATTTACTCTAGTCTTTTTTTACCTGGTTGTAGAAAATTTTCTCCCGTAACGACACTTTTTCCTGTTTTGTCTTCTAAAGCTAATCGGGCATTTTTTGCAATCGCGCCTCCTTTTTTACTTGCTTTTGCATTTTCTAAAAGTCCTTTTGCTTCTTCACTTTCAGCAATTTGTCGAGTCGAAAGTTCTGCCAGAGCGGTAAAAATTAATTCTGCTTCAGACATGTGATCTCTCAAATTTTGAGATTCTAATCCTTTTATTTCCTTGTGTTTTTTTACAGATAATCCAGTCCATTCCTGATGAATGATATTTGTCAACATTGCAAATTCGTCCTTTTTTTCAACACCTGATTCTTTCCAATAATCAGTCAATTTATTTCTGGTTTCTTGTCCTGTCATTCGTTGTTGAATCCATTTTTCACTTCGCCCTAAATTTTGCCAATTTTCGCGAGCTCGATCTAAACTTTGAGAAGGATCAGCCAATTCCTGAATTCTTTCGTAACCAACTTTTGCCAGCCATTGTTTAAAAGGTTCTGCTTTTGGAGAAGGAATAGATTGAATTAGACGCAGCAAAGTTTCAGTATCTGCAGTATCTGTCAGCCTATTTTTTCCATCATCTGCAAGCATTTTCAACTGTACGATTTTATCGTACGCTTCACTTCCTTCTGCTTTTAACTTCTTTTTTAAATCAGTCCAATACCTTTTAGGAATCGTACTTCCAGTTAAAATTTGGATCACATCAATAACAGAGAAATACCAAATTTCTTTTTCAGTATCATAATGACTTCTCACTTTTTTTTGCTCAAACAATTGTATTGGACTCATTTTTAACATGAATTATATTATTCTTTTTTATTCTTACCTAATAACCAAATTAATATCTTTGTCTGAATTTTTAAGCCAATGGAAGTTTTATTAGTGTCTTTTTTAGTTATAAATTGTATTGCTTTTAGTCTGGCAGGTTACGATAAATATTTGGCTGTCAAACATAAACGTCGAATTCCCGAAAATACACTTTTTCTTTTAGCCGCTGTTGGCGGATCTTTAGGTTTATTACTGGCAATGTTGATTTTTAAACATAAAACGAGTAAAACATCTTTTATTCTGAAGTTTTCAGGAATTTTCCTGATTCAGATTGTGATTTTAGTTTTTAATTTAAATAATAAAATCTAAATAATTGTTCTTACTAATTACGCTAAAATTTGCCTCAGGATAAGCTTTCGAAAAAGCTAAAGGAATTTTTACTTTTTTATTTTCATTCCACTTAAATTCAAATCCTTCAAGATTATCTCCTTTTTCTTCCAACCAATCCAATTCTTGCTGATCATAAGTACGCCAAAAATAATTATTGGTTTTTATTTTCTGATAGTTTTGCTTTTTTACTCTTTCATAAGCTAAATAATTCTCCCACAAATCACCAACATCATTTCTTAAATCAAGTCTATTGAAGTTGTTGATAATCGCATTTCTAATACCATTATCATAAAAATACCATCGGCTTGATTTTACAATTTCTTTACGTAAGTTTCTGCTAAAGCCTTCTATCTTAAAAATAATAAACACTTTTGATAGTAAATCTAAATAATTTGCAACTGTATTCTTTGACAACTGTAATTGATTTGCCAGTTCTTGAACCGAAACTTCTTTTCCTATTTGATAGGCTATTAATCGTAGCAAATCATAAATTTTATCGGCATGTTTAATCCCTTCGAAAACTAAAATATCTTTTAATAAATATGAATTGATTATTTCAAAAAGGTAATCCTTTTTTTCATCCCAATTGTCATACTGAATTAATTCTGGATATCCTCCAAAAAGTAAACGTTCTTCTAAATTTTCAACTGTTTGTTTATAGTTTTCATTTGAAGAAAATTCCATTTGTGCTAATGGAAATAAATAAATAGTGTTTTTTCTTCCTACTAATGGTTCTCCTAATTTATTGCTCAAATCAAACATAGATGATCCCGTTGCAATAACTTTAATTCCATCAATTGAATCAACAATCAATTTAAGAATTAAACCAATTTCCGGAATGTTTTGCGCTTCATCTATTACTAATAAATCCAGACCGCTTAAAAGTCTTTTATAGTTATTAACAGAACGCTCTTTTATTAAACTTATATCATTAATATCTTCCCCATTAAGTTGAAGATAACTTTCAGATGGAATATCTTTTAAATAATTTTTGATTAATTCTGTTTTACCTACACGTCTCGCACCTAACAAAATCAACACTTTATTTGGAATAATTTTGTTTTTAAACTCCTGAATTACTGCTCTTTTCAAATACTCTTTCATTCTATTTCAGTTCAAATTAGGATACAAATATAACGTTAAAAACATTAATTCAGTCACCGTGTTTACTAAATTAACGTTAATTCAGTCAGTGTATTGACCAAATTAATATTTTTTATAATAAAATAACGTCATAATAAATATAAAATTCCGCCCAACTTGTTTATTTTCATTGGTGCGAAGCACCCGATTTTTTTTTCGCACTTTTTAATTCAAAAAAAGTTATCCTTCCTGAAGAATATAATCTTTGCTGCAGGTTTTTCCAAAATCTGGTTGAATCGTGCAATGGCTAATTTTGAAATCGTGAAATAAAACCTCTTCAATTTCTGCAACAAGATTATTAAATTCTGAAATTGAGATGTTTTCCTGGCAATCTAAATGTGCTTCAAAGTGAAGTTCATTATCGTTTAAATGCCAAAGGTGAATGTGGTATAAGCGATGGTTTCTGGTAACGGCGTGGATTTTTTTGGCGATTTCTTCGATATCTAAATCTTCGGGCGTAAAAAGCAAAAGCATTTTTGTAGATGATTTTAATAAATCAAAACTCATGAAAATCAAATAAATAGCAATTCCGAGTGTGATCACACTATCCACCCAAAACCACTGAAAATATTTCATTAAAATTCCGCCGGCCAACACAGCGACAGACGCCATCATATCTGTAAAAAGGTGTAAATAAGCAGATCGCATATTTAAATTATGATCAGCATCTTTTTTTAAGATAATGGCAGAAAATCCGTTGAAGGCAATACCTAAAACAGAAAGCCAAATAACCAGATTAGAAGCAATAGCAACTGGTTCTGTAAATCTGACAATAGCTTCGTAAATTAAAAAAACAGCAACAATAATTAAAGTTGCCGCGTTTATAAACGCGGCAAGAAGTTCGGCTCTTTTATAACCAAATGTACTGGTAGAACTTGGCTTTTTTTTCGCCAGTTTGTGTGCCACAAAACTCAAAATCAAAGAAATAACATCACTAAAATTATGCAGCGCATCTGATAATAAAGATAAACTGCCGGAAATAAATCCGCCGATAATTTGCGCAACAGTAATACCAATATTCAGGAAAATTGAAATTGATAAATTTTTACCCGTTACTTCATGACTATGACTATGTCCGTGATGGTGATTATGGTTGTGGCCCATATTTTATTTATTGACAAGCAATTTTATTTACTCGGTTTTGGTGTCTTCCGCCTTCAAATTGAGTTGTTAAAAACGTTTCAACAATTTCTACCGCTTGCGGAATCGATGTAAAACGTGCCGGAATACTTACGATATTGGCATCATTATGTAAACGTGTTAAATAAGCAATTTCTTTAGTCCAGCATAAACCCGCTCTTACTTTCGGATGTTTGTTAACCGTCATGGCAATTCCGTTTCCGCTTCCGCAAATGACAATTCCAAAATCAGCTTTTCCTTCAGATACATCATTCGCTACCGGATGTCCAAAATCAGGATAATCAACAGAATCTTCAGAATCTGTTCCATAATTAGTTACTTCATATCCTTTTGCTTTAAGCATTGCAACGATCGCTTTTTTATAATCTGGTCCTGCGTGGTCGTTTCCTATCGAAATTTTCATTTTAAATACTATTAAGTTGTGTAATTGCAAATTTACTTAATTAATAAATGGCTGCCACGAATTACACTAATTTTCACTAATTTTTTTCATTTTACAATTTTACAATTTTAATTACCTTAATATAGCCAAAATAAAATTCGAGCTTATTCGTGTAATTCGTTGCAAAAAAAATTAAAATATAAAGTACTTCATATCAAAACCTTATCACTTATTAACAATCTTAATATCTGTATAAGAATCTGATAATCAATTAGAAATAAATAATCTTTTTGTTAAAATTTTGTTGTGTTAATAGTAAAAGCTAATTCGTTGATATTCAGTTAACTTTAAATTAACATTATTTGTTAATAAGTTAAGATAGAAAATTAGAAGTATTTTTTGGTTGTGTCGAAAAAAAACCTAATCCAAAACCGGAATCAAAAATCCTAATAAAGTTTGATGAATTTTTAGAAAAGTTATCAATATCAAAAATGCCATTTTCAACAAATATCAACATATGAACTTATCTACAAAATGAATCAATTTTTAGTTGTCAACCGTTGTTAATTAAAATTGAAAAACACTTAAAAACTAATCGTTTAACAAAATATAACTATGTTGATAACTCTATATAACTAAGAGAAACTTCATTTCAATACATTTAAAAATAAATTTATTCGACATATTAACAAGCTATAATAACCATCAAAAATTAATTAAATTTAAAATTTCTTTTTTGTTGTATTTAATATATGTTGACAACTTTGAAATTTGAAAAGAGAAAAAAAATTTTTGAATTGAAAAAAGAAACTGTTTAAACGATTTTAAGTGGGTTATTGAGATTGTCCAGAATTTGCTGAACTTCTTCGAAATCGTTTGGATGAACTTTGAGTTTGATTCCACCGAGCGCCGAAGTATACATGGGAACAACTGAAAGTGTTATTTCGTTCTCAAAAAAATACGGAATTTCTTCCTGATCTAATAAGTGTTTCAGAACCACAGTTTCGTGTTGATAATTGAATATAGCGATGGTTTTAAAGCTTTCCATAAAGTGTCTTTTTATAAAGATACGAAATGAGCATTACTAAATTTATTGCTTGCAGTAATATTAATTGCGAATTACAAATGACCTTTAAAAATCAATAAAAATCTACTTTTGAAAGTTATATTTTTAATAATTTATTTGTTAAAATCTATAATGTGGTATCTTATTTGTAATTTTAACTTTTTAAGAAAAAGATTTATGAGTAAGAAAATTAGAAAGCCGATAAAAAATGAGAAAGATTTCTCGAGCAAAATAGTAAAAATTTTATCGCAAAGCCCAAATAAAGCATTCAATTATAAACAGATAGGAGCAAAGTTAGAACTTGATGATACAAAAAGCAGAAATCAGATTATAAAAGATTTAAAAATTCTGGCTGCTTCAAAAAAAATTATAGAAACTGAACCTGGTAAATATTTAGTAAAAGCCGTAAGTCAGGATTATTACGAAGGAACAATTGATATGACCAGTAGAAAAACGGCATATTTTATTTGTCCTGATTTTACAGAAGATGTTTTTATCCCGACAAATAATTTGAATCGTGCTTTAGACAAAGACAAAGTAAAAGTTTACGTTTATAACCGTAGAAAAGGAAAAAGACCTGAGGGTGAAGTAATTGAAGTTATAGAAAGAAACAAGACAGAGTTTGTTGGTGTTATTGATATCCAGGCAAATTTTGCTTTTGTCTCTACTGCAAATCCTAAAATGTATACGGATATTTTTATTCCAAAAGATAAAATTGGTGAAGCAGAAAATGGTGATGTTGTTTTGGTTACCATTGAAGACTGGCCAAAAAGAGCTGATAGTCCGTTTGGATCTGTAATCAGAGTTTTAGGAAAACCGGGAGAACATAATACAGAGATTCACGCGATTTTGGCTGAATATGGTTTACCTGCAGATTTTCCGGTTGAAGTAGAAGTGTATGCTCAAAAAATAGATACGTCAATTCAGGAATCTGAAATTGCAAAACGTCGTGATATGCGTGATACGCTTACGTTTACGATAGATCCAAAAGATGCAAAAGATTTTGATGATGCCTTGTCTTTTAAAAAGTTAGAAAATGGAAATTACGAAATTGGTATTCATATTGCCGATGTTTCTTATTATTTGGAAGAAGGAACAATTTTAGATGATGAAGCTTATCAACGTGCCACTTCTGTTTATTTAGTGGATAGAGTAGTGCCGATGCTTCCTGAAGTTTTGTCTAATTTTGCTTGTTCGCTGCGTCCAAATGAAGAGAAATATACATTCTCTGCCATATTTGAAGTTTCGGAAAATGCACAGGTTATCAACCAATGGTTTGGAAGAACAGTAATTTATTCTGATCAGCGTTTTGCTTATGAAGAAGCACAATATATCATTGAAACAAAAGATAGTACGATTCCCGTTGATGTTTCGATTACCGGAGAATCTTACACAGTTTCTGATGAAATAAAAAATGCAACTTTAAAATTAGATGAATTAGCTAAGATTTTAAGAAAGAAAAGAATGGCAAATGGTGCTATTTCTTTTGATAAAGTAGAAGTAAAATTCAACTTAGATGCTGAAGGAGAACCAGAAGGCGTTTACTTTAAAGTTTCTAAAGATGCCAATCATTTGATTGAAGAATTCATGCTTTTAGCCAATAGAAAAGTGGCTGAATACATTGGAAAACAAAAGAAAACATTTGTTTACAGGATTCACGATGAACCAAATGAAGACAAATTAATTGCGATGCAAACCGTAATTGCTAAATTTGGTTATAAAATTGATTTCCGTAACAAAGGAGATATTTCGAAGTCTTTGAATGCATTGATGGAAGAAGTAAATGGGAAAAAAGAACAAAACTTAATTGATACTCTTGCGATTAGAAGTATGAGTAAAGCCAAATATTCAACAGATAATATTGGTCATTATGGTTTAGCTTTTGATTATTACAGTCATTTTACTTCGCCAATTCGTCGTTATCCTGACGTTATGGTACATCGTTTGCTACAATATTATCTGGATAATGGAGCTTCTGTAGATGATGAAGTTTATGAAACAAAATGTTTGCATTGTTCTAATATGGAAAGTTTAGCAACTAATGCCGAACGTGACAGTATTAAATACATGCAGGTTAAATATATGCAGGATCACCAGGACGAAGAATTTTTGGGAGTTATTTCAGGAGTTACAGAATGGGGAATTTATGTTGAAATTGTTTCTAACAAATGTGAAGGAATGGTAAGAATCAGAGAAATTAAAGATGATTATTATACTTTCGATGAAAAGCAATATGCTTTAGTGGGCGCAACTTCAAATAGTATATTGCAATTAGGAGATGAAATTTATGTTAAAGTAAAAAATGCAGATTTAGTTAAAAAACAACTGGATTTTCATTTTTTAAGAAGAGCAGAATAGTTGTTAAATTAAAAAATAGAGAGATGAAAAAGTTATTAATAGGAGCTGCAATTCTTGTTGCACAAATGTCTTTTGGTCAGGTTACTAAAGAATTAGGTGATTTTGATACAGTGAAAGTTTATGATAAATTAAGTGTAAAACTAGTTCAGTCTTCTGAAAATAAAGTTGTTATAAAAGGAGCAAGAGAAACAGAATTAGAAGCTGTTAATAAAAATGGTATTTTAAAAATAAGAATGCCTTTTCCAAAACTTCTTTCAGGAAATGACCTCGAAGTGACTTTGTATTATAAACACATTGAATTAATCGATGTGAATGAAGGTGCAGAAGTTACCAGCAAGGAAACATTGAAAGCAACTTCATTTAAAGTAAGTGCTCAGGAAGGTGGTAAAATCAATGTAGATTTGGATGTTGATAAACTAAATGTTAGTTCTGTTTCAGGTGGAGAAATTACTTTAACTGGTAAAGCTTCAAACCAGGATGCAAGCCTTGGAGCAGGGGGATATCTTCTGGCAAGTAAATTAAGTACTGCTCAAACTAAAGTAAGCGTTTCTGCGGGAGGAAAAGCAGATGTGAATGCTTCTACTCTTGTTGATGCAAAAGTAAGCGCAGGAGGCTCTATTTACATTTACGGAAAACCAAAACAAATCAATCAGAAAACTGTTCTTGGCGGTAAGATTGAAGAAGTAAAATAAATCAATTTGTATTGGAATGATAAATGATATTTTAGCTGGGCTGCCATGGGGAATTTTCTTGAGCTTTATGGTAGGCCCGGTATTTTTTATACTATTAGAGACCAGTATTACAAAAGGATTCAGAGCTGCAATTGTCTTTGATTTTGGTGTAGTATTAGGGGATATTTTTTTTATAGCAATTGCTTATTTAGGGAGTTACAGATTAATTCAGAGTTTAAAAGATAAACCGGCACTTTTTATTTTTGGCGGAATTATAATGGTGGCTTATGGAATCATTTCTTTCGTAAGATTAAGAAATGAAGAAAAAATTGATGACGAAGAAATAGATCGTGATATTATAAAAAGAAATTACGGTAGTTTGTTTATAAAAGGCTTTTTACTCAACGTTATTAACATTGGAGTTCTGGGTTTTTGGCTGGCAGTTATCATTTCTGTTGGACCAAAATTAGAAATGCAAAACTCAAGAATGTTTACTTTTTTTACTTCAGTTATCATTACTTATTTGCTGGTTGATTGTATTAAAATACTATTAGCTAAACAATTAAAATCTAAAATGACACCAAGAAATATTCTAAAAATTAAAAAAGTTATTAGTATTGTTTTAATGATTTTTGGATTGGTTTTAATAACACAAGGCTGGTTTCCAGGTGAAAAAGAAATGGTTAAAAACGCTTTTGAAAAGATTGAGAAGAAGTAGTTGTTAATAACCTTAAAATATAAACTAAAACCTCTGAATGTCAGAGGTTTTTTTATGTTTATAACTCAAAGTGTCTTTGCGAGTAACGAAGCAATCTCACGCAGTTTGTCATTCTGAGGAACGAAGAATCACACTAGAAACTCCGTGTAGTAATTCGCCAATCTTTGTAGAATATCTAGTGTGATTCTTCGTTCCTCAGAATGACAAGATTGTGGAAAAATCAAACAAAAAAACCTCCAAGTTTCCTTGAAGGTTTAGAGGATCGTCTGGATTCGAACGTAAATTTTTATCTAATTTTTTCTAAAAATTAACCACAAAAAAACCTCCAAGTTTCCTTGAAGGTTTAGAGGTATCGTCTGGATTTGAACGTAAATCTTTATCTAATTTTTTCTAAAAATTAACCCATAAAAAAACCTCCAAGTTTCCTTGAAGCTTTTAGAGATATCGCCTGGATTCGAACGTAAATTTTTATCTAATTTTTTCTAAAAATTAACCATAAAAAAAACCTCCAAGTTTCCTTGAAGCTTTTAGTGGTATCGTCTGGATTCGAACGTAAATTTTTATCTAATTTTTTCTAAAAATTAACCATAAAAAAAACCTCCAAGTTTCCTTGAAGGTTTTAGAGGCATCGTCCGGATTCGAACCGGAGTAGGAGCTTTTGCAGAGCCCAGCCTAGCCGCTCGGCCACGACGCCGTAGTTGAACGGATGGCAAAAGTAACTAAAATCTTTAAAATTCAAAACTTTAAAAGTAACTATTTTAAAAAATTAGTTATTTTACCTGAAAGAATTACCTTCTAGTTTCCGTCATTTTAATAGTAACTGATTCAACATCACCACCAATAGGAGGATTTATTTTAGAAACCCAAACCGTTGTTTTTTCTATCATTTCTATTTCTGCAAGTACCCTAATATTGATTCTTTTGGCCACATGTTCTAATAAATGTGAACGAATTGCCATTTCTTCAGCTACAATTCTGTTCAAATGTACATAATCAACAGTGTCAGCTAAATGATCTGTTTGTGCTGATTTTTGTAAATTGGTCTTAATTTTTAGATCAACAGTGTAATCAGATCCAATTTTTCCTTCTTCAATTAAACATCCGTGGTAAGAGAAAGTTCGAATGTTTTTAAGTTTTATAACTCCCATTTTTATTATTTTATTCTTGTAGTATTTGGATCTTGATAATTAGATGTTAACGCTAGAATGAAAACTATTTTTTTGCTCTCATCTACTTTAAAATGAATGGTATAAGGAAATTTTTTTAAAGGTAAGGTGCGAATCGTTTCATACTTTTCCTCGAAAAAAGGAATACTCTCTAATGTTTTGCGATAACTTTTGAATTCTAAGTAGAATAATTTTCCTAGTTCTTTGCTTTCAGATTCATAATAATTTGCTGCTTCATCAACTTCAAGTTTTGCTCGTGAAAGTATTTGAATTTTAAAATTATTTACAGCCATTTCTTATCCATTTCTTTTTCAAAATCTTCCCAGCTTACAAAATCTTCTGGTTTTGCATTTTTCAATCGTTCTAAAACCATTTGTTGCTGCCATAGTGGAATTTCATTAGTAATGTTTTCATCAATAGAAACATCAGGAACATGTTTAAAAAAACTAACAAAAGTTTCGTAAAAATCGTCTGGAATTGTAACAGTTAATTGTCTCATAACTTTAAAATTTATACAAAAATAGTAATTAATTTAGTTTCAGGTTCTAACTTTCAGATTTACTGAGAAGTTTCCAAAGAAAACCACAAACTGTAAACCATAAACTGTAAACTTTTTTATCTTTGCTAAAATTACTATAAAATAATGGCATCAGAAGAGAAATCACTCAATTTTATTGAACAAATCATAGAGGAAGATTTAAAATCAGGTCTTTCCAAAACTAAACTTCATTTTCGTTTTCCACCAGAACCAAACGGTTATTTGCATATCGGACATGCGAGTTCTATTGCTTTAAATTTTGGTTTAGGAATTGATTATCAGTCACCTGTAAATTTACGTTTTGACGATACGAATCCGGAAAAAGAAGAGCAGGAATTTGTTGACGCCATTAAAAAAGATGTCGAATGGCTAGGTTATACCTGGGCAGAAGAACGTTATGCTTCTGATTATTTTCAACAATTGTATGATTGGGCTGTTTTATTAATTAAAAAAGATAAAGCCTATGTTGATAGCCAGTCTTCTGAAGATATGGCAATTCAAAAAGGAACTCCGTCAACTGTTGGAACTGATAGTCCGTTTAGAAATCGTTCAGTTGAAGAAAATTTAGATTTATTCGAAAGAATGAAAAACGGCGAATTTGAGGCTGGAACTCATATTCTTCGTGCAAAAATAGATATGAAATCTACCAATATGTTGATGCGTGATCCTATCATGTACAGGATTTTACACAGACATCATCATAGAACGGGAGACGATTGGAAAATTTATCCCATGTACGATTGGGCACACGGACAAAGTGATTATTTAGAAGAAATCTCACACTCATTTTGTACATTAGAATTCTTGCCTCACCGTGAATTATACGATTGGTTTTTAGACCAGATTATTGATGAAAATCAGATTCGTCCAAAGCAAAGAGAATTTGCAAGACGTAATCTTTCGCATACAGTGGTCAGTAAAAGAAAATTACAGCAACTAGTTAAAGAAAAGCATGTTAACGGTTGGGATGATCCTAGAATGTCTACGATTTCCGGGTTAAGAAGACGTGGTTATACTGCTGCTTCATTGCGTAATTTTGCCAACACAATTGGTATTGCAAAACGTGATAATTTAATCAATGTATCGGTTTTAGAATTTTGTATTCGTGAAGATTTGAACAAAATTGCACCTCGTGTAATGGCTGTTTTAGATCCTGTAAAATTGGTAATTACAAATTATCCTGAAGGAAAAGAAGAGTGGTTGGAAGCCGAAAATAACCAGGAAGATGAGAATGCTGGTTTCAGAAAAGTTCCTTTTTCAAGAGAATTATACATTGAAAGAGAAGACTTTTTAGAAGAAGCTCCGACAAAGTTTTTCCGTTTGACTTTAGGAAAAGAAGTGCGTCTTAAGAATGCGTATATCATTAAAGGTGAAAGTGTTGTAAAAGATGCTAGCGGAAATATTACTGAAATTCACGTAACTTATGATACCGATTCTTTAAGCGGAAGCGGGACAGAAGCAAGCCAAAGAAAAGTGTCTGGAACCTTGCATTGGGTTTCAATTTCTCATGCTATTGAAGCAGAAGTTCGTATGTACGACCGTTTGTTTACCGATGAAGCTCCGGACAGTTATAAAGAGAAAAATTTCTTAGATTTTGTAAATCCAAATTCATTAGAAATCATCAAAGGATTTGTAGAGCCAAGTTTGGCAACGGCTCAAAATGAAGACAAATTTCAGTTTCAACGTTTAGGTTATTTTACTGTTGATAAAGACTCAACTACTTCAAAACTAGTATTTAATAAAACTGTTGGATTGAAAGATGCCTGGGAAGAAAAAGGTAAAAAAGAAGAAAACAGCATCAATAATTCTTTAAAAGAAATAAATAAATATTTTAAAGTTGAGACAAAACCAGAACGTATCGCAATTGAAAGTGCAATAGGGGAGAGCATCAAAAATGTTTCGAGTTTTTCTTTATTACAAAATTCATTAAAGAAAAATATCAACAATAATAAAGCTTCATTATTGTTTGCTCAATTTATTCTGAAATATTCAAGTTTGAAATCTTCTGATTTTGAAGAAGAGGATATTAAAAAATTATACAATATGTCTCTTAGAAGTGAGTCGACTTATGTTCGATCAAAAGCACTTTTAAATTTAAGAGATATTGAAAATGAAACTTTCAAAAATCAGTTTGATGATGAAATTTTAAAATTATATTCAAATCCTCCAAAAAATGCTTCGGAGAGAGAAATTGAAATTCTTGCCGAAATGGTGAAGAAATAATATTATTAAAATCTATTGGAAAGCGCTTTATATAAGCGCTTTTTTTATTATTTATATTTTCTATTGAAAATTTAAAAATAATAAATATTTTAGATTAAAAGTGACCTTTATAAATTAATTTTAAGCTATTTTTTTACTTCTTCCGTCTCAATATTCATCTTTCAAAAGATCATCTTTTAAAACGCTTTATTTTAGTTTTAGACCATATTTCACGCCTCTTCACGCGTTATTAACAGTGAATTGTTTATAAGTACAATTTATGTAGTTTTTACGAAAAATGAATTGAATTTTGTTTTCTAAAATTTGATAAAAGGAAGAATTATAATTTTCTTCGTAAATCAATTTAATTGATTAATTTTTATATTTCAGTAGTTTATATTTATTATATATTATAACTATGTTAATATAATAATTGATAGTTTTTATAGATTAAAATCAACCTTCATAAATTAATTTTAAGCTATTTTTTTAATGCATCCGATACATTATTCATTTTTTGAATTATTGTTTAATATTGGTCTTTATTTTACTTTTCACTGTTATTTTTGTCAGTTTAACGGGTTATTAACATACAATTGTTTATAAAGTTGGTATTTTTATCCAAAGGTCAAATCTGAAATTTTATAATTTTAAAAATGACACTTTAAGAATCTAAATTGAGTTTTTCTAAAATTTTAAAAATTATTTTTAGGTTTTAGAATAATTCTAAGTCTGAATTCTGAAAATTGGTTTTATGGTCAATTTTGATTGTGATTTTGTTTTGATAATACTTCAATGTATAAATAAGTATTTTTCAATTGCATTACATAATTTTCAAATTTCATGAAATTAGTTTTGTGGTTTATTTAAATTTTGATTTTCATTTGAACTAAGAAATTTTTTAATCCTTTAAATTTAATTATCATGAAAAATTTATTTTTTACACTAGCTATTTTATTTGCAAATATTGCAATTTCTCAAACTCATCAAATTACAAAACACAATGGTGAACAATTGGATGTAAACTTTATCAAAAACGAAAATGGTCTAATTTATTATGCAGTAAACGGAAGTGCAGAAGAACACAAAATTAGTAAATATGCAGTTTCACAGATTACCAATAAACAGACAAATCAAACTCAAAAAATATCTGATAAAGTTATAATTGATTCAAAATCAGATTATTCAATGGTAACTGTTTTACCTCAGGAAAAAACAATTGGATTAAAACAAGCAGCTAATTTTACCGGAGTCTCGACAAAGACAAAAGGAGAACCGCCTATGGCTAATAAAAATCATACAGCTATGAGAATCAAAACCAAATCAGCATCAAATGGTTATCCTTTTGTAAGCATTATCGAAAAAGATGGTAAATACGAAGCTGTTGCTTACGTGTATTAATTTTATTGTTAATTACTGGTAAATATTTTTTAATCAATTATTTATCTTTCAAAAATACTGTATCTTTAGTATTCATTTAAATTTTAATATTATGTCAAATAATTCAAATACAATAGCGGCTATTTTAGCTGGTGCGGCGGTAGGAGCGGCAATCGGAATTTTATTGGCTCCGGATAAAGGTTCAAATACAAGAGCAAAACTTAAAGAAGGTTTTGATGATGCAAAAGGCAATTTAAAAGATTCATTAGGAGCTACTTCTGATGTTCTTCGTGAAAAATTTGCTGGAGCAACACAAAATCTTGACGGAACTTTAGATGAGTTGCTGTCGAATGTAAGTCATAAAACTGAAGAAGTTATTACTTTTTTAGAATCTAAATTGGCCGATTTGAAAGCTCAAAACGCTAAACTTCAAAAATAATAATCTCTTGAAACACAAAGCTTACTTAAGAAACTAAGGAAGTTTTGTGTTTCTTTTTTTAATATAAAATTAAATTATGGCTTTTGAAGAGTTAAAAGAAAACACAGAAAAAATTCAGGATCAGACTAAAGTTTACATTGAAAGCCATTTAGCTTATTATAAACTTTGGGGTTTTAAGGTTGCAATGAAGCCAACAACTTTAATTTTAAAGTTTACTTTGATTTTATTGTGTTTTACTATGGTGCTGTTTTTTGGATCTTTTGCGGCTGCTTATGCTTTTGGAGATTTATTCGGAAGTAATGCTCTTGGATTTTTAGCAGTAGGAGGGATCTATCTTTTGTTTACAATTTTACTTTTCTTTATAAAAGATAAGATTGTGGAAGGACCGATTTTAGAGAAGTTTTCAGAAATATTTTTTAACGATTAATAAATATGGAAAAGAAAAAATACTCCTCTTATGCTGAAATCGACAGAGATTTGGAAATTCTAAAATTAGAAAAAGATATAAATTATCAGAAATTAGTTTTGAGTTTTCAGAAAACGAAAGAAGGCATTACACCACAAAAAATCGTAAATGGATTTGTTTCTTCATATACAGATTACTTTTCAAAATCCTATCCAAAAATTTTACAATCCATTTTACCATTTGTTTTCAATTGGTTTATAAATAAAAAAAGAGGCCGTTAAGCCTCTTTTTCATTGTATTATTGTTGTACATCTGGTTGAATGTCATCTTCATAACCAGATTGTGGCTGTATTGGTTTTGGTTTTTCTACTTTTTTATTTGTCTTTTTCATCATTTCGCCAACCTGGTTTGAGGCTGTAAAAGATGCCACCATATTATTCAGCATATCACTTCCGGCTTGTGGTGAATTTGGTAACAAGATTAAATTCGAGTTTGCATCGGCACCAATTGCTTGTAAAGTATCATAATGTTGCGTAACTACAATTAGGGCAGAAGCTTCTTGGGAATTGATTCCAACATTATTCAAAACTTCAACACTTTCTACTAAACCTCTTGCAATTTCACGACGCTGATCTGCAATACCCTGACCTTGTAAACGTTTACTTTCTGCCTCAGCTTTTGCCTTTGCAACGATTCTGATTCTTGAACTTTCAGCTTCAAATTCGGCAGCCGTTTTTTCTCTGTCGGCAGCGTTGATTCTGTTCATGGCATTTTTTACCTGAATGTCCGGATCAATATCAGTAACCAAAGTATTGATAATATCATAACCATAAGTAGTCATAGCTTCATTCAATTCTCTTTTTACAGCAATTGCTATATCATCTTTTCTCTCAAAAACGTCATCTAATTTTAGTTTTGGAACTTCGGCACGAACCACATCAAATACATAAGCGGTAATTTGATCATGCGGATATTCCAGTTTATAAAAAGCATCATATACTTTTTCCTGAATAACTTTAAACTGAACCGAAACTTTCATTTTGATAAAAACGTTGTCTTTGGTTTTGGTTTCGATGATAACATCTAACTGTTGAATCTTCAAATTTACACGTCCGGCAATTCTGTCTACGATTGGAATTTTTAGTTGTAAACCTGAATTTCTTACGCTTAAAAATTTACCAAATCTTTCGATTACAACAGATGATTGTTGTTTCACAGTAAAGAAAGACGAGAGGAAAATAAAAAAACCGAAGATTAAAATGATAATAAATGGAATACTCATAATGATATTGATTTAAGTTTTATGGATGCGTAAATTACGAATATTCTCCCAATTTAAATTTTTTAAAGTATAAAAAAACGCTAAGAACATTTTATGAATGTTTCTTAGCGTTATGATTTTCTTTTTACCATTAAGGGATTAAGATAAATTAAGCTTAGCTTTATGAACTTAATATCTTATTGGTAAAAATATTCTAATTATAAAGTTGCAATCGCTTTCTGAATTCTCGAAATAGTTTCTTCTTTTCCGATGATTTCAACGATGTCAAATAGGTGAGGACCTTTCAAAGCTCCAACTAAACTCAAACGGAAAGGCTGCATAACTTTACCCATTCCAATTTCGTTTTTGGTTAACCAGTCTTTTACAATTGCTTCGATGTTTGCAGAATCAAAACCGTCAATATATTCAAGAGTCGAAATCAATTCCTGCATTAAAGCTGGAGTTTCTTCCTTCCAGTTTTTGCTTGCTTTTTCATCATATGAGGTTGGCGCCTGGAAAAAGAAATCAGTCAAATCCCAAAATTCAGAAACGAAATGCGCTCTTTCTTTAATCAAAGAAACAATTCTTGTAACATCAAATTTAGAAACATCAACAGCTTTTTCTATCAAAATAGGAGAGAAGCTTTTCGCTAAATCAGCATCATTTTGTTTGATTAAATATTGGTGATTGAACCATTTATTTTTCTCTGGATCAAATTTTGCTCCCGATTTGTGAACTCTGTTTAAGTCAAAAGATTCAACTAATTCTTCTAAAGAAAATAATTCTTTGTCTGTTCCGTCATTCCAGCCTAACAAAGCAAGGAAGTTTATAACCGCTTCTGGGAAAAATCCTTTCTCTCTGTAACCAGATGAAATCCCTTCTTCCGTTTTCCATTCTAAAGGAAATACTGGGAAACCTAATTTATCCCCATCTCTTTTTGATAATTTTCCGTTTCCAACCGGTTTTAAAATCAAAGGTAAATGTGCAAATTCCGGAGCATCCCAACCAAAAGCTCTGTACAATAAAACGTGAAGTGGCATCGATGGCAACCATTCTTCACCACGAATCACGTGTGATGTTTCCATCAAATGATCATCCACAATATTGGCTAAATGATACGTTGGCATTCCATCACTTTTAAATAAAACTTTATCGTCAAGTAAACTGGTTTCAAATTTTACATCTCCACGAATAATATCTTTTAGATGTAAAGTTTCATCAACCGGAGTTTTAAAACGGATCACATAATGTTCTCCATTTGCAATTCTTTTAGCAACTTCATCAGCAGAAATTATTAAAGAAGTATCTAACTTTTCACGGATTGTATGATTGTAAATAAATGTTTTTCCTTCAGCTTCTTGTTCTTTTCTTAAACTGTCAAGCGCTTCTGGAGTATCAAAAGCATAATAGGCCCAACCAGAATTGATCAGCTGATCTGCATAAGTTTGGTATAATTCCTTGCGATCACTTTGTCTGTATGGACCAAATTTCTCATTCTTGCCAACAGTTTCTTCAGGAGAAATTCCTAACCATTCCAAAGCTTCCATAATATAAGCTTCGGCACCAGGAACAAAACGAGTCTGATCTGTATCTTCAATTCTTAAATAAAAAACACCGTTGTTTTTTTTGGCAAATAAATAATTAAATAGGGCAGTACGAACTCCGCCAATATGTAAAGGTCCTGTTGGACTTGGTGCAAAACGCACACGAACTTGCTTTGACATTTGTTTAAATTTTGATGCAAAGATACAATTCTAATTAGAGAATTAGAAAATGAGTTTAATTAGATAATGCCTTGCTTGTAGCTTAATTGACTAATTTTCTCATTGATCATTATCTAATTAAAATTACTACTTTTATGGGTTATAATTAAAAGAGATTTTATTTTGAAAACAACATCTGCTATATATCAAAAATTAGAAGCGTTTATTAAAAAATATTATACAAACGAATTGATAAAAGGAGGACTTCTTTTTATCGGTTTCGGATTGTTGTACTTTCTATTTACACTTTTTATTGAGTATTTCCTTTGGTTAAAACCTCTCGGAAGAACTCTTTTATTTTGGATATTTATAGGAGTAGAAGTTTTTCTTTTGTTCCGATTTATTTTGTTTCCAATTTTTAAGTTATTCAAACTTCAAAAAGGAATCGATTATAATCAGGCTTCAACTATTATTGGAAATCATTTTACTGAAGTAAGTGATAAGCTAACGAACTTTTTACAGCTTTCGGCTTCTGAGAATTCAGCAGAAAGTTCGGAGTTGATGTTGGCTTCAATAGAACAAAAAGCAAATTCATTGCAGCCAATTCCGTTTGGAAATGCTATCAATTTTAAAACAAACAAGAAGTATTTGCCATTGGCCATTATTCCAATTTTGCTTTTTGCTGTGTTTTATATTTCAGGAAACAGCAATGTAATTTCTCAAAGTTTAAATAGAGTAGTACATTTTAATGCTACATTTTTGCCACCGGCTCCATTCAAATTTGTTGTGCTAAACCAAAATTTGCAAACAGAACAAAACAAAGATTTCGTTGTCAAAATGGAATCTGTTGGAAATATAGTTCCGGAGAATGTGATGATTCATATTGGTGATGAAAGTTATTTTATGGAATCTTCTCAGCCAGGAAAGTTTGAATTCAAGATTGAAAAACCAGTTGAAAATGTTTCTTTTTCTTTTGAAGGAAATTCAGTTTCATCTGAAGAATATGAATTGAAAGTAATCACAGTTCCATCAATTGCCAACTTCGAAATGGTTTTGAATTTTCCATCTTATCTAAAAAAGAAATCAGAAACTATTCAGGGAACTGGAAATGCAATCGTACCAGAAGGAACTTTGGTAACCTGGAAAATGAATACACAGTCGACTCAGGAGATTGTTTGGAAAGATGAAAAGGCAACTTTTAAGTTTAATAAAGCCGAAAACGAGTTTAAATTGGCTAAAAATATCAGTCAAAATACAGAATATCAAATTCTTACTTCGAATAATAAAGTCAAAAACTACGAAAAACTGGATTATCAGCTGTCAGTTATAAAAGATCAGCATCCATCGATCACCGTTTCGCCTGCGCCAGATAGTTTAAAGTTAGATAAAAATTATGTATTAGGAAGATTGGGTGACGACTATGGTTTGTCAAAATTACAGGTTGTTTATTATGAACGTAACAAACCACAAACTGCAAAGCGTGGAACCATTCCGGTAAAGCAAGCTGTTTTTGATCAGTTCGTTTTTAACTTCCCAAGTAATCTGGCTGTAGAAGAAGGAGTGTCTTACGAATACTATTTTGAGGTTTTTGATAATGATGCACCGCACGGTTTTAAGAGTACAAAGTCTTCTGTTTTTTCTGATCGTGTTTCTACTACAGATGAAATTCAGGATATGGAATTGCAGCAGCAAAATAACAATATCAATAGTTTAGAAAAGTCTTTAAAAAATCAAAACAAGCAATTTTCTGAGATGGATAAGATTCAGAAAACGGGAAAAGAAAAAGATAATTTAGAATTTAAAGATCAGCAAAAAGTAAGTGATTTTATCAAACGTCAGAAACAACAAGACGAAATGATGAAACAGTTTGCTGAGAAAATGAATAAGAATTTAGACAAGTTTCAATCTGAAAAGAAAGATAAAACTGCTGATGATTTGCAAAAGCGTTTGGATAATGCAGAGAAAGATTTAGAAAAAAATCAGAAGTTGATGGATGAATTGAAGAACCTAAACGACAAATTACAAAGCGAAGAGTTGTTTGATAAGATGGAAAAATTCAAACAAATCAGCAAAAATCAATCTCGTAATTTAGAACAATTAGTTGAATTAACGAAGCATTTTTATGTAGAAAAGAAAGCAGAACAGGTTGCAGAGAAATTAAATAAACTAGCAGACGAACAAGAAAAGCTTTCTAACAAAGAAGGAGAAAATACAAAAGAAAAACAAGATGATATTAATAAAGCCTTTGATAAAATCAAAGAAGATTTGAAAGATTTGAAAGAAGAAAACAAGTCGTTGAAATCTCCAATTGATATTCCTTCTGATGCTTCGAAAGAGAAAGATGTAGATTCTGATTTGCAAAAAGCTTCTGAAGAATTGAGTAAAAAGAATACTTCTTCGGCGAAGCCAAAACAAAAAAGTGCTGCAAAGAAAATGAAAAGTATGTCGCAGGAAATGCAGTCAAGTATGGAGGGCGGAGATCAGGAACAATTGGAAGAAGATGTTGCAATGCTTCGTCAGATTTTGGATAACCTGTTAGCCTATTCTTTATCTCAGGAAGATGTGATGAAACAATTTAAATCTATGAAACTGGGTTCTTCTGCTTATACAAAGAATATAAAGATTCAGCAGAATTTGAAACAACAGTTCAAACATGTCGACGATAGTTTGTTTGCATTATCATTACGTAATCCAAAAGTAGCAGAAGATGTAACCAAGGAAATTGGAAACGTACAATATAATATAGACAAAGCAATTGAGACTTTGACAGATGTTCAGGTTCCAAAAGGAGTTTCGCATCAACAGTATGCAACTTCATCTGCAAATAAACTAGCCGACTTTTTAAGTGATTTATTAAACAACATGCAAATGTCTATGTCTAAACCGGGAGCTGGAAAACCAAAACCAGGAGACGGACAAGGAATGCAATTGCCGGATATTATTCAAAAACAAAAAGGCTTGGGTGATAAAATGAAAGAAGGAATGAAGCAGGGGCAAAAACCCGGGGATGGAAAACAAGGCCAAAGTGGAGAAGGAAAACAGGGGCAGGGAAAAGAAGGACAAGGAAAAGAAGGACAAGGAAAAGGAAGTCAGGGAAAGAATGGTGAAGGTAAAAATGGACAAGGAAATAAAAATGGAGGTGAAGGAAAAGATAGAGAAGATGGAGAAGGAGATGCTGAAGCAATCATGGAGATATATAAAGAACAAGTAAAACTTCGTGAAGCGTTGCAAAAAGAATTAGCAAAGCAAGGATTAGATTCTCAGGGTAAATCTGTAATCGATCAAATGAAAGCTTCAGAAAAGCAACTTTTAAATAAAGGTTTTAAGAATGAGAACTTGCAACGCATCCTTAATATTCAGCAAGAATTATTAAAACTAAACAATGCAGTTCAACAACAAGGTCAGGATACGAAGCGTCAATCTGAAACAAATAAGACTGAATTTTCTAATAGAACGAATGCTTTACCAAGCTCACTTTTAGAATATTTAAACAGCGTAGAAATTTTAAATAGACAATCACTACCTTTGCGCTCGAATTTTAATCAAAAGGTTCAAGAATATTTTAATACAAAATGATCAATTTTAATTACGAAACCGAATTTACTTTAGATAACGAACAAGCCTTTTCTGATTGGTTGAGTGCTGTAATAGTTTCTGAAAAGAAAACAGAAGGAGAGATAAATTACATTTTTTGTGATGATGATTATCTTCATAAGATAAATGTAGAATATTTAAATCACGACACATTAACAGATATTATCAGTTTTGATTATACAGTTGGAAACGAATTAAACGGAGATATTTTTGTTTCTGTTGAAAGAGTAGAAGATAACGCAAAGGATTTTAATGTTTCTTTTAAAGAAGAATTAAAACGAGTTTTGGCTCACGGTATATTACATTACTGTGGTTATAAAGATAAAAGCGATAATGACGCTGAATTAATGCGTTCGAAAGAAGACGAAAAGATTGCGATGTTTCACGTGAAACAGTAGATTAAGACTCTAATTTTTTAAATCATAGATTCTAATTGTTTCACGTGAAACATAATGAAAGATGTTTATATAACGTTTCACGTGGAACAATTGTGAGAGTTTGATTTTTAATTTGATATTCAAGTTTTGAATTATAATCTTTTAATCTGTTCCACGTGGAACAGATTTAGTTTAGAATTTTAATTTGTGTTTATATGAAATCGTTCCACGTGGAACACGATGTATTAATTAAGACTTGAGTTTGTAAGTTGTGTTTGAAAGTATATTGTTTCACGTGGAACAGATATTAGCGTGAAATTGAAGTTTAGAGAATTTGAAAATTGCGCGTAAGCGCCGTTCCACGTGGAACAAAAGAATAAAGAATTTAATTCTGAGAACCGACTTAAATGGTATCCCGGAGAATAAGAGATAAAATGTTTTTAGAAGAATACGATGTTATAGTAGTTGGTGCAGGTCACGCTGGATCTGAAGCCGCGGCAGCGGCCGCAAATTTGGGATCGAAAACCTTATTGGTTACGATGAGCCTGCAGAACATTGCACAGATGTCTTGCAACCCTGCCATGGGCGGAATTGCAAAAGGACAAATTGTGAGAGAGATTGATGCGCTTGGTGGATACTCGGGAATTGTTTCTGACCGAACTGCAATTCAATTCAAGATGTTGAATAAATCAAAAGGACCTGCAATGTGGTCGCCGAGAGTTCAAAGTGATCGAATGCGTTTTGCTGAAGAATGGAGAATAATGTTGGAGGGAACTCCAAATTTGGATTTCTATCAGGAGATGGTAAAAGGTTTGATTATCGAAAACGGAAAGATAAAAGGAATCAGAACTTCGTTGGGAGTAGAGATTCGGTCTAAATCTGTTGTGTTGACAAACGGAACTTTTTTGAATGGTTTGATTCATATTGGAGAAAAACAATTTGGAGGAGGAAGAGCTGGTGAAAGTGCAGCAACCGGAATTACCGAAGATTTAGTGAATGCAGGTTTTGAAGCTGGAAGAATGAAAACAGGAACGCCACCACGTGTTGATGGTCGCTCTTTGGATTATTCTAAAATGAACGAAGAAAAAGGGGATGCAAAACCGGATAAGTTTTCTTATTCGGATTTAACCGTTCCGTTAACGCATCAAAGATCTTGTCACATGACGTATACGTCTTTGGATGTTCATGATATTTTGAGAGAAGGTTTTGATCGTTCGCCAATGTTCAACGGGAGAATCAAAAGTCTTGGACCAAGATATTGTCCTTCGATTGAAGATAAGATAAATCGTTTTGCAGATAAAGAACGTCACCAATTATTTGTTGAACCGGAAGGATGGAATACTTGTGAAGTTTACGTAAACGGATTTTCGACTTCGCTGCCGGAAGATATTCAATTTAAAGCCTTGAGTTCTGTTGCCGGTTTTGAGAAAGTGAAATTCTTTCGCCCGGGGTACGCAATAGAATATGATTATTTTCCGCCAACACAATTGAAACATACTTTGGAAACAAAGCTTGTTGAAGGTTTATATGTTGCCGGACAAATAAATGGAACAACAGGATATGAAGAAGCAGCTTCGCAAGGATTGATGGCCGGAATAAATGCACATTTAAAAGTGCATGAAAAAGCGCCATTAATTTTAAAACGTGATGAAGCATATATCGGAGTTTTGATTGATGACTTAATTACGAAAGGAACAGAAGAACCATATCGTATGTTTACATCAAGAGCAGAGTATAGAACTTTGCTACGTCAGGATAATGCCGATTTCAGATTAACGCCAATGTCACACGAAATTGGTTTGGCTTCTGAAGCTCGTTTACGAAGAATGGAAAAGAAATTAAACGAATCTGAAAAGATGGTCGCTTTCTTTAAAGAGACGAGTGTTTCGGTTGCAGAAACAAATCCAATTTTAGAAGCGAAAGAAACAGCTCCGATTACGCAAGGTGATAAAATGTTTAAAGTTTTCTCACGTCCGCAAATTGATTTGGAGGATATGATGAAATTCGAAAAAGTAAAAGAGTATATCGAAGCGAATGATGTTGATCAGGAAATTTTGGAACAAGCCGAAATCCAGGTGAAATATTCCGGTTATATCGAAAAAGAAAGAAACAACGCTGATAAACTAACTCGTTTAGAAGAAGTGAAAATTCCGGAGAATTTTGATTATAATAAAATTAAATCAATGTCGATTGAAGCGAAACAAAAGTTGGGCAAAATTCGTCCTGTAACAATTTCTCAAGCTTCAAGAATTAGCGGAGTATCACCAAGTGATATTTCTGTTTTGTTGATTTATATGGGGCGTTAGGAATTTTAGATTTGTGATTTTAGAATTTGGATTGTGTTGTAATCTGTAATTTAAACTTAGATATGTTCCACGTGAAACTATTTGTGGTTTATGTTTTAAAATAATCTAAAATTGATCCAATATCCTGGAGACAGAAATCTAAAATTATATTTGTTCCACGTGAAACGAATTTAATATAGTTTTGTCATTCCGAGGACGAGGGATCTTCATTGGAAGATCGACAAAGATTATTTTCTCTGATTGTGAAGTCACTTATGGAGATTCCTCGTTCCTCGAGATGACAGAGGAATAAATTTAAATTTTTTCTTTTATGAAGATTATTGAAAAAGAAGTTTTATCGGCAGAAGAAAAAGAAATTTTAAGAGAACTTTGGAACAATGAATATCCGGCAAGATTGCATTTGAAAACTTCTGAAGATTTTGAATTGTATTTAAACGGAATTTTAAATACAAAACATTATTTGCTGTTTGATGATTCAGATAAAATTATTGGATGGACATTTACTTTTTTGAGAGAAGGAGAAGATTGGTTTGCGATAATTCTGAATAGTAAAATTCAGGGAAAAGGAAACGGTTCACTTTTGATCAATGAAATTAAAAAGAAAAAAACGAGTTTGAACGGTTGGGTGATTGATCAGGAAAACGAAATAAAACAAAATAGCGAATTGTATAAATCTCCAATACCGTTTTATATTAAAAATGGTTTTACAATTTTGACTGAAACAAGAGTTGAAAATGAAAAAATGTCGGCTGTAAAAATAAATTGGAGAAGCTAAAAGAAAATATAAATACTAAAATAATAAACCCTAAAAGTGAAATTTGGCTTTTAGGGTTTTGCTATAAAATTAAACCAAAATCCCTATAATTAAAAAATGGACGTTTTAAACAAAAAACATTTTCTTACTGTAAAAGACCATTCTGTATCTAAAGAAATTTTCGAATTGTATCACGACGAAACTTTAGACATGTTGATTACATCTCCGCAACCAGATTTAGAAAATCTTGGAAAATATTACGAAAGCGAAGATTATATTTCGCATACAGACAACAAACGTTCGCTGTTTGAAAAAGCATATCACTTTGTGAAAAATATCGCTTTAAAAAACAAACTCAATTTGATTAATGGGGAACAATCTCAAAAAGGAAGAATTTTAGACATTGGTGCCGGAACCGGAGATTTTTTATTAACGGCGAAAAATGACGGTTGGGAAACTGTTGGAGTAGAACCAAGCGAAAGAGCAAAAAATATTGCCAAGCAAAAAGGAATTTCTTTTGTTGATGAAATTAGTGTTCTTGAAAATAATTCATTTGACGTCATTACCATGTGGCACGTTTTGGAACACGTTCCAAATTTAGAACTTCAAATTCAGGAATTGAAGCGATTGCTAAAACCAACTGGAACATTAATTGTTGCGGTTCCAAATTTCAAATCGTACGATGCAAAACATTACAAAGAATTTTGGGCAGCTTTTGATGTGCCAATTCATTTTTGGCATTTCTCAAAAAAAGCCATTCAGTCACTTTTTCAAAAAGTAGATATGAAGTTAGTAAAAGTGCTTCCGATGAAATTTGATTCTTTTTATGTGAGCTTATTATCCGAAAAATACAAAACCGGAAAAATGAATTACATCAGTGCGTTTTTTGTTGGTTTACGATCAAATTTAAAAGCGAGCCGCACAAAAGAGTATTCATCGCACATTTACGTCTTAAAAAACAGCTAAAACGCAAAATAAGCGCATTTACGGCGCTTTTTTGGTTCTAGCGAGTTGAAATATCCTCTTTTTGGAGAAATCAGCTCTAATAAAAGCTATAGAAGCCACTTTTAATAGTGGTTTTTTATGCTTTAAGATGATTCCATAAATAAAAACAATACCAAAAAAACGTGTGTTTTTTTAAATTTTGCGCTGAATTTTCAGATTTCAAATTCGAAAATTCAATGATTTGAAAATTGCTAAAAATTTTGCTTTTAAGGCGGAAATTTTTTTTCAGTATTTTTTCAATAGTAAATTCAAAAATGATGCTAATCGAATTTTTATTCGAATTTCTGTTTTTTGAAAATTACGAAACAGAAAAATGAAATTTTGGTAATTTCCTTGGCTGTGATTAATTTTGAAATCATCACATAGTAAAATGGTATTGGATGTACATTTTGCATCTTAAAAAACGACTAAAACGCAAAATAAGCACATTTACGGCGTTTTCTCAACAAGAACGAGGCTTTGTGTGCTCTTTTTTAAGAAAACGGCTGTAAGGAAGGCTATGAAAGCCACTTTTAATAATGATCTTTTATAGTAAAATTAGGAGCTATAAAGAAAACTAATATCATAAAATTATAGCATTTTTTAAACTTTATGTGGATGCTATTTATTTTTTTATATTTTTGTCTTTCATACATTAAAAAAAATAGAAATTTAGAAATGAAAAAAGCATTAGTAATTATCGCGCTTTCAATTTTAGTTGTTTCGTGTAATAAAGCAACAGAAGTTAAGGAAGTAAAAACAGCTTACGTAGATACTTCAGTTTTGATGAAAGAGTACACTGAAGCAAAAGACCTTGAGGCTAAATACAAAGCTCAAGCAGAAGAAAAAGGAAGACAGCTACAAGCGGAAATTACTCGTTTTAAACAAGACGCTGCTAATTTTCAAAGTCAGGCACAAGCAAATGGTCAGGCATGGGCTCAACAAAGAGGAGCTGAATTGCAAAAAAGAGAGCAACAATTGGGTTATGCTCAACAAGCATTATCTCAACAATTGCAACAAGAAAGCGGTGTTGAAATGGATTCTCTAGTAAGTGGAGTTAAAAAATTCATTAAAGATTACGGTAAGAAAAACGGTTATTCTTATATCTATGGTACTGGTGATGCTGCCTCAATTTTATACGCTGAAGAGAAATATGATATTACCAAAGATATCATTAAAGCTTTGAATGATAAATACAAAGATGCTCCAAAAGCTGACGCGAAACCGGCTGCTAAAGAAGGCGAAGAAGCTAAAAAATAATACCACACAAAACGACATAATTTAAAAACCTAAATCCTTAAGATTTAGGTTTTTTCTTTTATAAAAATAAGATACTTTTAGTTCTTCAATTATTGCCCAATGCAAAACGTTTCAGAAGCTGCTGCTTACACCTTACAATTTATCAATCAAACGCAAAAATCTATATTTCTTACCGGTAAAGCCGGTACAGGAAAGACGACGCTTTTACGCGAAATCATCGCTACAACGCACAAAAATACTGTTGTAGTTGCTCCTACGGGAATTGCAGCCTTAAATGCAGGCGGAGTAACGATTCATTCGATGTTCCAGCTGCCTTTTTCGGCCTTTATTCCTTCCTATGATGAAGCCTCAAAATTTACTGAAACGGTGAAGTTTGAGAACAAAGAAACGCTTCGCAGACACTTCAAAATGAACAATGTCAAGCGAAATGTCATCCGCAATATGGAATTGCTGATTATTGATGAAGTAAGTATGTTACGTGCTGATTTACTGGATGCTATAGATTTTATGATGCAGACGGTTCGAAGAAATTCTAAAACTTTTGGGGGAGTTCAGGTGCTTTTTATTGGCGATTTATTACAATTGCCTCCCGTAATTCGTGATGAAGAATGGCGCACTTTGCGTAATTATTACAAAGGAAAATTTTTCTTTCATTCGCATGCTATTCAGCAAAATCCGCCGCTTTATATCGAATTATCCAAGATTTATCGCCAGACAGATGATACTTTTATTTCCGTTTTAAATAATCTTCGAAACAACCAGATTACACCTCAGGATATTCAGGTTTTAAACGAATATGTAAAACCGGATTTCGACTTAAAAAATAATCCCGGATATATTACACTTACAACGCATAACGCAAAAGCCGATTCGATTAATGAGCAGGCAATTAATGATTTAGCAGGCAATGAATTTGCTTTTCAACCTTTTATCGTTGGAGATTTTCCCGAAAAAATATTTCCGGTTGAAGAAAACCTCAAATTAAAAGTAGGAGCACAGGTTATGTTCGTTAAAAACGATATTTCTTTTGAAAAACGCTATTTTAATGGAAAAATGGGCATTATAAAATCGCTTTCACCTGAAGAAATCTTCGTTCATTTTCCAGAAGAGAATAAAACCATTGAAGTCGAGAAATACGAATGGAAAAACATTCGATACAAAGTAAATGATCTCACAAAAGAGGTTGAAGAAGAGGTTTTGGGCACATTTGCCCATTATCCGTTGAAATTGGCGTGGGCCATTACGGTACACAAAAGCCAGGGTTTGACATTTGAGAAAGCTGCGCTCGATGTATCGCAAGTTTTTTTACCTGGACAAGCATATGTAGCCTTATCTCGTTTGACTTCCTTAAATGGGCTTATTTTGCTTTCTCCGCTGCAAATGAATGGTATTTCGAACGATCAGGATGTAATGGATTATTCTCTGAACAAGGCAACCGAAGAAGTTTTAAAGAACTCTTTGCATTTTGAAACCAAGAATTTTATTCATAACTATTTGATTAACAGTTTTAATTGGACAGATTTAGCGCAGGAATGGCGCAATCACCGTTTTAGTTATAATGAAAATGCAGTTAATTCTGAAAAAGCGAAACATTCTGTCTGGGCGGCAAAACGTCTTGAAACGATTGAACTGCTTTTGGATCCATCTCAAAAATTCATTCATCAGCTTAATAAAATTTTCAATAAAGAAACTGTCGATTTGTTTTTTGTGCAGGAAAGGGTAGTGGCTGCCTATGACTATTTCTTCAAGCCGATGGACAAACTGGTAACAGATCTTTTGCAGAAAATGGCTGAAATTCAGAAATTTAAAAAAGTAAAAGAGTTTTACGAAGAATTAGCTTTTTTAGATGACTTGCAAACAAAGGCTGTTTTGCGCTTAATGAAAGCCAAATTATTAATTGAAATTGTTGTTGCAGGCGAGACCATTTGCAAAGAGAAATTAAGCTCTTCAGCAATTAAAAATTACAAATTAGACAAGATTGCAAAGATTCGCGAGGAATTAAACATGACCAATACCGATATCTTTAAAACTGAAGAACCTGTTGTTCGTTATACAGCAAGGAAATTAGATAAAAATGAACCTAAAGCTGCTAAAAAAACTACTATAGAAGAAACGCATGATTTGTGGCTGGAGAAAAATTCTATTGCAGATATAGCCCGCATTCGTAAGCTAACCGTGCAAACTGTTGAAACGCATTTTGTTAAACTAATTCAGGCTAAAAAAGTTGATATTTCTGATGTGCTGTCGTACGATAAAATCCTGGCCTTGCGGGAAGCTTTTGAGTTCTATCAGGAAGAATCTTTAAATCCATTAAAAGAAAAATACGGTGATGAATTTACATGGGACGAACTTAAAATGTTCAAAGCCAGTATTAACTGATTTTAGATTTTAGATTTTAGATTTTAGATTTTAGATTTTAGATTTTAGATTTTAGATTTTAGATTTTAGATTTTGCTAATTAACATTATGTAAAATAGAAAATTAGAAATTATTTTTTAAGACTTTTTAATTGTTCCACGTTAAACATATAATCCTGATTTTGAATAATGGAAGTGGCCAATTGTTCGAATAAAACATTTTCGCTAACTTTATAAATATCAGAGTATAATTAATTAAAAATATTTATAGATGAAAAGTAGAGTAATATATCTCGTTATTTTTGTTTTATGCAGTCAATTTACTTTTAGCCAGAATTTAAAACCGGAGTATCAAAAGTTCGTTAAAAGCTTTATTGCCAATGTAAAAATCAATAACAAAGACGGAGTTGCAGGTTTTATTTCTTTTCCACTTGGAAGAGATTATCCAATTCCGAATGTTAAAAACAAAGCGGAGTTTGTAAAAAGGTACGATCAGATTTTTGATCCGACTGTGAAAAATGAAATCATTAAATCAGATCCCGAAAAAGATTGGTCGGAAGTAGGCTGGAGAGGAATTATGTTGAATCAAGGTACTTTATGGATTGATACCAATGGAAAAATTATTAGTATTAATTACCAATCTCAGGCCGAGAAAGATCTTAGTAATAAACTGATTGCGGCAGAAAAAGCAAAACTACATCCTTCAATCGCAAAATTTAAAGCTCCGGAATATATTTTGGAAACCTCAAAATTCAGAATTAGAATTGATGATTTGGGAAATAATAATTATCGTTATGCGTCTTGGTCTATCAAACAAAAAATGAGTGAAAAGCCTGATTTGGTTATTACTAACGGAAAATGGATTTCTGATGGAAGTGGAGGAAACAGTTATTTCGATTTTAAAAAGGGTGATTATTTGTATCGATGTTACATCATCGTTTTAGGGACAAGTGATTCACCACCGGCGACTTTGACTATTTATCAGAAAAGCAAAGCGATTTTAGAACAAAATGCTATTGTTTTGCACTAAAATTATTTATTGTTAATAAGTTTAATAGTATTAAATAAATTTCAATTGTCTAGTTTTCAATATTTTAGGTTATTTTTATTGCTTATTTGCAAAAGCATTTACTGTAACAAATCTTACAATAAGCTTTTGTAATTATTTATTTTCTAACCTTAAAACCTATTTAACTATGACAAACAATCCATTTTTGGCCGCTCCAAAGTATGCAATTACGCATTTTGATTCTGCTCAAACCGACAATTTCCCAAATGAAGTTCCACGAGACATTAAAAATGTAACATCAATTCTGCCATTGCTTACCCCTTTGCCACAAGTTGCAGGCGGCCCGATTAACATCATGACATTAGCATCAACAGACCCAAATTATATGTGGGGAGTTTCGCTAACAGATGTTTCCTATATCAGAGTTTCAAATGATGATTTTACACCGCTTTACAGATTACCACTTCCCGGCGCTCCAAATATTGTAACATCACTTTTGGCATCTGTTTTAAATCAGCCGTTTGCATCAATTAGTGCAATTCAAACTGCTTTGAGCGCACTTGGGCTTGGCGGAGGAAGCGGTTTTGGACTTTTCGGAGGAGTTTATAGTGTGGTAGATAATAATAATGATTTGTATGTGAATTATTTAGGCGCAATAAATGCTGTAAATTTAAAATCATCAGTTTTATTTCCGGGAATTGAAGTTAAACGCAGCATACAGACTTCTACAGTTCTCCCGACCGGCGAATCAGTTGCGGGATTATCGATGACTTTTGACGGACGTTTGATTGTTGTTGGCGGACGTTCTGTCACAATTTTAGACAGAAATCTTACAGCTCCTGCTTTAGCGCAATATACTTTTAGTCCAACAGAAACAATATCTAATTCTGTAGCGGTGGATGAAGATGGTGGAATTTATGTTGTTACCGATAAAAAAATGTATAAGTTGGTTTGGACAGGAACCATAATTTCCTCTAATCCAGTAGATGGCGCCTGGGAATCTGCTTATCCTACAGGAGATACTTTTCCGACCCTTTTTGGTTCCGGTTCTGGTGCAACACCAACGTTGATGGGTTTTGGAAATGACGCCGATAAACTGGTTGTTATTACAGATGGACTGAAAAGGATGGGCTTGATCGCCTTTTGGCGAAATGAGATTCCGGTTGGTTTTACAGATAGAATTGCAGGACAGATACAAGTAACTTGTGGCCTGCCATTAACCACAGAATTTATACAAACAGATCAATCTGTAGCAGTAAGCGGCTATGGCGCTTTTGTTGTAAATAATGTTAGTTTGACAGATGACCAGTTGACCGGAGCAGTTCTTGTAGATGCTCTTGCGCGTGGACCAATTTTGGACGCCCCGTTTGGAGTAGAAAGGTTTGAATGGAATCCCGTTACACATTCATGGAGTTCTGTCTGGACTCGTGGTGATGTTTCGGATGTAAGTATGGTTCCGGGAATTAGTACAGGATCTAATATCGTTTTTATAAATGGATATTATAAAACAGCAGGAACAGGGTGGGAAATTACCGGTTTGGATTGGTTAACCGGTGATACCGTGCACAAGAGAATTTTTGGAAACAATGTTTTTGGAAATGGTTTTTATGCACTTATTCAATATATTGGAAACGGAGATTTAATCATGAATAGTCTTATCGGACATGGGCGTGTACAGCAAAATGGAGTTGTTTATCTGACATAGAATCGAAGATAATTGCAAGATAAAAAAAATCCTGTTCCACATGAAACAGGATTTTTATTTTTATATCTGCGCTTGAGCTTTATCTAAGGCCTTTTGCTGATTGATTTGCTTTACTTTAAGTTTTTGAATTTCAAGCTCATTCTTTTTTATTTTCAGTTGTTGTTTTTGTGATTCTTCATTAGAAAGCGAACCTAATTTTGAGTTCATTTTTTGATTGTCTGATTCTAATTTAGCAACTTTCTTTTTGTTTTTCTCTAAGTCTTTTTCAGAATTTTTCAGTTCTTTTTGATGTTTCTCTACTTTCTTTTGTTCCTTTTTTAGCTTTGCCTGTTCATCATTAAGTTTGGCATGATATTCATCAGATGCTTTTTTAGCGTCTTTTTCGGCCTTCTGGTTGATGTTTTGCTGTTGTTTGTTACTTGTGATTATTTTCTGTGCAAAAAACGCCTGAGATGTCAGCATTAGCATTAACACCAATACAGATTTAATTGTAGTATTCATTATTGTTTATTTTTAAAATTTTAGCAGCAAAAATAAACGGTGAACCATCGGTCTGAATACTGCAGAAGATTTTAAAGAGACAGCATAAGGCAAAAAAAATCCAATTCTGCTGAATTGGATTTTCTTAAGTTTTATAAAGATTCGACTAAAATCCAGGCATCCGGATTTTCGCCTTTCTGAATTTCTTTTTGTGCTTTTTCTGCTTCGGCCATTGTCGGATAACTTCCGTACAAAACCGGAAATAAACCATGTTTGTTTTCGCCAAGCATTCTGGCACTATAACCATCTTTAATCAATTGATCATAGGCTTTTTTGGCATTTTGCTCACTTCTAAATGCTCCTGCCATAATATGATAAGGCATTTTCTTTGTTTCTATAGTTTCTGTTTTTGAAGAATCTACAGAAAGTGTAACTGCCGGCAACGGATTTTGAATGAAAAAAGTTGCTTCTTGTATCTTGTTTTCTACCTTTTTCTGAACGGCACTTTCAACGATAAGCGTTTGTGTTGCAATTTGGTTTTGGTAAATAGGATATCCAATACTTCCTGTAATTCCAAGACCTAAAACGAATATTGCAGCATATCTTAAATATGATTTTGAAGATTTAATTTCATCTTCATCTTCGTTTAATGCTATAGCTTCTCTTTCTTCGAGTTCCGCCACTTTTTTCTCAAACATTTCTCTTTTGACAACAGGAGAAACAAACGGACTTAATCCGAAAGAGCTTGTTAGGTAATTATGCTGATCGTTTGGTGAAAAAACCATATTTTGATCTGCATTCAAGCGAATATCACCAATATTTTTTAATTGCAAAGAACCATATTCTTCCAATACTTTTTTCCAGTTTAAAACCTCGTGCGCAATAGCACTAACAGCAAAACCGTATGATGTATTTTCTGCCTGAGCAATATGATTTGCCAATAGTCCGTCATTGTTTTTCAACAGACCATTGAATGAGATTGTTTTTTTTGGTGGAAAAAACGAATTTGTGCTCTCATTCACCTGAGCCGGCTGAGTTTCTGTTAGAAAAGCTCCAAATCCGGGAACCGTTACACATTGATAACGATACAATAATTGCGCGATGTAAGTTTCGATTTTCATAGTAACAAAGTTATGCATCCAATATAGTTATCAAAATTTTATTCACAATTTTTATTAACAATCGACATTGTTTTACATGTTGTTCTTTTTCAACGATTTAAATATAATTAGTTTTTCGATAAGAATTTCAATTAGGTTTAAATATTTTATTTTAGCAGGAAATTACTTCTGTTTTATATCTTTGTTCTTCTTAAAAGTAGTCGGGATGTTATTGTTGTAAAGATTTTTTCTACTTCTCAAAAATTAAATTTTATTATGTCAGAACAAGATTTGTTTTATTTGTTAGCCTTATTAAAAGTCGAAGGTGTTGGTGATATTATGGCCAAAAAATTACTAACTCATTTTGGAAAGGCAGAAACGGTTTTTACAACAAAAACAAATCAAATTGCTGCCATTGATGGAGTTGGTTCTGTTTTATTAAAAAATTTAAAAGACAAATCTATTTTCGAAAAAGCCAGTAAAGAACTTGATTTTATTAAAGCTAATGATATAAAAGTTTCTTTCTATCAGGACGAAAATTATCCGGAACGATTGAAACACTGTTTTGATTCGCCTGTTTTGATTTTTTCTGCCGGAAATATAAATTTAAAAAACAAAAGAATAATCAGTATTGTGGGTACACGCCAGATCACTTCGTACGGAACGGATTTTTGTAGAAAACTTATAGAAGATTTGGCACCTCTTGATCCTGTAATTGTGAGTGGTTTTGCTTACGGAGTTGATATCGTAGCGCACCAAATTGCGATGGAAAATAATTTGCAAACCATTGGAGTTCTGGCACATGGTCTCAATCAGATTTATCCAAAAACGCACAAAAAGTATGTTGCGAAAATGGAGGAGAACGGTGGGTTTATTACTGAATTCTGGAGTTCGTCAAATCCTGATAAAGAAAATTTCGTACGTCGAAATCGTATTGTGGCCGGCATGACCGAAGCTACAATTGTTATTGAATCTGCTGATAAAGGAGGATCTTTGATTACGGCAAATCTCGCCAATGATTACAATAGGGATGTTTTTGCCGTTCCGGGCCGCGTTACTGATAAGTACAGTCAGGGCTGCAATGATTTGATTAAAACACAAAAGGCAAGTGTTCTGTCGAGCGCAGCAGATTTGATTTATATGCTTAATTGGGACATCGAGAAAAAGGTAAAATCAATTCAAAAATCATTGTTTGTTGATCTCGAACCTGAGGAACAAAAGGTGTATGATTTTTTAATAATAAATGGCAAAGAATTGCTGGATATTATAGCATTGCAGTGCGATTTCCCGATTTTTAGAATCTCTGGAATCTTGTTAAATATGGAACTTAAAGGTGTAATTCGGCCATTGCCGGGCAAATTATTTGAAGCTATTTAAACGTGTATTACAGAATTAGAATTATTTTTTTCCTTTAAAATGTCTGTACAATTGATACAGGACAATAATTAAAATAATGGCAAATACAACATTTAGAATCTGAAATAAATAGGGCGGAACATCATAATCTTCTATAAACTTATTCATCTTATTTGGTTTTGATTATACTTGAAAGTATTGATTATAATGAAATTACGAATTATTTATTAAAGTTTCTATATCCTAAAAATAAAAAAACCTCCTGCGTAAACAAGAGGTTATATTTATTTTTAAAAAAGGTATTATTTTCCGAAACCAAGGACTTCGCGAACCTTTGTCAAAACACCATTCGCAACAACAGAAGCTTTTGAGGCTCCTTTTTTCAATAGTGCATCAACTTCTTCAAGGTTGTTGATATAGTAATTGTATTTTTCTCTTTCGGTTTTGAATTTTTCTGTAATCAATTCAAAAAGAGCTTGTTTGGCATGGCCGTAACCATAATTTCCGCCTAGATAATTGGCTCTCATTTCGGCAATTTGTGTTTCATTTGCCAACAATGAATAAATTGCAAAAGCGTTGCAGGTATCCGGATTTTTTGGTTCTTCAAGCGGCGTACTATCGGTTTCGATACTCATAACCTGCTTTCGAAGCGTTTTATCGTCAAGGAAAATATTGATTATATTATTGGCAGATTTACTCATTTTTCCGCCGTTTGTTCCGGGAATTAGCATACTGTCTTCCTGAATTTTAGCTTCAGGAATTACAAAAGTTTCTCCCATTTGATGGTTGAAACGAGAAGCCACATCACGTGTGATTTCTAAATGCTGCAATTGGTCTTTTCCCACCGGTACAAATTCTGCATCATAGAGCAAAATATCTGCCGCCATTAACATCGGATAAGTAAAAAGTCCGGCATTTACGTCATCTAAACGATCAGCTTTATCCTTGAAAGAATGTGCCAATGTCAAACGTTGAAACGGAAAAAAGCAGCTTAAGTACCAGGTTAATTCAGCAGTTTGAGTTACATCAGATTGTCTGTAAAAAGTAACTTTATCAGGATTTAGTCCGCACGCAAGCCATGCCGCTGCGGTGCTGTATGTATTTTCTCGTAATGTTTTACCATCTTTAATTTGCGTAATCGAGTGTAAATCAGCAATAAACAAATATGATTCATTTGCAGGATTGTTTGATAATTCGATTGCAGGAATAATTGCCCCTAATAAATTGCCTAAGTGTGGCGTTCCAGTACTCTGAACACCGGTTAGTATTTTTGCCATTCTCGTTTTTTCTTATTACTAAACGCAAAGTTCGTTTTTTTACTGTAAAGTGTGTAATTTTTTTAGCTGCAAATTCTTTTTACCACAGGATAAGGTAAAAGTTTTTGGTATTTTCTTGTAATGTTTAATTTTTAACGCAGAGAACGCAAAGTTTTTTCACAAAGTTTGCAAAGTTTTTTTGAAGAAGTTTTTTTTGAAGTTCACAGAGCTTTGTGTTATAGATTATTGATAACTCTTCTGATCCCATTTTTTAGTAAGACTTCGTTGAAATTTATAATAAGACCGAGTTTATAGTTTCCAAGTTTTAAATAGGTTAAGGTTTGAGCCAGATGATTTACAGTTAGTGATTCTACACTTTTTATTTCGATTATAAATTTGTTTTCTACTAATAAATCAATGCGATAACCACAATCTAATTTGACATCTTCGAAGATTAACGGCATTGCTTTTTCCTTTTCTATAAAAAGCCCTCGTTGTTTAATTTTATGAAATAAACATTCCTGATAAGCATTTTCAAGTAATCCTGGTCCAAGTTTTTTATGAATTTCAATTGCAAGACCAATTACAATACTAGATATTTCGTTTTCTGTCATAATTTAAAAACTTCAAATTTAATAATTATTTTCTTATATTATTAAATAGAATTTTGCTATAACAAGGTGTTTTTTGTAATGATAAACTTTGTTCAAGGTTTATAAAATTAAAATCTAACCACAAAACTTTGTGAACTTCAAAAAAACTTAACTAAATCTTCTTTGAGAACTTTACGAAAAAACTTTGCGGTCTCTGCGGTAAAAGACATCCGGTAAAATTTAAAAAAGATTGGATTTTAACAACATCAGAATTCTTTTTGTAAAATTCCTTTCGGTTTTCTTACATTTGAAACCATGAAAGGAATTAAAATTATTTTTTGGGTTTTGTGGCGCATTTGGTTTTACATTTTAATGGCCATTCCGATATTGATTATGCTGCCGTTTTTGCTTGTTTCTATTATTACGGAAAGCGGATACCCCTATTTTTTTAAAATGGCCCGTATTTGGGCTAAATTCATTCTTTTCGGGATGGGTTTTTATTATACGGTCGAACGTTTGCAAAAATTGGAGAAAGGAAAGAGCTATATGATCGTCGCAAATCATACTTCAATGACAGATATTATGCTGATGTTGGCTATTGTTCGAAATCCGTTTGTATTTGTTGGAAAAAAAGAGCTTTCAAAAATTCCTTTATTTGGATTTTTCTATAAAAGAACTTGTATTCTGGTTGACAGAAATTCATCCAGAAGCAAAAACGAAGTTTTTAAAAGAGCACAAGACAGACTTAGTCAAGGACTTAGCATTTGTATTTTTCCTGAGGGCGGAGTTCCGGACGATGAAACTATTTTATTGGATGAATTTAAAGACGGCGCTTTTCGTCTGGCAATAGAGCATCAAATTCCGATTGTACCCATTGTTTTTGCAGATAATAAAAAGCGATTCTCGTATACTTTTTTGAGCGGAAGTCCGGGAAAAATGAGAATAAAGGTTTTGCCATTTATTGAAACCAAAGGCTTAACAAGTGAAAACAGGAAAGATCTACGAGATCAGGTAAGACAATTGATTTATAAAGGATTACTTGAATTTAAAAAAGAAAAGTAACCAGAGTACTTAAAATAATAAACCCGGCAAACTATAAAAGCTTGCCGGGTTTTATTTTGAATTAAAACCCCTTTTATATTCAAAATTTATCGATGTATTATTTTCTCAGAAATAAAACGTAATACTTTCTTAATTTTTAATTTGGTTTTTCTACGGTTTTTATTCAACAACACTTCTAGTTTCTCTTTCATGGTTACAAATCTTAAGGGTTGGTAATAAAGAGTTTGATTAGAACTCAAGTTAACGTCACAATTAATAGATTCTAAAAAATGAAAAAGGTTGCGTTTAAACGTAAAATATTTCTTAAAAAAGAATAAAAACCCGTTAGCACCAAAAAAAAACTAACGGATCTTTATAAACAATAAACAACCAAATTTATTCTAAAAACAAACTTTTGATTAAGGTATTTATGGCAGTAAATACCGTGTAAAATCTTGAGTCTTTTAATAAGATGCAATTGTTTTAAAAGGGTTGCGTCAGTTTTTTGTTTTTTTTGAAATAAAAAAACCCGACAAGTTTTTAAAACTGTCGGGTTTGAATTATAAATGCTGCAATTAGCAGATATTTAATGTTTTATGCGTTTGCCAATTCTTTGATGTGAGCTTTTATTTTAAGTTCTAATTCATCAGCTAATTCCGGATTATCTTTAATTAATGCTTTTACAGCATCACGACCTTGTCCTAATTTTGTGTCTCCGTAGCTAAACCATGAACCTGCTTTTTTAACAATGTCAAATTCAACAGCTAAATCTAAAATTTCACCTGTTTTAGAAACTCCTTCTCCGTACATAATGTCGAATTCGGCAGTTTTAAAAGGCGGCGCTACTTTGTTTTTAACCACTTTTACTTTAGTTCTGTTTCCGATAACATTTTCACCGTCTTTAATTTGAGACGAACGACGGATATCTAAACGTACTGACGCATAGAATTTTAAGGCATTACCACCCGTTGTAGTTTCAGGATTTCCAAACATTACACCAATTTTCTCTCTCAACTGGTTGATGAAGAAAACAGTACAATTTGTTTTGCTGATAGTTCCGGTAAGTTTTCTTAAAGCCTGAGACATCAAACGTGCGTGAAGACCCATTTTTGAATCTCCCATTTCACCTTCGATTTCACTTTTTGGAGTCAACGCAGCAACCGAGTCAATAACAACTATATCAATTGCTCCTGAACGAATTAAGTTCTCGGCAATTTCTAAAGCCTGCTCTCCGTTGTCTGGCTGAGAGATGATCAGATTTTCGATATCTACGCCTAATTTCTCAGCATAATTTCTATCAAAAGCGTGCTCTGCATCTATAAAAGCAGCAATTCCTCCGGCTTTTTGAGCTTCGGCAATTGCGTGTAAAGTTAATGTTGTTTTACCAGAAGATTCTGGTCCGTATATTTCGATAATTCTTCCTTTTGGGTAACCGTTTAC
This sequence comes from Flavobacterium sp. MMLR14_040, assembly GCF_033657265.1. NCBI lineage: Bacteria > Pseudomonadati > Bacteroidota > Flavobacteriia > Flavobacteriales > Flavobacteriaceae > Flavobacterium > Flavobacterium sp. MMLR14_040. The sequence continues at coordinate 10,673 of NZ_JAWVWO010000003.1, read as the reverse complement.
TCCAAGTGCTAAATCAACACCAAGAGAACCTGAAGAAATTGTTTCAACTTCTACAATGGCTTTATCACCCATTTTCATTACAGTTCCTTTACCGTACGTTTTATCTAGTTTGTCTAGTGTAAGCTGTAACGCTTTTAATTTGGCATCTTTCTCTGAACTCATCTCTTTTTTTTCTTTTTCTTTCATCTAAATTTTTCTATTTTTTTCTCTTTCAATCAGAAAATGAAATAACTTCCTGATTTAGATTTTCATGGGCATATAATTTGTAAAATTACTTCTTTTTTTGAAGTTTGATTGTTCCAAATTGTATCAAATTTTCACAAAACTTGTCTTATAAAAATAAAGCCTTTAATTCTGTAGCTTCTGATGGTTTTATTTTTCCGGCAAGCAGTAAACTTAGTTGTTTACGACGAAGTGCGGCGTCAAAACGCTGTATTTCAAGTTCAGTTTCCGGTATAATTGCCGGCACTTCAACAGGTCTTCCGCTATCATCGACCGCGACAAAAGTATAAATAGCTTCGTTGGCTTTGGTTCTGCTTCCGGATTCACGGTCTTCTACCCAAACATCGATGAAAACTTCCATAGAACTTTTAAAAGATCTTGAAACCTTTGCTTCTATTGTGACTACGGCTCCAAGAGGAATAGCTCTGTTAAAAGCGACATGATTTACAGAAGCTGTAACTACAATTCGGCGTGAATGTCTGCGTGCCGAAATACTTGCAGCGCGGTCCATTCTGGCTAATAATTCGCCGCCAAAAAGGTTGTTTAAAGGATTAGTTTCGCTCGGTAAAACTAAATCGGTTAAAATAGTTAGAGATTCTGAAGGGTGTTTTGGATTCATTTTTTTAATGTAAAATTATTTTTTTGCTGCCCGCTTTAGCGAACAATTTATTTTTTACCACAGATTCTCAAGGATTTTTAACCACTTTAATCTGTTGCATATTTTTTTAATTCAGCCAATAAACAGCCATTATAGCCGGAACAAAATAAATAACAATGGTTCTTGCTCCATCGTAATCTTTGGCTAATCGTTGTCCAAAAAGCATCATTAACAAGGAGATACATGAAAAAACAGCACCGTAAAAACCAAATTCCCGACCACTGTTTGTTACTAATTGTATAGCACCAACTACACATAAAATTCCGGAAATTAATTCTAAAATTAAAAGATGAAGAAGGGCAAGCGGCACTTGGTTTTTTAGTGGCGTTTTTGCAAAATGTTCTTTTAGCCAGGTAACATTATCTTTCCAGTAAAAAATTTTCTCGTAGCCAGATTGTAAAAATGTTAAGGCCAAAAAAATCAAAAGTAAAATAGAGGCAACATTATTCATTTGAAAATTATTTTTTATGAATTAAACGAGTCAGTTTTATAGATAAATCTGTTAAAATTATTTTTGCATTTCCGTTTCTTTCAATATGATACATCGCATCTGAAAGTTCTTTGAAAATATCATGAATGTTGTTTCCGTTTACAAATGGCGCAAAATTTTCTAATTTGAATTTATCAACTTTCGGTTCTATATAGACCAAAGACGGCGCTTCATAATTAAGCAAAAGTGCCTGACGGAACATTTCGATACAAAACTGAATGAATTTTTTTTGGCTTTCACGACCCAAACCGGCGATTTCTTCACTCCAGGAAATTAGATCCTGAATGGCGGCGGCATTTCCTTTGGCTCTAAAAGCAGCGCGAACCCAATTTACAAACCATTGTTCAAAAGGAAATTCTGAATCATCTTCTTTTAGTAAAGAAACTGCTTTGTTGAAATTTCCCTGTGCCTGATGGGCAATTTTTTTGGCTAAGTTGGAATCTATATTTTCTTGAGAAACTAAGGCTTCTGCAATTATTTTTTCGGGTAAACCATTAAAGTGAATTACCTGACAGCGAGATCTTATGGTTTGAATGATATCTTCTTCGTTTTCAGAAATCAGAATAAAAATAGTTTTATCCGATGGTTCTTCTAAAAGTTTTAAAAGTTTGTTTGACGCAGCGATATTCATTTTATCGGCCATCCAGATGATCATAATTTTATAACCGCCTTCGTATGATTTTAACGCAAGTGATTTTAAAACTTCCTGAGCATCTTCGACACGTATTTCACCTTGTTTGTTTTGAACGCCGAGAATTTTATACCAGTCAAATAAACCTCCGTAAGGCATTTCCTGAATAAAATTTCGCCAGTCCTGAATAAAATCTAAACTTTTAGGTTTTGTTTTTACATCTTCTGTAGTTACGGTTGGGTAAATAAAATGCAAATCAGGATGCGAAAGGTTTTGGAATTTAAGATTGCAGGAATCGTTTCCGTTAGAATTTTCGTCGCCTGTGTTATTGCATAAAATATATTGCGCATAGGCAATAGCTGTTGATAAAGTACCACTTCCTTCTGGCCCAATGAATAATTGTGCATGCGGAATTCGCCCGGAAGCTGCACTTTTTATCAAGTGACTTTTGATGTAATCCTGACCTAAAATTTGTGAAAATTGCATGAAGCAAAGATATAAGAAAATGATGTAGGCAAAAATTTTCAGTAAAAAGTTTAATTCTGTAGCTTCATTTTTGTATTTATGAAATGTTTTTTAACTGAATTGTTGATTTATTTCTTCTTAAGTTTTATCAATACTGAGATGATTTGAATAGATATTAAGATTTTTTTGTTAATAGTTTTTGCAAAAATGTTTAAATCAGATGTCTTTTTTGAGTACAATAATGCGTAAAGGCTTAATTTACTTAAACTATTTCTTACAGGAAAAAATTTTAACAAAATTAACAAAATCCTCGGCAAAACGCATATTTTCTCGACCTACGACCCTTTTTTAAGGTTATTTTAAGGGGAATTTTTGAAAAAAAAAAACATTAAAGTTGCGATTTAACATAATTTATATATTTTTGTTTTCATCAACAACCAATTTTTAATAAGAATTTATGAAAGGGAAAATTATTTTTTTTAGTCTATTTTTTATTTTGACAACTGCGGCAGCTTCAGCTCAGGCTAAGAACGCTCCAAGAAGTATTATTAGTACAACAGCTCTTATTCGTAAATACCACGATCAAAAAGAATTGAGCGGTATGCAAAAAGGAGAACTTTTAGAGTTGTACATTGAAAGAATTAAAGTATTAGTTAAGACTCTCCCTTACATTGCATTGGTGACAAAACCAGGTGTAACGATGGCAGACTTAGGTATTCCGGACGATTCTGAACACAAAAAAGTTTTAGACAATCAGGCTGTAGGTACATCAGCATTCTTAGACGTAACTGTAGAGTTTCAAAGAAAAATGATGCCATACTCTGATAAAGGAAACTTAATTGCAGCTATTTTATTTTACGAAAGCACATTAAAATCATTACATGAGTTCAATGAATTGAACGAAATGTAATAAAAATAAAATTTTTTAAAACCTTTTTTCAAATGTTTACGTAAATGCTACTGAACATGAAAAGAAGTTAAAAAATATTAACTCGTTCTCGATGTGTTCTGATAGCTTCAGGAAAATCGAGATGAGTTTTTATCATATTACGCATACCCAAATTTATTATTAACCTAATACCCTTTATCATGAAAAAAATTACTCAATTTATCTGCGTTCTTTTGACAGTTACGAGTATGAGTGCTCAACAAGAAAAAGGAATTATGGGCTACAACAACTGGTTGAACAACTGGACTGAATTTAAGCCTAACAAAGTTGACTATGGTGAAGCAAACCAAATTTTAGCAGGAAACATTTCTGTTAATACTAAATTGCTTAAAAGAAACATTTATGTTTTGCAAGGAAACGTTTATGTTACTAACAATGCCGTTTTAACAATTGAACCGGGAACTTTAATTATTGGTGATTTCGAAACAAAAGGAACATTGGTAGTTACAAAAGGTGCGCAACTTGTTGCAGATGGTTTAGAAACAGATCCAATTGTATTTACATCAAACCGCAGCCAGAAAAAAGCTGGAGACTGGGGTGGACTTGTAATTCTTGGTGATGCTCCTATTAACAAATTTGGAAATGTTGGTTCTTACAATCTAGATCTTGATCCTACACTTACTACTTATGGTGGTGACAATGTAGCTAGTAATTCAGGTATTTTAAGATACGTTAGAATCGAGTTTGCAGGTAAAAAAGTTAAAGGTATGGATACTTTCAATGGTTTAACTATTGCAGGTGTTGGAAACAAAACTATTCTTGAAAACGTTATGGTAAGCTACTCTGGTGGTGACTCATTTGCTTTTTATGGTGGTGATGTAAATGCTACTAAATTAGTATCATACAAGTCAATCAATGACGATTATAAATTTACTCAAGGTATTCAATGTCGTTTATACAACTCATTAGCGGTAAGATCTTCTTATTTATCAAGTAATAAAGATGGTTCACGTTGCATGGAAGTAAAATCATACGAAAAGAAAAGCGAAACTGATTTTACTAAAAAACAAACTCTTGTTGCTGCAACAAACATTACAATGCTTAATGATAGCGAAAACATCAATGCTGATATTCAGGCTGGTTTAGTAAAAGAAGCAATCTATGTTGCTGAAAATGCTTCTCTTGAAATGAAAAGAAGTGTAATCTCTGGATTTAATCCTGCTGTTTTATTAGATAGCAAAACTGAGATTAACGATGCTAACCTTAAAAAAATCAAATTTGAAGAAATGTATTTCAACCTATGTAAAGGAAACATCTTTACTGAATACAATTCTAACAACGAAGATTTAGAGAGCTGGTATGGTAATACTGTTTTCTTTAATGTTAAATCTCAAAGCGACAACAAAGAGACATTCATTGATATCTATAACCCTAAGAAACCAGATTTCAGATTACAATTAGGAAAAATTACAGCATCTAGCGGAAACAGATAGATAGATTTAGATTTTTATTTCAGAGCGTAAATTTTATTAATAAAGTCCCCAGACACAATTTATGTGTATTCGTCTCAACGGACCCAAATAAAGATCAAAATATAATGGCCCCGATAAAAAGATATTTTACTAGTATAATATTTTTGATTTCGCCTGTAACCTTATGTCTGTATGCACAGAATACAATAGAAAAACCTACAGTTTCTGTTGTTTCTGATTGCGAGATGACTTCGTGTACACTTAATCAAAAGAATGATATAGCTGATAAAGGTATCAGCAAATTAGATAATTCTAATCAGTTTATAGTAGGGCTGTCCATCCCCAAGGACAGCCTTGCTATGGCCGCTGATGTAGAAAATCAAACTACTTCAGGATGTTACGAAAATTCAGTAATTGCTGGTTCTTATTCGGTTCTTGCAAAAGACATTATTGAGAACTACAAATACGATTTTTCTGAAACATTCATTGATATTTTGTTTTTTGAAGATATAGATTTAGCAAGAAAACGCACTATATGATTCGAAAAATTACTCTCTCTTTTACTAAATATTTTTTTTTATTTAGCTTTTTATTTATTGCTAAATCAAACCTGTATGCTCAGGCACCAATCATAGTTCCGCAACAACTAGAGGCTGGTCTTGACAGATTTTGTGCGGGCGCGAGTTTCAACGAATACAAAGCAACTTTTACTTATCTGGATTTTCCGGCTGGTACAACTTTTCAAATCGAATTTTCAGATCCTTCCGGAAGCTTTTTGCAAAACACTACCATTGCCAGAGAGATCAGTGTTAGTGACCCAGGTGCAACGCAAAAAACGATTCGATTTGCCGTGCCAGAAGAACTAATAGGCTCTGATACTTATAGCATGAGAGTAAAAAGTTCTACAGGAGTAGTAAGCCAGAGAATTAAAAACTCAGTAGGTGAAACTTCTTTTGGAGTGTTTTTTAAAAGTTATGAGGGTGCTTTTTATATCAATAATAAAAATACAGAAGCTACTATCTGCGCAGGCAGTAGTATGACATTGACAGTTTTTAACGAAACACCAGGTGTTAAAACTTCATCTCCCGCAAATTATCCTAATCTTAAATACAAATGGTTTAAAGACAATGTTCTTATTGCCGGACAGACAGGTTTATCGTTAGTAATTAATGCGCCGGGTGAATATTATTCACAAATAGAATATGGAGTTTGTACAGAACCAAATACGAGTTCAAACCGTGTTAATGTTGTTTCTTCCGGCTCAGGCTCTGCAGCGGTAATTAATTCAAGTCTTGGAAATCCTTTCTGTGACAGTGGTACAGGAACTGTTTTGACAGCAACTTCTGGAAACACTTATAAATGGTTTAAAGATGGAAATGAAATAACTGGAGTAACAACACGTAGCTACACAACAAATCAATCAGGACTTTATACTGTAGATGTTGATTTTGGCGGATGTAAAGCTACAGGAAGTATTAATCTTAGCAATAATGGTTTTAATGCGAGTATCGATATTGCAGATGATACAACAATTGCAGAAGGTGAAACTATTAATGTTTCTGTAACAACAGACGCTACAAGTCCAACATTTGAATGGTATTTAAATGACAATCTGATTGCTGGTGCAACAACAGAAAATAATGTGATAGCCGTAAGAGGTAATTATAAAGTTATAATTTCTCAAGCTTCTGGATGTATAGCTACAAAAGAATTAAAGTTTAGAGTTTTAGGGCAATCAGGCCCATCAACGGTTATTCCAAATATTATTAAGTTAAGTGGTTTAAACCCATATTGGAATATCCCAAATGAATATAAAAATACAAACACCAAGGTAATGATTATAAGTTCGAATGGTGATATGGTTTTGGACGTTGTCGATTATCAGGGCGACTGGCCACAAACCTCAATAGATTTTAAAAATGTAAATCCAGTATATTACTATGTTATTCAAGGCGATGCAGGTGAAAAAAAAGGATCAATAACTGTGATTAAATAATATGAAGAAAATTTTACTATTCATAACTTTATTTTACGGTTTTTCAAATGTACTCTATTCCCAGACTTCTGAGAATGGAGTTGTTTCGTTTTCATTACCAATTAGAAATTCTTTAAAGTTTAATAGATATTTAATTAACCCGGCATTTAGTTTCGTTCGTGAACAAAATGCTTATATAAGTTTTTATAATAAAAGGCAATGGGTGCAGTTTGAAGATGCTCCAAACACTTATTTATTTGGTTACTCAGGTCGTTTTAGAGAAAATGAAGCTTTTGCTTTTGGTTTATTTCAACAAAACTATGGTTTAATGACCGTGTTTGGCGGAGTAGGTAACTTTGCGCATAACATCGTTTTAGATCAGGACAGTAATTTAACTTTCGGTTTAAACGTTGGTGCTTATCAAAGTGGTTTAAACAAAGGCAAAATTATTTCAGACGACACAACTATTTTAGATGGAGATTATCCATCAAATACAATGCTTACTGTAAATCCTGGTATTAACTACGGAACAGCATTTCTTGATTTCGGATTATCTGTAAACAATTTAATTCTTTACAACTTTGGTTCAGGAGTTGTAAAAGATGATCCTGAAAGAGCAATAGAATTGCATGCTATGTACACAGGATATATTGATAGCTATGGTTTTTTTGAACAAAGTAAATTCTCAGGAATTGTAAAAACAGAAATTAAACAAGATAAAGCAGTTATTTCAGGGCTTGCCATGATTTCTGTTCCAAAAGGAGTTTGGGCACAAGCCGGATATAATACTTTATACGGAATTTCAGCAGGACTTGGATTTAATATTACTCCAAGTATTGCTATAGAATATAATTATGAAAGAGGAATGGGGAATTTTACCAATTTAGGTGGTTCTCATGAATTTGCAATAGCATATAAATTTAAAAACAGAAATTACTATTACGGAGATGATGAAGATGGTGCTCTTATAGATCCGGACAGATCTAAACCTGTAATTGCTAAGAAAAACACATCTACAGCTCAGGTTACAAGAACAAGTGGTGCTGAAAAAGCAAAACTCGCAGCCGATGCAAAAGCACAAGCTGATGCAGAAGCACAAAGAATACGACTTGCTGCTGCAGAAAAAGCCAAGGCTGATGCCGAAGCCGCGGCAAAAGCAAAATTAGAAGCCGACAATAAAGCAAAAGCAGACGCTGAAGCATTAAAAATAAGATTAGCTGCCGATGCAAAAGCAAAAGCAGATGCACAAGCTGCTGAAAAAGCAAGATTAGCTACAGATAATAAAACAAAAGCCGATGCACAGGCTGCAGAAAGAGCAAGATTAGCTGCTGATACTAAAGCGAAAGCTGATGCACAAGCTGCAGAAAAAGCCAGACTTGCTGCAGATGCAAAAACAAAAGCCGATGCACAAGCTGCAGAAAGAGCAAGACTAGCTGCGGATGCAAAAACTAAAGCAGATGCACAAGCTGCAGAAAGAGCGAGACTAGCTGCGGATGCAAAAACTAAAGCAGATGCACAAGCTGCAGAAAGAGCAAGATTAGCGGCAGATGCAAAAGCAAAAGCCGATGTACAAGGTACAGCCAAAACACAAATAGCTGCAACCAACCAACCAGCAGCAGCTACAGAAAAAACAGCTGCACAATTGGCTGCTGATAAATCAAAAGTCGATGCACAAGCAGCAGAAAGAGCAAGATTGACAGCTGGTAATAAAACCAATGCAGATGCACAGGCAGTAGAAAGAGCAAGATTAGCCGCAGATAATAAAACTAAAGCTGATGCGCAAGCGGAACAAAGAGCAAAATTAGCTGCAGATAATAAAACTAAAGCAGATGCACAAGCTACACAAAGAGCAAGATTATTAGCAGACAATAAAGCAAAAGCAGATGCACAAGCTGCAGAGCGAGCAAGAATTGCTGCGGATAATAAAGCAAAAGCTGATGCACAGGATGCCGAAAGAGCAAAACTGGCTGCAGAAAATAAAGCCAGAGTAGACGCTCAAATTGCAGAAAGAGCCCGATTAGCTGCTGCAAAAGGAAAAGTTGATGCCGAGGGAGTAGCTAAAAAACCAGCTGTTACTGAAACAACAACTGTTACAGAAACAGCTGAGCCACAAAAAACTGCTGCAGAATTAGCTGCTGAAAAAGCGAAAGCAGATGCTGAAGCATTAAAAATTAAGTTAGCTGCTGATGCTCAGGCAAAAGCAGATGCTGCAGAAGCTAAACGTAAAGCAGATGCAAAAGCGAAAGCTGAAGCGGCAGATTTACAATCTATATTAGCTGCTGACGCCAAAGCAAAAGCAGATTCAGATGCACTTCAGGCAAGGTTAGCTGCCGAAGCAAAAGCAAAAGCTGCTGCTGCTGCAAAAACTAAAGTAAGTATTGATGCAGCCAACAAAGCTAAATTAGCCGCTGCTGCAAAAGAAAAAACCGCACAAGAAGCTGCATTAAAAGAAAAAGCTGCAACAGAAGCCAAAGCAAAAGCAGATGAAGAAGCTAGACAAGCCAGACTTGCTTCTGAAGCAAAAGCGAAAGCAGACGCTGAGGCATTAAAAATAAAATTAGCTGCAGATGCAAAAGCAAAAGCAGATGCTGAAGCGCAGGCAAAATTAGCTGCAGAAGCAAAAGCGAAAGCTGATGCGGAGGCACTTCAGGCAAAACTTGTTGCAGATGCCAAAGCAAAAGCAGATGCTGAGGCTCAGGCAAAATTAGCTGCAGAAGCAAAAGCGAAAGCTGATGCAGAGGCACTTCAGGCAAAACTTGTTGCAGATGCCAAAGCAAAAGCAGATGCTGAGGCTCAGGCAAAATTAGCTGCTGAAGCCAAAGCGAAAGCAGATGCAGAAGCGCAACAAGCTAAATTAGCTGCCGAAGCAAAAGCAAAAGCGGATGCGGAAGCGTTAAGAATAAAATTAGCTGAAGAGGCAAAAGCGAAAGCCGACGCCGAAGCTGAACAAAAGAGATTAGCTGCTGAAGCAAAAGCTAAAGCTGATGCAGAAGCTCATGAAGCAAAACTAGCTGCCGAAGCAAAAGCAAAAGCAGATGCTGAAGCATTAAAAATAAAATTAGCTGAAGAGGCAAAAGCGAAAGCCGACGCCGAAGCAGAACAAAAAAGATTAGTTGCTGAGGCTAAAGCTAAAGAAGAAGCAGAAGCTCGTGAAGCAAAACTAGCTGCTGAAAATAAAGCAAAAGCTGACGCTGAAGCACAACAAGCTAAATTAGCTGCTGATGCAAAAGCTAAAGCCGATATGGCAGCTTTACAAGCGAAATTATTAGCAGATGCAAGAGTAAAAGCGGATGCAGAAGCGACTGAAAGACTAAAAGCAGAACAAGAATCTAAAAAATTACAAGAAGAGGAAGAACGTCAAGCTAAATTAGCTGCTGATAAAGCCAAAGCAGATGCAGAAGCATTAAAAGCAAAACAAGCTGCAGAAGCAAAAGCTAAAGTTGACGCAGAAGCTCAACAAGCAAAACTAGCTGCCGAGACAAAAGCGAAAGCAGATGCAGAAGCTCAACAAGCTAAACTTGCTGCAGAAGCAAAAGCCAAAGCCGATGCAGAAGCACAACAAGCAAAACTTGCAGCAGAAGCAAAAGCAAAAGCAGATGCAGAAGCTCAACAAGCTAAACTAGCTGCCGAAGTAAAAGCCAAAGCAGATGCAGAAGCACAACAAGCAAAATTAGCTGCAGAAGCAAAAGCCAAAGCCGACGCAGAAGCACAACAAGCTAGACTTGCAGCAGAAGCAAAAGCTAAAGCAGATGCAGAAGCGCAACAAGCTAAACTAGCTGCCGAAGTAAAAGCCAAAGCAGATGCAGAAGCACAACAAGCAAAATTAGCTGCAGAAGCAAAAGCCAAAGCCGACGCAGAAGCACAACAAGCT